>CAYWTX010000539.1:0-4489 GCA_964461295.1 uncultured Planctomycetaceae bacterium | reverse complement strand
TCTTCAGCCCAACGGGCTGATGGAATAAAGCCCAGGGCAACGCCCTGGGTGCCATAGCATCAATGAACAAGCCCTGTAAGGGCGGCAGAACCGCACGGAACCATTTCTTTCGCCCTTTCAGGGCTTGATCTTGGGGGCCATGGGTACCCAGGGCGTTGCCCTGGGCTGTATTCCGTCAGCCTTTCAGGCTGAAGGACAGTGCTCCACCTGTCTCGAAACTGCAATGATGACGCTACAGTCTCGTTTTTCGTCTTGCTTTCCTTAACTGAACCGTACTGGCGTAAGCCCCCGGTTGACAAGCAAATAGCGGTGGAGCCCTGAAGGGGCGAAAGAAAGTTCGCCAACTGGCGAAGTGCTGTTCGTAGTCGAACGTCGCGGTTGTGGCGACTTCTGGGGGAGGCGTCAAGATGGTGAGCGCTACGCGACGTTCTTCCGTCTTTGCCAAGGAACTGAGAATCCAGGGACGCGACCAACCTCCGACCGGCGAATCCGCAATCCGCAGTTGCCCCCCGTTGCGTACGCCGCCGCACATGCTATACTCATAATCCTCCCGAAAGAGCCAACGCATTATGAGTAACGAGTTCTACAACATAGCGGACGAATTCTTCCTGAACGTCAACCTCCAGACCACGCTGCCGCTGCCCACCAGTCGCGAAACCGTCCTGCACTTCTACGAGGCCGTCCAGAAGCAATTCCCGGCCATGAGCAGCTTCTACCAGCGCGACCCCTCCGGCGAATACATCCTGGAGGGCGACCACGACAGCGGCGTGTACTCCTGGCTGGAACTACAGGCCAAGCAACTCGCCGGCGGGTCGTTCAATCCGCCCAACCTGAAACGCGCGAAGGACTTCCACCGCTGGGTGCTGGATCGCAGCGTCTACTTCCTCGGCGTCTCCGGGCTGGACATCGACGCCTTCGACGTGATGTTCGGCTTCAACCTCGACTACCGCGGCAACCGCGACGCCATCATCGCCGAGGCCCTGCTGAGCGGCTCGCCCCTGGCCGCTCTGTCGCAGGAACCCGGCGCGCGCCCGGTCGAGTTCGAGCCCAATATCGTCGTGGCCCTCGACGAGGGGTGCTACCTCCAGGCACGCATCTCCATCGAAACCCGGTCCAGCAGCTACCAGGTCCGCACCGGCGAGTACGACGACGAGCCCATCAGCGTCTACTTCACGGTCCGTCGCTACCCCGGACAGGGGAGCATCATCCAACTCGCCGAAGCGTTCACCGAGCAGGTGAACCTCTGCGAAGACCTGGTCCAGCGGATCGTCGTACCCCAGATCCTCCAACCCATCGCCTCGGCCATCGCCGCCAGCGAATGAGTAACCGCTGAAGCGAGCGAAGCTCGCTTCAGCGGGACACGGACGAACACCGACGGACACCGACTTTCACGGACACGTAGTGCCGGGGGCCTGCCCTTACGGCTCGCGAGTGTCTCCGTCCGTCCGTGTCTGTTCGTGAAAGTCCGTGTTCGTCCGTGCCCCACTGAAGCCAGCGAAGCTCGCTTCAGTGGGTTATTCCAAACCCGCCGAACGCCCCGCTGTACGGCGCCGCCTGCTGATCCACCTTCCGCACGTACGGACTGATCCGCTCACGCAGGTCGTCCACGAACGCGTCCACTTCTCCCGCCTCGCCCTCCACCACGCATTCCACCGTCCCGTCGGGCATGTTCCGCACCGTCCCCGTCACGGCGTGCGCCTGCGCCGTGCGCAAGGCCGCATAGCGAAACCCCACGCCTTGCACCGTCCCGTGGAACCGCACGATCCGCTGCTGTTTGCCCATGTTCTTCCTCTCTCGCCTTCCTTCCATCCCTTCCATCGCCTCCATCCCTGCTGATCCTATGCCGATTCGGGCGCCTTCACAACCGCCCCGCCGTGACGTATGCTCACCGCCATGAAAACGCAGCGACTCGTCCGCAAGGCCGTCATCCCCATCGCCGGCCAGGGAAAACGCATGGGCCCCCTCTGCCGCGCCATCCCCAAGGCCATGTTCCCCCTCGCCGACCGCCGCGGGCGAGCCCTGCCCATCCTGCACCACATCTGCATCGCCGCCTCCGAGGCCGGCATCGACGAGGTCGCCCTCGTCGTGTCCCCGCGCGACGTCGACCTCTGCCACCGCTACTTCGCCGCCGCACGCGAACAGTTCTCCGCCGAACTGCCCGTCAATATCGACTTCTTCAGCCAACCCGCACCCCGGGGTCTCGCCGACGCCGTCCTCCAGGCCGAGAACTTCATGGCCGGCCAACCGTTCATGCTCCTGCTGGGCGACCACCTCCTGATCGCCGCGGCACATTCGCGCCCCGCGGCCGCGCAAGTCGCCGACGCCTATGAGGCCCACCGAGGCTGCGCGATGATCGGCATGCAGGTCGTCGACGCCCAGCGCCTTGCCACCGTCGGCGCCGCCCGCGGAGATCCGATCGACGAGTCCGTCTACCTCTGCCGCGACCTCATCGAGAAGCCCGACGTCGCCGCCGCCCGCCAGCGCCTCGTCACGCCCAGCCTGCCGCGCGACCGCTACCTCGCCCACGGCGGCGTGTATCTCTTCACGCCGGAAATCTTCGACTGCATCCGCGAGCTTTCCACCGCCTACCGCCGACCCGGCGAGGAAATGGAGCTTACCGCCGCCCAATGTCTCCTCCTCCGCAGACACCCCAACGACTACCACCTCGTCCGCCTCGCCGCCGAAGTCATCGACGTCGGCAGCCCGGCCGGGTACGCCCAGGCCCAGCGGCTGTTCCTGGAAGACAGGAAGTGAACCTGTGAAGAACGTCATCCTCATCGGCGACTCCATCCGCATGGGCTACCAGGAGACCGTCGGGCGCGACCTGGCCGGCCTGGCCGACGTGTGGGCGCCGCCGGACAACGGCGGCGCCACGCCGAACGTGCTGGTCCACCTGCACAGTTGGGTGCTCAACCGCCCCTGCGACGTCGTGCACGTCAACGCGGGCCTGCACGACCTGAAGACCATCTGGTACGGCGGGCGCGAACCCGTCACGCCGCCGGATCACTACCGCCGCAACGTCGGCGTGATCCTTTCGGCCATCGGCGGCCGCACGCGGGCCAAGGCGATCTGGGCGACGACCACGCCTGTGCGCGACGACGCGCATAACGCCAACCACTCGCGGTGGAACGACTTCTGCCGCTACAACGAGTACGTCCAGGCGTACAACGCCGCGGCCGTCGAGGTCTGCCGCGAACTGGGCGTGCCGGTGAACGATCTGTACGCGGTTGCGATGGGCGCGGGCCTGGATCGCATCCAGAACCCCGACGGCGTGCATTTCACCGTCGAAGGCTCGGAGGTCCTCGGCAAAGCGGCGGCCGGCGCGATCCTCGCCGTGATGTGAGCCAAGGCGGGGTTCCTGCTCCCGCGTCGCCTTGCCCCGGGCAGCTTGCTTCGCGGCGCGGCGACCTTCTCCTATTCGCTTCCCCCTCGCGTACGAAAATCGCCCCGCTGCAACTTTGGCCTTGGCGCGGGCGAGGGGATTTGTAGAATGGCGGGACTGCCGACGGCCCGTGCCGTCGGCAGTTCTTGACCCCCGCACCGGTAGCTCAGTTGGTAGAGCAGCTGACTCTTAATCAGCGGGTCGAAGGTTCGAGTCCTTCCCGGTGCATACGACGATGGGTGTCGTCCTGGTGGACGGACGGGCGAAGCGGGGTCAGCACCAACAAGAACTCGCGCCACCATGGCTTTCGACGCGATCAAGCGGATCCAAGAGCACTTCGACCTGGAAGAAGCCGATTCGGCCAACTTCATCTACAGCACACAGACGACACTTTCGAACTTCGCCCAGCCGGGAATCTACAGGCCGCGAGACGCCGACTCGGCGCTCCACTTCAAGCTGCGTGGGAGGCACGGCTTGCCGGCTCCCATGGCGAAGACTGCCTCCGAAATGGAAGTGCCCGTTCCACCGGCTTGCGACGGCCATCTGTTCGTGACAGCCGTGAAGCCCCACGGAACGCCGCCCGCGCCGCGTGTGAAAAGGCTCTGGTTTGGGGGGACGAAAGCGGCTACCATGTGTCGGGACGCATCCTGGGAGCACCATCGGCTGTGGCAGAATTATGAGCAACCAGATACCCGAAAAACCCAACGGGCAGGGGACTCCACCGCAGTTGCCGAATCGCTTCGGGCGATCGCTGATGGGGTGGGTCGTGCTGCTGGGCATCGGATTCATCCTCGCCATGTTCCTCTACCGGCACATGGACCGCCGCCAGACCATTTCGCCTCAGGAGTTCTGGGCGCACGCTGAGAACGGCAGTCTCACCGGCCCCCTCATCATTCGCGAGAGGGAGATCGAGGGCCAGATCAAGGACGCCACGGGCATGCGGACCGACCAGCCCCGCGAGTTCCGGGTTGCGTACGCGTACGCCGCGGCGGGCAACAACTTCGACGAGCGGCTGCAAAAGGCGATCAAGAACAAGGGCGAGGTGACCTACCGCTACGAGTTCACCGGCTGGTGGGAGGGGTTGCTGCCGCATCTGCTCATCATGGT
>CAYWTX010000538.1:0-1928 GCA_964461295.1 uncultured Planctomycetaceae bacterium | reverse complement strand
CGTCACGAAATAACCTGAGCAAGCCAGTCTTGGTGGCACAGCTTTCCAAGCTGTGCAGCACAGGTCGGAGACCTGTGCCACCTGGGAAACGTGAACAAGTTATTTCGTGACGGCGCCTTCGTGGGCGCCGGGCGGACTGCGTCCGCGGGCGGCCGGGGGAAGAAAGGCGGCAGGCAGGGGGGAATCGGACGGATCAGACCGATCCGACGGGTCACGTGGTGAAAAGACGACGCGCCGCGGGAAGCTTGCCTACTATTGTGCAGGTGAGTCGAGGATCCTCTTTAAGGAGATCGAGCAATGAAACGATGCATCCGTCTGGTCGTGGCGAGTCTCGTCGTGACGGGCGGCCTTGCCCTGGCGGTCGACGACGTGGTCAAGCCGGCCGACAAGCCCAAGGCGGCGTGTCCGGCGTGTCCGATCGCCACCGGCGTGGACTCGGCGTTGAGGCAGATTCCGGCCGTGGAGAAGGCCGTGACTGAGGGGAGGAAGGACGAGGCCCTGAAGGAGTTGGCGGCCGTGCGGGCGCTGCTGGCGCAGGTGCAGAAGGACATGGCCGCGATGGCGGAGAAGATGAAGGCGGGCGGGACGTGCTGCCCGGAATGCAGGATGCCGTGCTGCGCCGGCAAGACGGCCGAGCCGGCCAAGGGCGCGGAAGGTCCCAAGGGGGTGATCAACGATGTCTGCCCGATCATGGGTTCGAAGATCGATCCCGCGAAGGTGCCGGACAATCTGACGCGGATGTACAAGGGCGCCAAGGTCGGTTTCTGCTGCGGCGGATGCCCCGCCCGGTGGGACTCGATGAGCGACGCGAAGAAGGCCGAGTTCATCGCCAAGTACGCCGGCAAGTAGCGGAGAGGGTCGTTGGGGGCGAGCAGCCCTCAACGGCGCGTCGAGGAAACCAAGCGGATCCCCGGCGGGCGACGGCCTGGTCGCCCGACCGGGGCTTTGCTTGTTCTCAAGCCGGCGGCAAAGCGCCGCCAGACAAGCCGTTGAGCGGCGACCGGCGGTCTGGGTGGAGGGATTCAGGCGAGGGGAGGGGCGGGCCGACAACGGGAGCAGACCGGGAGAGGCCGTGAACTTTCCGCCATACCGTGCGTCTTAGGGCATAGTGCTGGTCCAGCCGGAACCCGTGTCCACAATGGGAGACTTGCCATGAGCAGCGTTCGCGCGCACTTCGGATGGATTCTGACCGCCCTTGTCGTCGCGGCTTCGCCCGCGGCGGTTTTCGCGCAAAGCGCGGCCACGAAGCCGGCGGCCCCGCCCAGCAAGGTGTACGTGCCGTACGAGAAGCTCAAGGGCGTGTTCGAGAGCGAGAAACAGGGGGTCTTCCTGCCGTACGACGAGTTCCAGCGGCTGTGGCGGGCTGCCCAGGGGATGCCTGCCGCGCTGGATGCGGCGCCGCAGGCGTACCTGATGTCGGCGGCGCGGTTCAGCGGCAAGGTGGACAGCGAGTTGGCCGCGATGCACCTGGACCTGACGGTGGACATTCTCGCCGATGGGTGGGTCGAGGTCCCCATCGGGCTTGGGGATGTGGCGGTGGTGAAGGTGGAGACCGCGGGGGACCGGACAGCGGAGGGGAAGGACGCCAACAGCGCGGCGCCCTTGCTGCGGTTTACCGACGGGCGATACGTGCTGCTTACCAGGGGCAAGGGGCGAAGGTTGATCGGGATCGACTTCGTGCGGCAACTCGTCACGCAACCGGGGCTGAACATTCTTGAGTTCCGCATTCCCTCCTCGGCCATCACCACGCTGGATCTGACGATCCCCGAAGAGAACCTCAAGGTGGACGTCGAGCCGATGCTGGCGGCCTCGACCGACCAGGTCGACGCGGGGGGCAAGAAGGCCACGAAGTTGCAGGCGTTCCTCGGTTCGGCCGAGCGGGTGAAGCTGAGCTGGAAGCCCAAGACGCAGGCGGCGGAGGAGTTGGC
>CAYWTX010000537.1:0-12601 GCA_964461295.1 uncultured Planctomycetaceae bacterium | reverse complement strand
CGTCGAACGTCGAACTTCGAGAGTAGAGGCAAACAGCCAATGCCAAGAGGCAAGAGGCGGCATCTGCTCCTTCTTGATCTCGACGTTCGAAGTTCGCCGTTGGACGTTCGACGTTTTCTCCCTATCCCGGAGCCCCCCATCCAGTGAAGATCGCCATCGCCCCCGACACCTTCAAGGAGTGCCTTCCCGCGGCCGAGGTCGCGGCCGCCATGGCTGAGGGAGTTCGCGCGGCTTGTCCGGGTGCGGAGATCGACTTGTGCCCGATGGCCGATGGCGGGGGCGGGACGGTGGATGCGATGGTCGCGGCCACGGGAGGCGAGATTCGCGTTGCTCGCGTGCATGGGCCGCTGGGCGAGCCGGTGGCCGCGCGGTGGGGCTTGCTGGGCGGATCGCCCGTCGCGGTCATCGAGATGGCGGAGGCGTCGGGGCTGCACATGGTGCCGCCGTCGCGGCGGAATCCGCTGCTCACCACAACCTACGGCACTGGCGAACTGGTCGCGGCCGCTCTGGATGCGGGGGCCGGCGATGTCGTTATCGGCATCGGGGGCTCGGCCACGGTGGACGGCGGCTGCGGCTGCGCGCAGGCGCTGGGCGTGCGCTTCGTGGACGCGGCGGGCCGGGCGTGCGCATGCGGTCTGGCTGGCGGCGGGCTGGAGAGCGTTGCCGACATTGACGTGGGCGGGCGCGACGGGCGGGTTGCCGCTGCGCGCCTCCGCGTTGCCTGCGACGTGACGAATCCGCTGACGGGGCCGACCGGCGCGGCGCACGTGTACGGCCCGCAGAAGGGCGCGACGCCGGCCATGGTCGAGCGGCTCGATGCCGGCCTGGCGCACCTGGCGCAGGTGATCCGCCGGCGGCTGGGCGTGGACGTGGAGCGGATGAGCGGCGCCGGGGCGGCCGGGGGGCTGGGGGCCGGGCTGGTGGCGTTCCTGGGCGCGCGGCTGGAGCGGGGCGTGGAGATCGTGGCCGACGCGGTGGGCTTGCGCCAGCGGCTGGAAGGGGTGGACCTCGTCCTCACGGGCGAAGGGAGGTTCGACGGCCAGAGCATGTCGGGCAAGACGGCGGTGGGCGTGGCCCGCGTCGCGGCGGCGGCCGGGGCGGCCGTGGTGTGCATCCCGGGGCGGGCCGACGAGCGAGTGGACTGCGGCGGGCTGTTCGCTGCCGTGCTGCCGCTGGCCCGCGGCGCCGTGACGCCCGAGGAGGCGATGCGTCGCCCGCGGGAGCTGCTGGCGGCGCGGGCGGCCGAGGCGGTGCGGGCATTCGCGATGCGGTAGATCGCGTACGAACGACGAAGCGGCAGGCTGGCGGCAAGAGCCGTGCACTTCCCGGTGGAAACGGCTTTCGCATCCGGGCGCTTCTGTCGATAGTGTAGAGGGAGTTCGGCAAGCCAACGGGAACCAAAGCATGAGCGATGCGCCAACGAACCCCGCCCCCGCCGCGCCGGGCGGCAAGGACCGCAAGGTGAAGGTGGCGTTCCTCGTGGTCGCCACGATTGCCGCCGGGCTGCTCTACTACTACAAGCAGGCGTCCCGGCCGTTCCTGCCCGACTGGAGCACGGACCTCCCGGCGGCGGTCGCGGAGGCCAAGCGGACGAACGTTCGCGTGCTGGCGGTCTTCCACGACGACCCGGCGGGCGCCGACGCCCGGTTCTTCTCGGACATCACGCTGCGTAAGGATATCCAGGCGGTGAGAACCGGCCGGTTCATCCTGGCGAAAGTGGCCGTGCCCAATGGGGCGAAGGAAGCCGCCGGGCACAAGATCGCCAGGTTGCCGACGATCCTGGTGGTCAGCCCGGGCGGGGTCGAACTGGGACGCCTGGAAGGCAGGATCGGCGAAGCGCAGTTCCTGAACTTCGCGAAGGCGTGGGGCCTGCCGGGGAAGGGATGATCCCCATTGAGCACGATCACGTGGTCTAAGCACTCGTGACGGATCGAGCCGATCACGCGTTCGGCGTACCGATTCTGGTATGAGAATGAGGGGGCCGACCGGCGGCGCCCGCAGTTGCAGCCATTCTGGTATGCGTGCCTGCCCGCCGAGCGGGAGCAACAATGTGGAGTGCGCATTGGGGCCAGGGCCCGGACTGCCTCGCGCCCTCACGGGGATCGGGGATATGTCGGCCTTCGCGCGGTCGGCCCATGAGAATCATTGCGGGAGAGCCGCCGGAGGGCAAGTTTCATTCATTGCGGGTGGACGAGGTGGACTTGTCGGCCTATGACCAGTTGCTGGAGGGGCAAACCGCCGAGATGGCTCTGGCCCCCAGGCAAAGCCTCAGGGGGGTGACCACGGCGGCGGCCATCGGCCGCCTGGTGCACCACAACGTGAGCCTGGAGTTGAACCTGCCCAGCTACCGGGTGGAACAGGCGAAGAAGTCCAGGGCCACGTGGCGCCCATCGAGGCGCCGTCGCCCCGGGCGTAGAGGTCAAGAAGGGGCCGAACGTTCCGGCTCGCCCGCGTGCGCCGCTCCTGTCTCGCTGCGCTCGGAAGGAGCGGCACACGCGGAAGGAAGAACATCCATGGCCATGCCGGATCCCAATTGTCCCTGACGCCGGATCATGATTGTCGCTTGACACCAGCTCCTACGACTGGAAGTCGTCCTGCCGCTCGCCCTCGCCGCGATCGGTGTCGATCAGCCGGTTCAGCCCGTCGTAGGCGTACGTCTCGCTGAGCGTGGCGCTCAACGCGTTCGTCCTGGGCGTGCGATTGCCCGCCAGGTCGTAGGTGTAGGCGTACTCGTCCAGCGTGGCCGTCTTCGCCGCGTTCGTCCACCGCTGATCCACCACGCGCCCGAACCGGTCCAAGCTGGCGTAGGTGTGGTAGCCGTCTCCGTCGCCGCCACGCCGGCCAGCGGCCCGGCCCCGGCGCCCGCTCCGCATCGGCATCCGCGATTGAGCATTCGCCATCACCATGGTGCATCATTATCCCCCGTCGCCGCGAATCTGCCAAATCCGTACGTTCCGCGGGTCCGTGGCCGCAGTTGCCTCGCCTCTTCAGCCTGAAGGGCTGTCCTATGTCAGCCCTTCAGGCTGAAGATCCCTGTAACGTTGCCACAGTGTCACAAGAAGAGAGCAATGGTGAACCTTGTCGGCGCTCACCATTGCTCTTCTTTGTTGTCTTCGGGGCGCTGCCATGGCAGAAGCGGGCGCGCGCGTCGGGCCAGTTCCGCGGCCGGCACGGCTGCCTGCTGCCTTGGGGTCTACGCCTTGCGGCGCTTGGAGACGTCCATCTCCAGGTCGCCGAACTGCTCCTCATGGCGGCGGATGAGTTGGCTGAGGGTGATGGCCAGGCGCTTGGCTGAGTAGTAGTTCATGATCACGCGGTCGGTGACGCTGAAAACGATCTGGGCGGGCTCGCCCTGCTTGGCCGGCGGGCCCATCAGGTTCAGGCCGAAGTCGAGGATCACTTCCTCGGCCGTGCCGTTGGTGCGGAACGCGTTGGCATAGGTGCTTTGCATCTTGGTCTCATCGATGCGCAGGCGGACCTGCTGTCCGGTCTGCTCGCGGGCCTGCTCCTCGATGGGCTTCTCGGCCGGGTGCGGTGCGCTGGTCTGTGCCATTGGGACTTCCTTTCCGTTGGTTGGTTTGAGGATCGCGAAGCATTATGCGCCAGGAGCGGGGCGACGGCAACGGGCAACCTCGAACTTGGAGACAAGAGAGTCGCCTCCCTAGAGCTTGTGAAGGAATTGGGGCTCGATGCTCTGTCCGCATTCGACGCTTTCTGTCGCCCCTTCGGGGCTCCATGCTTACTTGCCTGTCTACCGGGGGCTTACGCCCTCGGCTGACAGGCAAATAGGGGTGGATCCCTGAAGGGGCGACAGAAAGCCCCCAGCGTGAGCCCAGCCGCGAGCTTCGGTTTCTTCACAGACTCTCAGCGGTTCGTCCGGGCGGCTTGGGCCGGTGCGGTCAGGTCGGCGTCGGCGGGTTCGGCGCTGCCGGCCGGGCGGAGGTCTTCCGGCGTCGTCACGACCCGCCCGTCGTCGGTGTGATCGCGCTTGTCGGTTCGCAGAGCGATGAAGAAGTCCCTCAAGTCCTTGACGCCGCCGATGCTGAACCACACCAGCGTGACGGCGGAGATGACGAACGGCAGGATGATGCCCTGGATGAGCCAGAAGTTCGTCCACCAGGACGTCGGCCAGGGGTCGATGCAGTCGATGGCCGCGCCGGCCAGGCCGAGCTTCGCGCACAAGGGATGCCAGAGATTCCAGGTCGTGGAGATGAGCACGACGGCGGCCCAGAAGATCGTCCACCAGAAGATGCCCCCGGCGATGATCTTGTCGCCGAGGGTGAAGTGCTCGTCGAAGCCCAGCAGCTTGCTCCAGTGGAACCGGCCCTTCTCCAGCATTCCACGATCGGCGATCACATCCTGTTCGACGCGGTGGCGGCCGCGGTGCAGCAGGCGGTCCATGTCGAAGTTCCCGCGGCAGGTAAGCAGCGACACGACGATGTACGACACCAGGACGAGCACGTCCACCCAGAAGGTGATCACCACGCCGTTGAAGAACTTCTCCGGCAGCGAGATCCCCAGCCACCCGGCCACGGGCAGCAGCATCTTGAAGCCCCACCAGTTGGCGCTCCAGTACTGGCTGACGAGGATGGCGCCGAGGGAGAGCGTCGAGCCCAGCAGTGCGCCGGTCCACGCCGCGGCCGTCGTGCCTTTCTTCCAGTACAGTCCGCCGATGATGGCGGCGCCCGCCCCGGCCTGGAAGACCGTGCCGGTGATCGCCCACCACATGAAGATGTAGTCGGTCTGGGTGAAGAACGTGCTGAAGATCAGGGCGAACGCGCCCACGCCGATCTGGGCGCAGCGGATCACCCAGATGTGCTGGCGCGGCGGCAGGGGCGTCTTCCGGAGCGGCATCACCACGTCCTGCACGAAGATGCTGCCCCAGGAATGCATGTGGCTGGCCTCGGCCGCCATCATCCCCAGGATCATCACCAGCACGAACAGGCCCTTCAGGCCCATGGGCAGCAGATGGCTCAGGGCGATGGTGACGGTGGCCTGGGACTTCTGCTGGGCGTCGGTGATCTTGTTGATGTCGGTCCAGGCGGCGGCGCTGAGGTCCTTGAAGTCGGAATGGTTGAGATACGTCATGGCGCAGACCGCCAGCACCGTGAGCATCAGGATGCGGGCGTAGCCGCGCCAGTTGCCCAGCACGCCGCCCATCCGGGTCTCGTGGGCGTTTCGCCCGGCCGCGTTGAACCCCGAGCGGTTCTGCCAGGCCATGGTGATGTACACGCCGACGAACAGGCCGATGGCCCACATCCAGATGTTGAAGTCCTTGACGCCCATGGCGTCGAAGGGATTCACCATCGAATGGTCGGGCGGGGCCGAGGCCAGCCATTGCTCGATCTTCGCCCAGGGCACCATCCACAGCAGCACGATGACGATCACGATGTACACCAGGTGCGAGAAGATGCCCTCCACGCAGTCGGTCACCATCAGCGAGATCTGCCCGCCCATCAGCATCACCACCAGCGTGAAGGTGAGATACCCGGCCATGATCAGCACGTCCGTGCGGAAGGGCGGGAGAGAGTCGATGGGCTGAGCCGTGAGCGGCAACTGGAGGAAGTAGACGAAGAACTTGGACGCGATGGCCGGGAAGACGCCGTAGTTCAGCGAGCCGGCCACGAACGCCAGCGCGCCCATGAACAGGCGGAAGTTGCGGCTGTAGCGCACCTCGAAGAGCTGCGGCAGCGTGAGCACGCGTGTCTCGCGGTAGCGGTAGGTCACGAAGCCGATGATGCCGATCACGAGGAACAGCGGGGCCGACAGGGCGCCCCACCAGTTCAGCACGAACCCCGCCACCATGATCTGCTGGAACGTCCCCACCATGTTGCTGACGCCCGAGTCCGCCTCCGCTCGTGCGTTGCACATCAGGTAGCGCCCGGCGCAGCGTCCGGCCGAGGTGTAGTCCACGACGCTCTTCAGCAGGCGCTTGGTGTAGAAGGCGAAACCCAGGATGACCAAGAGCGGAATGAAGATCAACGCCCAGTCAATCGCATGCATAGGAACTCCGGTTCTTTTCGGGCAAGGCCTGCCAGCGAGCCTGCTTCATAACAACTACTAACCCACGTAAGCAAGCCTGGAGCCGGGCGGAGCCGGTTGCATTGCCGCCGGAAGCGGGCGCCGAAGCCGCGGAGGACAACGCAGCCGGGCCATCCCGGTCCGGTCGCCTCCGGACGCCCACCACCATCCCTTCGCCCTTTTTCTTACCCAAACTTGTTGATATCGGGGCGCCGAGGCGTTTCTCTGTACTCGGCCGCCGGAAGCGGGCCGTTGGAAGCTCCTATGAAGCGCGTCCTCATCCTGACCGCATCGATCGGCGCCGGGCACAACCAGGCGGCCAAGGCCGTCGCGGCGGGACTGGCCGAGGCCGCGCCCCACGTGCGGGTCGAGACCATCGACATCCTCAACTACACGGGGCGGATCTTCCGCGCCTGGTACGCCGGCGGCTTCGCCATCGCGGTGACGAAGCTCCCGTCGCTCTACGGCCTGGGGTTCTGGCTTCAGGACCGGCCCGACTACGCCGCGCGGAACCTGCGGGAACGCCTGCGCCTCTGGAACGAGCGGACCGAGATGCGCCCGCTGCAACGCCGCCTGACCGGCGATCCGCCCGACCTGATCGTCAACACACACTTCCTGGCCGCGCCGATGATCGCCCACCTGGCCGCGGCCGGGCGGCTCGCCGTGCCGCAGGCCCTCGTCGTCACCGATATCTGCATGCACCGCTTCTGGTACTCCGAGGGCGTGGAGCAGTGGTTCGCCCCGGCCGAAGACACGGCCCAGCGGCTTCGCCGCTGGGGAATCGACCCGGCGCGGATCCTCGTCAGCGGCATGCCGATTCACCCCAAGTGGACGGCGACGCTCGATCGCGGGCGCATCCTGGCGGAGTGGAACCTTCCCCCCGAGCGGCCCATCGTGCTGCTGTCCGGCGGGACGGAGTTCGTCTGCGGGCCGGTGGCGCGGTTCGCGCAGGACATCCTGGCCGCCTGCCCGAGGGCCTACGTGGTGGTGCTGGCCGGGCGAAACAAGGAACTCCTGGGCGCCCTGAGCGCCCTGCCCCAGGCCGGACGCGACCTCATGCCCGTCGCGTTCACCGACCGGGTGCATGAACTGATGCACGTGGCGGCCGTCATGGTCACCAAGCCCGGCGGGCTGTCGACGGCGGAATGCCTGGCCCGCGGCACGCCGATGGTGCTGCTGCCCGCCGTGCCGGGCCAGGAGAGCGGCAACGGGCGGTACTTCGCGGCCCACGGCGCAGCCGCCATGGCACGGAAGGTTCGTGACGTGCCGGGCCTGGTGGCCGGCGTGCTGAACGACCCGGCCGCGCGGGAGCGGATGTCGGCGGCGGCCAGGGGGCTGTTCCGTCCCGGCACGGCGACGATCGCCGAGTGGATCAGGCGGAAGCTCGGCGGGTAAGGGGGATCTACCGCGGGGCCGGTATGCGGCTTGACCGCGGGGCGCGCCCTGGCCTACCCCCCCGTCATCCATGCCAGCAGCACCCACGCCACCGAGGCGGCGATCAGCGGCGAGTCCAGGATGTCCAGCACCCCGCCGAACTCCGGCACCAGCGCCCCGCTGTCCTTCACCGAGGCCGAACGCTTCAGCAGGCTCTCCGCCAGGTCGCCGAACTGCCCGACGCCCCCGACGATCACGCCGAACGCCGCCGCCGCGCCCAGGCTCAGCGGCAGGAGCAGCGCCCACGTCGCCAGCACGCTCACGGCCGCCGCGGCCGCCAACCCGCCCGCCAGGCCCTCCCAACTCTTGCCCGGCGACAGCCAGGGAATCATCTTGTGCCGTCCGATGGCCGTGCCGGTGAAGTACGCGCCGACGTCGGTGGACTTGACGGCCGCCAGGAACAGCACGAGCAGCCCCGGGCCGGTCGAGCCGCCCGCGTGCAGGCGGATGGCGAGCATCATGGCGGCGCCCAGGCCGAGGTAGAACGCCGCCATCACCGTGCAGGCGACGCGGAGCAGGGCCCCCTGTGTGCCGCGCCGCGCGATCTGCTCCAGGAAGGCAGCCATCACCACCAGGGCCGCGATCGCCAGCACGCCCGTGCCGTCGGTGCGCGACGCGAAGGGGCACCATGCCCGCCACAGCGGCAGCGTGCCCACCAGCACCGTGCCCACCAGGGCGCTGACCGGCAGGATTCCCGCCCCGGCCGATGCCGCCATGCGCGAAAGCTCGCGCAGGGCCAGCAGCGACAGCACCACCACCAGCACGGCCAGGACGACCCCCGCCCATTGATCCCCGAAACGCACGGCGAGCCAGTTGTCCAGCAGCAGCAAGCCGACGAGCGCGGCAGTCATGATCGTGCCGAAGACGATGCGGGTGCGGATGGTCTTTGCACTTGGCATGGGGGATATCATGCCCGGCGGCGCGGCGCTGGGCAATGGGCGGGAGAGAAACGAGCGACGCTCTTCCTGGGCTCCCCCCTACTTCACCGCGCCGCCCTTCAGGGCCTGTTCGAGCGTCGCCTCCAGGTTTGCGCGCCCGTTGTCGGTGACGGTCCTGCCGTCCTTGCCGATGACCCAGACGCTGGGGATGCCGCGGATGCCGTACTGCCGGACGGTGGGGTCGTCCCAGCCCTGGCCGCTGTAGGTATGCACCCACGACATCTCGTTGGATTTGACGAACGCCGCCAGCTTGGCGGCGGTCATGTCGGGCTTGTCCAGGCTGATGCCGATGAACTCGACGCCCCTGGGCTTGTACTTGGCGTACACTTCCTTCATGTGGGGCACTTCCTGCATGCACGGGCCGCACCAGGTCGCCCAGAAGTCGATCACCAGCACCTTGCCCTTCATGTCGCCCGGCAGGTTCAGGGCCGTGCCGTCCAGGCGCTTCAGCTTGGCGGAGAACAGCGGGTGTCGGCCGTTGCGGAGCAGGAACTCCTGAATGCCCGGCGACTCGAGGTGGTCCTTTTGCAGGGCGTCCAGCAACTCGGTCCGCAAGGCTTCCAGGTCCGCGTCGCGGGCGAGGTCCACGCCGCGGATCAGGCTCAGGTAGCGGATCTTCAGGTCGTTGTAGCGGAGCAGGAAGGCCCGGATCCGCTTCTCGGCGTCCTTGGCGACAGGCTTGCCCTGGGGCTTGATCTGGTCGCGAACGACGAAGTACTCCGCCGTCACCTTGGCTTCCACCGGGGCGCTGGAGGAAATGATGCGGCCCGCGATGCCCACCAGCTGCTGCCTCGCCCCGGCCGTCTTGCCGTACTCGTCCAGGAAACTCGCCGCCCGAAGCATGCGCATCCGCACGCCGAGGAGGTTTTCGGCCGCGGGATACTTCCCCTCGGCCGCCAAGCCCATGGCGAACGATTCGGTGAGTTGTCCGGCGAACTTCGGCAGCAGCGCCTTGTACTCCTCCTCCGACTGCGGCCGGCCGGGGAACGCCGAGAGGCTGTCCATCTTGGTGAGGATTTCATCGGGGACATCCGCGCCCGCGGCGGGCGCGGCGGCCAGGGCCGATGCCGAAACGACAACGGACGCCAACAAGGTCGCTGCGATGGTTCTGCCGAACATTCTGTGCTCCTGACCACGGTTCGGGCGACGTGCCCGGCGCGAAGTTGTGGAGATTGTAGCGAATCGGGTGGGGGCAAAGGGAAGAGGAAAAGTAATGCGGGTCGCTGAATGCGGAATGCCGAATGCGGATTTGCGCGAAGGAAGACGTCGCGCTCGATCCGGGGAACCCGCAATCCCTGATCGGCAATCCGCAATTCTCAATAGTCCTGGTTGCGTCGCACGGCGGCCGAGCAGGCCGTGGTCAGCGTCTGGTTGTCCGTCGAGAACGTGGCCTCGACGCGGACATTCATGGTGCGGACGTCGTTGGGATCGCTGGAATCGATGTTGCGAGTGACGATGAACCGGTCGAGGGTGACCGGGGAGGCGGCCTCGAAGATCGTCTGGCTGACGGGGCTGCCGCCATGGGGCGTTCGCGTGTACGTCATCGCTTTCGTGTCGGCCGTGTAGCTGTAGGCGTAGGTGTTGGCGTCGGTCCCCGGACGCGTGAACGACACGCTGGTCGTGCTGGCGCCGGTGTCCACCCATTCCGCGGTGCGCATCTCGGTTCGCAGACGGGTGAGGAACACGCGGGCCGTCTGGTTCAGCGACGCCATCTTCAGGTTCTCGCTGTTGGCCATGAGCGAGCCGTGCGTGGCCACCGCGACGGCCGTCAACAGCACGGCCAGCAGCGCCACGGCGATGAGAAGTTCGGCGAGGGTGAAACCGCGGCGCCGCGTTGCCGATTGCGGAACGCCCCGTTGGGGCTGATTGCCGAACGCCCCGTTGGGGCCGATTGTCCATTCTTCCATCATTCTGGCTCTACTGTTCGAAGTACGAGTTGGGTTTCACCTGGATCGTGCATGTCGCCGTCGTGGGAACGAAGCCGGGCGGGGTGATGATCTTGCCGCCCACATTGTTGAGGTACCCCTGGCGGTTGAACGTCAGGGTCGAGTTGCCCGTCAGGGTCATCTGCGTGTTGCCGTAGTTGATGATGCCCCCGTACACCGTGCCGGAGATGTTGCCGGTGAACTTCAGTTGGTTGGCGGCGATGTACCCCGCCACCGTGCCGAAGTTGCCGGCGAACTCCAGCGAGAAACCGGGGGCGAGGATGAACGAGCCGGGCATGGCCTTCAGGGCCGCGAACTGCGCCTCATTGGGCAGCGCGTCGATTCCGGCCACCTTGAAGTTGCCGCTGAACTTCACCGAGTTGGACGTGTAGCCGTTGTCGCCCGCGTCCTCGGTGACGACCAGGCCCTTCAGGTCGCAGTTGCCCGCGAAGTGAACGTTGTTGGGCTGTTCGATGTAGACGATGCCCCTGATCTTCGTGTTGCCCGCGAACGTGGGATTGGTGTTCGCCCGCACCAGGATGTTGTTGTAGGTCAGGTTGCCGCTGGAGCCCCCTGTGACCACCGTGGTGGCCAGGGGCTTGAAGATGCTGGTGTCCACCCGCGGCAGTTCCGGCGGCGAGACGCCTTTATGGATGTGGGCGTTGATGTCGCCCCGCGTCCGCGTCGCGCCGCCCAGCGAGTAGTTCCCCGCCATGGACACTGCCCCGGCGGGGTTGCACAAGTACGCGTCGCCGTCGATCGTGCAGTTGCCGTTCAGCGTGATGCCCGGATTGGTCATCGTGGTCGTCAGCAGCGACGACTCGTTGGCGTCGTTGACGCTCCTGAGCTTGGCGTTGCCCGTCAGCGCGATCGGCCCGTTGGACACGATCCCGCCCGGGAAACCGAAGACCCCCTGGCTGCCCGGGGAGCTCTCGCCATCGCCGGCGGCGCCCACCTCGAACTCCAGCCCCACCGTGCGGGCCATCAGGCCGGCGCGCCCGGTCACCTCCAGCCGGAACGTGAACGGGTCGTTGGGCTCGGCGGGGTTCTGCAAGTGAATGCGGGCGCTGAAGTTCTTCGTGCTCCCCAGCGTGATGCTCGGAATCTGGATCAGGTTCGGATCGCGGTGGTCGTTGGGGTCGTTCAGGTCGGGCAGGTTGGGGTCGTGCACGATCCGCCCGCCGACGCGCGACAGGTTGGCCGTGCCGTCCAGCCTGCCGCGCAGGTGCGTCGCCAGGGCCAGCGTCACGCCCCGGGCATCCAGGCCGCTCTGCACCGGAGCGCCCGCGATCTGGTAGGCGAGAAAGCTCACGCCGCTCTCGCCCGTCAGCCGGGCCTCGTGCACCTTGGCCAGGTTGTCGGTCTGGTGAAGCTGGCTGGTCGTGCCGACGACCAGCGTCACGGCCGTAGCGGCCACGACCACAACGACCGACAGCGACAGGATGCTGGCGAAGCCCGCGTCGCGGGCCCGCGACGTCCATCGGTTGCTGCATCGCGTCATACTCAGTTCCTTTTCGCTACCAGCCAACTTGTCTCCAGGATGCTCTGACCCTGGAACCGAACGTCAACAATCACGTTGACGACATCGCTTGTGCCGCCCCCGCCGGGCGACGAGAGCAGATCGTTGGGGTCCCGATAGGCCAGCGTCACCGCCTGCGACCACTGGGCCAGGCTGCTGATGGCCTGGCCGCTGCCGTCGCGCGGCGGGCAGTAGGGCTGCGATGGGCCGCCTTCGTAGTGGAACGGGTTGTCGTCGTCGACGGCGTTGGGATCGGTCCGCGCCAGCAGCAGCGTCCACTCGCGCATTTCCTCGGCCAGGAACGCCGCCTGCGTGAGCTTGGCGCCCATGTCGTTGACACGGGTGTTGGACTGAACGGCCACCAGGAGGGCGGTGAGGGCGAGGCTCACGATGACGACGGCGACGGCGACTTCGATGAGGGTGAAGCCGCGGCGGGACCTGCCAGGCGTGATCGCGCCGGCGGCGTCATCGATGCCGCGGGCGCTTCGCGAGATGGATGTTCTCACTACGTCACCTGTTGCTCCGTCCGACGGACCGCGCGCACGGCACAGTCCATACGAACAATACGATTGGGGCTCCCGCCACGCCATCGGAGGACCTTCCTTCGCGGAAGACTTCCATCCTGGAGAAGACCTTCCTTCGCGGAAGACTTCCATCCTGGAGAGGACCTTCCTTCGCGGAAGACTTCCATCCTGGAGAGGACCTTCCTTCGCGGAAGACTTCCATCCTGGAGAGGACCTTCCTTCGCGGAAGACTTCCATCCT
>CAYWTX010000536.1:0-5283 GCA_964461295.1 uncultured Planctomycetaceae bacterium | reverse complement strand
CACTTTGATCACCGTGCCGCGAAACACGCCGCCGTCGGTGATGGTTACGCGGCATCGCTCCATGTTCTTCTCAAAGTCCAGCATGATGTCGCCTTGAACGAACATGTCGGTCACCAGCGTCCATCGGTTGATCGGCATCTGCCGCTTGTAGAACCGCGACACCGAAAACTTGTCCGGCGGGCCGTGGTACACGTGGTCGATATACCGCGCACCGGCGGCCGTGAAGTTCCGGCTGTGGCTCTCGTCCAAGTCGAAGCCCGTCGGAACCGGCACGTCCGGGATGGGCGGGCGCGCCTGGCCGACGAGTTCCGGACCGGCCGGCGCCGCCGGATCCTGAGACGACGCCGACGACGAAGACGAGCCGATGTTCAGAGACGCACAGCCGCTGGCGAACAGCAAGCCGGACAGAATCAGTCCGAGAGCCATATTTGGCCGCATATGCGACCTCCTGTCGTTTCGGCGCATCCATCACGCCCAAGGCGCGAACGGCACCCCGGCGCGAAGAGCGTAAGGTCGTTAATCGGGGCGGTCCTGTCAAGGGATATTTGCGGCCGGAGAGAACACCCCTCCCCTCGGCAACCGCCCCGCTTGCCCTTCCCATCCGTCCCCATAGGAGATTCTCGCGCCCTGTCACGCCGCGCCCACCGGCTGAAGTTCCTCATCCAGCTTGTTGCCGACGTCCTCAAAGCGGACGGAGATCCGCGTCGAGACGCCCGGCTCCTGCATCGTCACGCCGTAGAGCACGTTGGCCATCGACATCGTCCGCTTGGCGTGCGAGATGATGAGGAACTGGCTGGTGCCGATGAACTCCTGCACCAGGCGGGTGAATCGCTCGGTGTTCGTCTCGTCCAGGGCGGCGTCGACCTCGTCCAGCAGGCAAAACGGGCTGGGTCGGCAGCGGAAGAAGCTGAACAACATCGCCAGGGCGGTCAACGTCTTCTCGCCGCCCGACAGCAGCGACAGGCTGCGCGTCTCCTTGCCCGGCGGGCGGGCAATGATGTCGATGGGGCTCTCCAGCACGTTGTCCACGTCCGCCAGCATGATGTCGGCCTTGCCGCCGCCGAACAGCTTGCGGAACAGTTCGCCGAAGTGCTTGCGGACCTCCTCGAAGGTCTTGATGAACAGGTCGCGGCTCTCGCGATTGATCCGCCGGATCAACTCGTCGAGCTGCCGCTTGGACTCCTCGATGTCGGCGATCTGGCTGGCCAGGAACTGCCGCCGCTGCTCCAGTTCGTCCTGCTCGGCGATCGCGTCCAGGTTCACGTTCCCCAGCCGCTCGATCTTCTCGCGCAGGTCGTTGATCTCCATCTCGACGGCCGCCCAATCCCGATGGGCGTCGTGTTGGTACGCCCGGTGCAGCGCCACCAGGTCCATGCCCATTTCCTCGCTAGCCCGCCCGATCACCGTCTCGATCCGCACGTCGGCCTCGCCCAGTTCCACCTTCATCGCGTTCAGCTCGTCCGCGGCGACCGCGTGGGCCTTTCGTCGCTCGACCAACTGGGCACGAATCTCCTCCAGCCGCTCCTGGAGGCCTTTGCGGCTCTCTTCGAGATCGGCGTTCTCCCGCAGCAGCAGCTGCTGCTGGCCCGTCAGGCGCTCGACCTCGGCCCGCGCCGCCTGTATGTTCGCCTCGGCGTCGGCCTTGCGCTGCCGGTTGAGATTGATCTCGCCCCGCTGCGCGTTGAGGTCGCGGTTCATCTGGTCGGCTTGGCGGGCCAGCGCGTCCAGGGCCTCGCGAGCCGACCTCTGCTGCTCGTCGGCGCCCGCCAAGGCCACCTTCAACTCGGTCAACCGTTCGGTGCGTTTCTCCTGGCCGGCGCGAGCGTCGGCGATCTGCTTTTCCAGGGCGGCCACCTCCGCCTGCCGCTGGCGGTTCAGCTCTTCCAGTTCCTGGGCCTTCAGCCGGGCGTCGTGCTCGGTCTTCACCGCTCGGTCGATGTCCTGCGCCAGGCTCTCCAGGTCCGACGTGATCGCCGGCTGCTCGCGGTGCAGCGACGCGATCTGCTCTTCCAGTTGCCCCACCTTGCTTTCGCAGGCCACCCGTTCGGTGTTGGCCTCGTACACGGCCGTGCGCAGGGCCTGCTGAATCTCGTCCAAGTGTTTGATCTCGTTGGCGGCAGCCTGGCAGCGGTGCTGCAGGTCGCCGATCGCTTCGTCGAGGCGCGTCTGCTCGGACGCCAGACGTTCCAGTTCGCTGCGGCGCACGATGACGCCCGCGGCGCGGTTGCCGGCGCCGAACCGGACCCTCCCGTCGCCTTCCACCACTTCGCCCTCCGGCGTGACGAACCGCGCCGTCGAGGAGCACTGCTTCGCGGCCGACATCGCCGCCTCCAGCGAGGGCACGATGTATGTCTCGGCCAGCAGGCGCCACACCAGCGGCGCCGCCGATGGCTCGCACCGCACGAAGTCGATCGCCCGCCCCGTGGCGCCGGGCGGCATGGCTTCGCCGCCGTCCATGCGCAGCGGCGCCAGCCGGTCCAGGCACACAATCTCCACCGAGCCGTTGTTTCCCAGCACGTCCGCGAGCTGCTCGCGGTCGGCAAGCAGTTCGGCCGTGTCGGCGGCGATCAACAACTGGTCGGCCCCCGCCAGCGCCGATTCGACCAGGCGGGCGTGCTCGGCGCCGGCCTGGACCATGTCGGCGAGCATGCCGCGGATGCAGCGGAGCTTGCCTTCCTTGCGGGCGGCCAGCACCTTCCGCACGCCCGCGGCCACGCCTTCGAGGCGATGCTGCATCTCGCGGAGGCTCTCGGCGCGAGCCCCCAGGGCGCTGCGCTGCTCGCGAGCCCCGGCCAGTTCGCGGCGGAGCTGCTGCTCGGCCCCGCCGGCCTGCTCGCTCGCCTGCCGCGTCTCGCCGAGACGCCGCTTGGTCTCCTCCATCAGCTTCCGCACGTCGGCAAGCTTGATCTCGTGCTCGGCCCGCGCCGTCAGCATCCCCGTCAGGTCCCTGCGGATCGCCTCGGCCCGGCCTTCCAGCCGCGTCTTCTGCGTGTGCAGGTTCTCGCGACGGATCCCCAACCCGTGAATCTCGTTGTGGATGGCCGCCGTGCGGCGGAACAGGTCGATCGTCCCCGCCTTCTCGTCGGCCAGCTTCCCCTCGAACTGCGCGATCGCCAATTCGCCCGAGGAATGCTCCTCGCGCGCCGCGCGCGCCTGGTCGGCAAGTTCCGCCGCGGCCGCCTTCAGCCCGTCAAGCTGCTGCTGGCGCCGAGCCCGCTCATCGGCCGACGCCTCCAGCTTGGCCTCCAACTCCTCGCACCGATGCAACGCCGCCAGGATCTGCTGGTCCAGTTCGGCCGTGCGCCCGGCAAGCATGTCGGCTCGGTCCTGGCCGGTGCGAATCTGCCCGGCGACCGACGCGATGCGCGCCTGCAGGTCCCGGGCCGTCCGCTCCATCTCCGCCGCTTCGGCTTCCGACGCCGCCTGGGCGCCCTCGAGATGCTCGATCCGCCCGGTCACGCTCGCGAGGTTGTCCACGGCACAATCGTGCCGGCCGGTCAACTCGGTCCGCTTGTTCTTCAGCTCGTGGTACTGGGCGAGGAAGTGCAGCGATCTCAACTCCTTGAGCCGCTGGGCGTACGCCTGGTAGTTGCGGGCCTTGCCCGCCTGGTACTTGATCGACCGCAGCCGCTTCTCGACTTCCTGGAAGATGTCGTTGAGCCGCAGGAGGTTCTGCTCCACCCGCTCCATCTTGCGCAGGGCTTCCTTCTTGCGGGCCTTGTACTTGGAGATGCCGGCCGCCTCGTCGAAGATCGCGCGCCGGTCTTCCTGCGAGGCCTGAAGAAAGCGATCGACCCGCCCTTGTTCGATCAGGCTGTAGGCGTCGACACCCACGCCGGTGTCCATGAACATCTCGCGAACGTCGCGCAGGCGGCAACTCGTGCCGTTGACCAGATACTCGCTCTGCCCGCTTCGGTACAGCCGCCGCGAGACGCTCACCGTGCCGCCCTGAACGTCCGGCCCGACCGGCAGACCCTCCTTGCGGAGCATCCCCGCGGTGTCCTCGAACACCAGCGTGACCTCGGCCATGCCGCCGGCCTTGCGGGCCGTCGAGCCGTTGAAGATGACGTCGGCCATCTCCGAGCCGCGAAGGCTCTTGGCCGACTGCTCGCCGAGAACCCACTTGAAAGCGTCGACGATGTTGCTCTTGCCGCAGCCGTTGGGACCCACGACGCAACTGATCCCCTCGTCGAAGACGAACTCCGTGCGGTCGGCGAAGCTCTTGAACCCCGAAAGAACCAGCTTCCTCAGCTTCATGCTCGCGTCTTCCTTAACGCAAAGTGGCCGTCCTGGCTGACTGCAACATGCGCGCTAGTGGCCTCTCATCCGCCGCTTCCGGGGCGCCTCGGCGCCCGCAGACCCATCGCTTCAGGTCTGGCGCGGCAGCGTCAATCCTCCGGCATGTCAGGCCGGCCGATCGTCGCCGTGCCAGCGTAGATTTTCCGCTCGCCCCGCGGCCGCTGCAAGACGAATTTGGCGGGAATGTCTTTTGTTTTGGGATCGCACATCCGCTGCAGCACGGCCACGACCTGCCCGTAAGTAAGGCCCAGGCCCTTGACGCGGCTGCCGTCCTCATCCAGCTCGGCCGGGTTGGCGAGCGTCTCCAGCAACGTGCGGACCTTGAAGTCCAACTCGAACGCCTCGCTGATGCCGCCTGTCCGCGGGATGGTGCGGAAAACCCTCAGCTTCGAGCCGCCGCCGTTGGGGTCGGGCCGGTCCCACAGGGTAATCACGTGGTTCGAGAAGAACATCTTGCGAACGACTTCCATCTCGCGCCCGAACAGCACGATCCGCTTCTCGATGCTTTGCGTGGCGTAGATGATGTAGTTCCGCTGCGAGGACACAAGGTCCAGCGTGAACTCGCCGGCCACGTCCAGCCGCGCCACGGTCCGCGTGTCGCCCAGCCGCTGAAGGGCTTCGTACGCCGCCACGCGCACCGGGTCCGAGTCGTCGTCCACCAGCGGGCGCAACGACGTCACGCACCGGGCGAACCGCCGGTGGCGCCCGAGCTCCTCGATGGCCGCGACCTGGTAGGGGCTGCCGCGGGACAACGCATGGCGGAGCAGCACGTCGCAGGCGATGTCGTCGCCCAGGCGGGCCCCCGCACGGGCCGCGTGGAACGCGGCGGCGACGTTGCGGGATGCATACAGCCCGCGGCACACGCCGATGATCTGCGGCCCCATCGCCTCCCACACCATCGCAAGCCCGTCGTAGTTGGCGCCGGGCTGCTCCATCTCGCGGGCGATCTGGCGGGCATGCACCTCCCACGCCTGCGCCTCGCCC
>CAYWTX010000535.1:0-18611 GCA_964461295.1 uncultured Planctomycetaceae bacterium | reverse complement strand
CCCCGGAGGCCCTGGCCCTGCTGGACTACACGCTCACCGACGCGATGACCTTCCCCGGCGACGACGGCCAGCGCGTCAAGCTCTGGGAAAAGGACGCCGCCAAGCGCGTGGACATGTCCGACACCCAGAAGTTCATGGACCGCTTCGTCGACTGGCACGTCCGCATCATCGCCGAGCAGCCCATCGACGTGCTGGCCAACGTCTCCTGGCTGCCCGAGCCCCTGGCCGGGCGGTACGAGGCGCTCTGGACCGACAAACGCATCGCCAAACTGGTTGACGCCGCCGTCAAGCATCGCGTGGCCCTGGAGATCAGCTCCGGCTTCAATCTGCCCAGCCTTCGCCTGGCCAAGGCCGCCAAAGCGGCCGGGGTGAAGTTCGCCTTCGGCTCCAACGGCCGCCACCCGAAGATGGGCCTGCTCGACTACAGCATCGCCCTGGCGAAGGGACTGGGCCTGAAGAAGTCGGATATGTTCACCCCCGCCCCTGACGGCCAGAAGGCGGTCCAGAGACGGATGCCGAAGGGCAAGAGCTGAGTGTCGAGTAACCTTCCAGCCCCGCACCAGCCCCGCCTCTCCTTCGCGTGGCAGCCCCCGAACTGGCTCGGCCGTTTCGCGCTGACCGGCTCCCGGTTGCCGTTCGCCGCCCTGACCCGCCCCCAACCTCGGCCCGACCTCATGCTGTTCGACACGTAGGCTTACAGGATGCCCACCCACCGTGGATGCATCAACGTCAATCACTGCTGTCCAAGATAATCGCGGCGTAGTGTCCTGCCTGGCTCTTCGGGGGTGATTGTCCTCGGATTGCCGGGTTTTGGGCGGCCTCAAGCCTTCCTGCGACTGGCTTCCGCCCCGTCCTTCGCCGCCGCCGTTTCAGATTCCCCCCGTTCTGCCGTCCAGGATATTCGCGAAAGTGGCAACACATATTCCAGCGGCTCCGACGCCGGATACACATACGGTTCTTCCAGCCATTTCCACAAGTCCCGGTACGTCAGCAGGTCCATCCGCAGCATGGCGGCCAGGTTCGACAGGCTCCAGCCAAAGCTCGACCGCAACTGCATCAGCTTCAGCTTCAGCATGCTGATCGATGCTGTCCAGATCTGCACCTTCACGGCGTTCTCGCTGGTCCCCACGAACGTCTCCCCATCCTACCCCATTCCAGGAGACCCTGTAACCTGTCGTGGATTCACGAATTGTCTTGGACAAGAGTGGCCCGTATACTTCATTCGGAGACAGCCATGAAACAACGGATTCTGTGCAGCGCGGCAGTGATTCTGTTCTGCTGGCCTTACGCCGTCTACGCGCAGAGGAGCGAGGACATGGTGACCGTGTCGAAAGACGAACGTCAGGCCGTCGTGGCGAATGCGAAGGTTGAGGTACGGGTTGACCTGAGGACTGGAACGTATGGCGTCTTCGTCAAGGCCGATCCGACCGCGCGGGTTGAGGGGGCGCGCTGGGAGGCCCGCAATATGGCCGGCGAGGGGATCGCCCCCGCGAGCGGCGCGGGTTTCGCGGCATCGACCCAGGACATCTCCGGGCCGCTGGGCAAGGGCAAACGGCTCAGCATCGCCGCCGCCGCGCCCGCCGAGGCGACGGCGCTGCTGGCGATCGAGGTGTACGAGGACAAGAGCTTCGTGGTGCTTGGCGCCGGCGCCGAAAACCGCACAGACAAGCCCCTCCATGTGGGCCAGATTCACCCGATCATCGCGGCCGCCTTCAGGGGGCAGAGCGTGGCCGAGAAGTTCATGGTGCTCGACGGCGACACGGGCTGCGTGCCGACGCGGTTGCGTGCGGATGCGCAGCAGGTCAAGTGCAGGAACAACCTGCTGGCGAAGTTCGGCGCCGGCCCCAGCCGCTGCCTCGTCGTCGGCGGGCTGACGTATCACGACTTCGAGAAGTTCGCCCGCGTCGATCGCAAGGCCGACGCGATCGAGTTCGACTGCTGGGCCGAGGATCCGGTCGGCCGGCGCGTCGAGCCGGGCGAGCGATACATGCCGGACGACAGGGCGTACCTCGACATCAGCGGGCAGGATCCGTTTGAGGCGCTGGAGCAGTATGGGCGATGCGTGAAGGCCGCCCAGGGAATCGAACTGCCGGCGTATGACTTTCCCACGGTTTGCCTTTGGTGGGCATCGCAGGTCGGTCCCAAGTCCAACGACACGATCGGCGCCGTCCGCGAGATGGACCACATCGTCAAGAGCGGATTCCTCAAGTACAGCCGCGTCGGCGTGCGATTGCTCCCGGACAGCTACGACCGGAACAACTGCGACGGCTGGTGGGATGACGAGCACTGGGCGCGGTGCGCCCCGACCTTCGCCGAGCCGGGCGCGTGCTACAAGCGGCCGTACGAAACGACGAAGAAATGGTGCGCCGCGATCATCGAGCGCGGCGGCGTACCGATCACCTATATGCGGACCAACGGCCGGTCCGATGACTACGCCAAGGCGTTTCCCGGGCATTTCCTGTACAACGACCCGTCGCGGCAGATCAAGAAGCCGGTCGGGCTGCGGTGGTGGGAGCGGGACTGGGCCGCGAAGGACCGCAACCTGGTCGGCTATGACTTCACCGATCCCGATTTCCTCAAGCACATGCGCGAGGTGTACGCGAACCTGAAGGCGGCCGGCGTGGCGGGGGCCTTTTATGACTATCCCAAGCTGACCGGCTGGTGCCTCGAGGGGGGCTTTGAGGATCCGCAGGCGACGACGGCGAAGGCGTACCGCAATATCTTCGCGCTGGCCCAGGAGGGCCTGGGCAAAGGCGCCTACACACAGGAGCGGGCGTACTTTCTCGGGTCGGATGTGACTTTCGGGCTGGTCGCGTCGCAGCGGACGATCTGGGACAACACGATGTGGGCCCCGCCGCTGATCAGCCGGGCAGGGCTGCGGTGGTACAAGAACCGCGTCGTCATGAATTACGACACGGACGGCAAGCAGGTGCTGGATGAGCATCGCCGCAACGGGCGCGACGGCGTGCGGGCGATGTTCACGATGACGTATGTGGCCTCGGCGCGGATGCTCATCGCCAACAGCTTCTCGCAGATGACGCCGGATCAGTTGCACGACCTTTCTCGCGTGATTCCGTTTCATTCGACTCCGCGGAGCGCGCGGCCGGTGGACCTGTTCACCGGCGGGGCGCCGTATCCGCGCGTGTACGACTTCAAGGTCGATGACTCGTGGCATCAACTCACGTTCTTCAACACCGCGATCGAGAAGGGCGAGTGGCCGAGCGTCGATGTGGACCTGGAACCCTTCACCGAGGGCCGGCGCGATTTCCCCGGCAAGGTGAAAGCGCTCAAACCCGTGGGCGCGAGGATTTCAGTCGACCTCGGCGCCCCGCCCGCGGAAGGGGGGCTGGGTCTGACCCGCAATGCACGCTACTACGTCTACGACTTCTGGAACGACAGACTCGTCGGCATCTTCAAGGGCAGCGACAAACTCGCACAGGAGCTCCGCCCTTCGGAGGCCAGGATGCTGTCGATCCACGCCGTGGAGCCCGATCCCCAGTTCCTCTCGACCAATCGCCATGTGATGCAGGGGTACGTCGACCTGACAGGAAGGCCGCGATGGGACGCCAAAACAGCGACGCTGAGCGGCGTAGCTAAGGTCATCGGCGGCGAGACGTTCAGGATCGTGATCGCCACCAACGGCCGGCAGCCGAAGGACTGTCGGGCCATAGGAGCAACCGCCCAGGTCCGCGTTGTGGACGAGTCGGCCGGGCTGCTTGAACTGTCCCTCGACGCCCGAGAAACGGGCGATATCTCCTGGAGCGTGATCTGCAAATGAAACCCCCCACCCCCTCCCGGCCGCCTGGTCCCGCCCCGCTAAAGCAGATTTCCGAGGATGGCAAAGAGTTCATCATCACCGAGCCCCGGCCGGGGCTGGCAACGGCGCGGTAGTTGGAGGATCGCGCCATGAGCCTGTCATTCGAGTGGGACTCGCGAGAAGCCCTGCGGAACGTCGCGAAGCATGGGGTTTCGTTCCATGAAGCGTTCACCGTCTTTGCGGACAGCCTATCGATCACGAAGTACGACCCCGACCATTCCCACGCGGGCGAAGACCGATCCATAACGCTTGGCGTTTCCAACGCTTGGCGTTTCGGTTCGCGGAAGACTTCTGGTCGTGGTACACTGTGACAGAGAAGACAGCATGCGAGTCATCAGCGCACGCGAGGCCACCAGGCGCGAGAGGATGCGATATGAAGAGTCGCCGGAATGAGGCAGACACAATGCGAAAAGAGTACGACTTCTCCGGCGGGGTGCGGGGCAAGTACGCCGCTCGGTTCGCGGCGCGAGCGAATGTCGTGCCGCTGGACCCGGACCTGATGGATGTGTTCCCCGACGCCGATTCGGTCAACCTCGCCCTGCGCCCCATCGCCCAGATCATCCGCGACAGGTCGAAGCCCAAGTCGCGGCGGAAAAAGTAGCCGCGCTTGGGTTGGGTCGGGGCAAGCGGACCACGCTTGCCTCAAGGAAGGGCGATTGAGCCGCATGTCTCGCGTTCGCAGGCAAGGGAGGCAGACCCACCTTTCCCGGCCGAGCGCGTGCATCAGTGCCGGCGCGAAAAGCGGGCTCGGCGTGCGGCCCAAAAGGCCGCAACCCCCGTCAGAGGCCCTGCGGGCTCGACCCCGCCTACGCGAAACCGCCGTCCCGCAACCACGATCACGCACCCGCCCGACGTTGGCCGCTTGACGCCCGCACCATCCCTCCGGTATCACCGGCGCAATGAAGTACCACTTCGGCGACAGCGACCTGGCCGCGAGGCGGCTCGGCATGCTGGCTGAGATGTTCGCGCCCACCACCGAGGCGTTCATCCGCCGCGCCGTCGCGGGTTGCGCGCAGCCGCCGCAAGCGGCGGCCGACCTCGGCTGCGGGCCGGGACACACCACGCACCTGCTCGCCCGCGCAAATGACTGCGCCGGCGTCGTCGGTTTCGACAACTCGCCCGCCTTCATCCGCCTCGCCGAGACAACCGCCACGCCGGGCGTGCGGTTCATCCAGCACGACGTGACGGTGACGCCCCTTCCGGGCGGGCCATTCGACCTGCTCTTCTGCCGATTCCTTCTTACGCACCTGCACCGCCCGCTGGATGCCCTGGCCGCGTGGGCGACACAGCTTTCCCCGCACGGCCTGTTGCTGGTCGAGGAGACCGAGGCGATCCACACCACGCTGCCGGCCTTCGAGCAATACATGGACATAGTCCGCGCCATGCTGGAGCACGGCGGCAAGAAGCTGTACGTCGCCAACGAAATTTCGGGCGGCGCCAATCCCCGCCGTAGCGACCTCGCCATCATCCCCGGCGCGGTCGCGACCGTCGCCGAGATGTTCGTCATGAACATGCAGGCGTGGAAGGCCGACCCGTTTGTGCGGTCCCACGCCGGGGCCGTCGCCGTCGCCGCTCTCGAACAAGAGTTGCGTTCTCTGGCCGCCGGCGGGCGCGGCGAGCACACCATCGAGTGGCATCTGCGGCAGTTTGTCTTTGCTCCGCGGGCAAACCCATGAGCGCGTGGTTCGAGGAGTTCTTCGGCGGGCTGTACAAGCGCGTCCTGTCGCGCCAGTTCGCGCCCGAGCGCACGCTTGGCCAGGCCAAGACCGTCAGGCGGCTGCTGGGCGTGCGCAAGGGGCAGAGCGTTCTGGACATGCCCTGCGGCATGGGGCGGCTGACGATCCCCCTGGCCGCCATGGGCCTGCGAATGACCGGCGTGGACTTGACGGCCGGGTACCTCCGCACGGCCCGGGCTGCCGCCCGAAGGGCCGGCGTGGACGCCCGCTTTGTTCGCTCCGACATGCGGCGGATCGACTTCGACGGCGAGTTCGACGCGGCATTCAACTGGTTCGGCAGCTTCGGCTACTTCAGCGAGCGGGACAACCTCGACTTCTGCCGCCGCGTGCTGCGCGGCCTGCGTCCCGGCGGACGGTTCCTCGTCGAGGGGCTGAACAAGTCGTGGCTGGTGAATAATTTCCGCCCCAGCAGCGACGAGACCGTCTCCGGCGTGCGCATCCTCCACCGCCACAGTTGGGACGCCCGCGTCAGCCGCATCCGCGACACGTGGACGGTGTCCTCCGGCGGGCGCACCGAACGGCGGCGGCTCTCGATCCGCATCTACAGCGGGCCGGAGCTGCGCGAGCTGCTCCGCCGCGCGGGCTTCGCTGACGTGCGGCTGCTGGGTTTCCCGCCGCTGGGACGCATCAGCCGCCACTCGCGGCGAGTGCTGGCCGTGGCGACAAGAACGAGGTGAGGCTTGCCACAAGACCCCCGCCGGTTCGCCGCGTTGAAGGACACTGTAGCTGCGTTGCGGGCATCTTCAGCCCAGCGGGTTGATGGAATGAAGCCCAGGGCAACGCCCTGGGTGCCGGAGCACCAGAGAACAAGCCCTGTAAGGGCGGCGGAAGTGCGCGGAACCATTCCCTCGCCCCTTCAGGGCTTGACGCAAGGGGCATGGGTACCCAGGGCGTTGCCCTGGGCTGTAATCCGTCAGCCCTTCAGGCTGAAGAAAGTCCGCGGCCTATGTAACGTTGCCACGGTGTCCGTTGAAGATGCAAAAGGAGTTTCCGCATGGAAGAGCTTCGCGTACGCAAGCCGCCGCTGCCTTGGTGGCTGGGCGGGCTTCTGTTGGGCCTCACGCAGGTTCTCGCCGTCGCCGTCGACAAGCCGCTCGGCGTGTCCACGCAGTTCGTCGTCGTCGACGCCCTGGCCGTCCGGCAGATCGATGCCAACTACGCGGCCGGGCATTCCCTCATCGGCGACAAGGCCGACCCCAAGACCGGCAAGGTGACGCCCAACAAGACCTACGGCGCCCTCGGCAAGGGCTTCTGGCTGGACGTGGGTCTCGTGGCCGGGGCGCTGCTGGCCGCGGTCATCGCGGGCCTGTGGCGGCTGCGGGCCGGCACCGTGTGGTGGAGGGCCAACCACTCCTCAACGGCCCTGCGGCTGCTGGTGGGCCTGGCCGGCGGCTTCCTGATCCTGATGGGCGCCCGCCTGGCCCACGGCTGCACGAGCGGGCAGTTCGCCAGCGGCTGGGCGCAGCTCTCGCTGTCGGCCTTGCCGTTCACGGTGACGCTGTTCGCGTTCGCGATGCTGACGGCCCTGCTGTTCTACCGCAAGACGCCGAAGATTGAGTAACGCGGGCATTCGTGCCCGCGATCCCGCGGACACGGCGAGCAAGCTCGCCCGCTAATGACACCCAACACCCGACACTCTTGACACCCGACACTCTTAGGACACCCGACACCCGACACCCGACACTGGACACTCGACACTGGACACTGGACACTTTGAGGACTCGCACATGCCTCCGGACATCCTCCTGCCCCTGTTGATCGGCGCTCTGTTCGGCGCGAACCTCATCCTCTCCGGCCTGGCCGACCCCGACCGCATCGTCGGCACGTTGCGGCTGAAGGACTTCCACGCGATGCGCGTGATCGCCGTGTTCGTGCTGACCGGAATGCTCGGAACGTGGGTGCTCAGCTTGCTGGGCCTGGCGAACTTCGACGTCAAGCCGGCCGTGCTGGTCGCCGCCGCCGTCGGCGGGGCGGTGCTGGGCATCGGCTTCGGCACGACGGGCTACTGTCCGGGTACCGGCCTGGCCTGCGCCGCGGCCGGGCGGCTGGACGCGCTGGTCACCGTCGTCGGCATGTTCGGCGGCGCGATGGTCTACATCCTGACGTACGAGTCCTTCGCCCTGCCGCTGGAGAAGGCCGTCGACTACGGCAAGGTGACGCTGGCCGAATTCGCCAACGATGTCCCCGCCGTCACCGAACTCGACGCCGCGTACCTCGTCCTGCCCATCGTCATCGTCGGCGCCGTCGCCCTCTTGCTCACTCGGCCCTCCTCCCCGCTTCACCCCTCCTCGCGCCGCAGGTAGCACAGCACGTTCTGGTGCAGGCTGTCGGCCGAGAGGAGCACCGGGCGCGTCAGCGGGCTGTCGATCACGCGGATGACGTGCTCCCATTCGGCCGCCTCCGGCAGCAGCTCGCGCAGGCGGTTGGGCGACAGCTCGAAGAACTCCTTGCTCAGGAAGCTGCCGTCGCGATTGGGGAAGAAGGCCATGTACAGGATGTCCGTCTCCACCAGGTCGCTGAAGTAGTGCGTGCCCAGCGAGACGTCCGGCACCAGGTCGTCGCGCATCGCCACGATCTCGCACAGCGCCGACACCGGCGAGATCTCACCGAACCCGGCCGGCACGCCCAGCGACGGCGTCGTCGTCCCCCACCGCCCCGGGCCCATCAGCAGGATCGTCTCGGCCGCCTTCGCCCCGTCCAAGTGCGTGAGTTGGCCGATGGTCCGCGCGATGGCGTAGCGGTCGCGCACCGCGAGCTGCCCGTACGTCGCCGGCAGCACGTAGATGATGCGGTTCACGGCCAGCACGCGCCCCGGCCCGATCACCGGCCCGCGGCACGACAGCACCACGTCCGCGTCGGGAATCTCCTTGGGTATCTCGGCCCCCGTCCGCCGGTTCACCGGCAGCGGGCGGCACTGCACGAGGTTGATCTCGTGGCGCCCGTCCACGAAGTTCAGCGTGTACTCGACGTCGACCGGGAATTCGTACGCCCGCTCCAGCACGCTGAGCATCTCGCGCATGTCGCCCACGAAAGCCGTGCCCGCCAGCAGCTTCTCGAACGTCAGCACCCACGCGAACGTCGTCGCCTTGCCCGTCTCGGCCGCGCGGCGAAGCTGCTCCTCGTCGGCCGAGGCGAACATCTCCAGCGCCAGCGACGGGCTCTGGGCCGCCACGTCCGCGAAGGACATCGACACGACCTGGTTGGCCTCCAGGTTCAGCACGTCCACCTTGCGTTGCGCGTACTTCCGCACTTCCTGGAAGTCGCCCTCCGGGCGAAGGTGCGGCGCGTTCAGCGCCACCACCCGGGTGTAGTCGTCGTCGGCGCGGTCCACCGCCCGCGTGCCCAGCCCGAACACCAGCCGCAGCATCCCCGCCTCCGGGTCGATCTCCTCGCTCCAGCAGTAGGGGTTGTACGAGAACCCCACGCCCGCGGCGTGCGGGTAGAACAGCCGCCCCTGCACCGACCCCGACACGCGCATCACCAGCAGCGCCATCTGCTCGTCGCGGTCCAGCAGCCCCCGCGCCGCCCGGTACTCCAACGCCTTGCGGCTCATCGTGCTGGCGTAGATCGTCCTCACGGCCGAGAGAAAGTCCTCCAGCCTCTTGTCGCGTGAGCCCTGGTTGGCGCAGAACACGCTCTCGTACTTGCCGGCGAAGGCGTTGCCGAAATTGTCCTCCAGCAGGCTGGAGGATCGCACGATGATGGGCGACTGGCCGAAGTAGTCGAGCATGTCGGCGAACTGGCGGATGATGGAATCGGGGAACGTGCCGCGGATGATGCTCGACCGCGCTCGCTCGGCGCCTTCCAGGAAGGCCTGCGGGTCGCGCTGCCCCTGGCGCACCCACCACACGCCGTTGCGGACCAGGAACGTGTAGAACACGTCGCTGCCGACGAAGAACGAATCGTGCCGCTCCAGCAGATCCTCCCAGCGCCCGTCGTGGCGCCCCAGAATCGCCCGCGCCAGCAGCATCCCCACCGTCTTGCCGCCCACCAGCCCCGTGCCGATCATCCGCTTGCCGATCTCCACCAGGTCGGCCAGCGACATGTATTCCTCGATCAGCCGGTACACGCGGTCGTCGCGGCTGATGGCCATCCGCACCAGGCGCCGGAAGATCTCCCGCTCGCGCTGCGGGTGGCGGTTGCCGTCGGCCATCGCCTGGAGCACCTCCTCGGCCTCCAGGAACGTGCCGTCCCAGATGCCGATGCCCAGGGCGGGCGCCACCATGCGCCGCCAGGGAACTCGCGTCACGATCTCCGCGATCTTCGCCGACTCCGTCATGGGGCGGAACTCCTCGCCGTCCCATTCGTGCAGCATGTACATCGTCGGGCTGAACCGCTGCTGCACCTTCAGCGGGTGAATGTAGATCTTCCCCTTGTGCCTCGACACGTCGATGAGCACCTGGGCCGTCTCGCTGATCGCCGAGGTCGCCTCGGCCGAATGCGCCGTCCGCAGCAGCGCGAAGTAGGCGATCGCCTCCACGTCATACAGGTACGGGCATGTGAGCATGAAGAAGTTGCCCAGCATCTGGTCGCTGTACCAGTCCACGGCCAGGTCGCTCAGGCAGTCGAAGACGTAGAACCCGCCTCGCCCGGTCTGCTCGATCACGCGATGGATCGCGGCCAGGAAGTTCTCGAACCCCTCCTCGGGACGCAGGCGATGCACCTCGGCGTCGGTGCTGTCCGGCAGCAGCGGGCGGTGCTTGGCGAAGCGGAAGTAGATGAGCTTCTGCCCCAGCCGCCGCGCGCTGCGGGCGTACGGCTCGATGAACGGCATGTACTCCTCGATGGAATCCACGTGCCAGACGAGGTTGTCGCCGGGAATCAACCCCGCGAAGACCTTGTCCAGTCCGTCCAGCCCCGTGCTGAGATGCGAGTCTACCTGCGCCATGTTCTCACCGGAACAAACTCCCCGTCTGGACCCGTTGCACGGTTTCGGCCAGTTCAGGCCATCGTTCGACCAAGGAAGCGGCGGAGACCCTCCCAAGTTCCCTCGGTTCGATCTTGTTCAACCCTCCGCCATAGACGCGTCCTTCCCCGCGGAGTTCGTGACCCGTGACAAGACACAGCAATTCATGGAGATCGGCGCTGCGTTCGGGGTGTCTGCGAAACATGATCGCCAGGCCCTTGATCGGGTAAAGCATAAGATACAGGTTCGTCCCAATAGCGAGCGAACGATTGCGGATGAATCGGAAGGGCTGCTTGTCGTTCGTTCCTCGCCCCATGTACGTGCAGAGGAACGGGGACGGCTCGCGCTGCTCCTGCCGATACCATGGGTTTCGCTTGTTGATGAGATAGCCGCCCCTGATGCCCGACGATTCCGCCGTCTGGAGATACCGCCACAGCGCAGGATACCTCTCTGCAACAAGCGCCTCGGGCAGATCGCAATCAATCAGGCAGAGCTGAGGATCGATGAGCGGATAGCCGTCGCCATCGGCCTCAATGACTGTGGTTCTCAGGTTGCGAGGGCTGGGCAGGATGGGCCGCAGGTACTTTGCGGGAAGCCCGCGGCGCTTCGCGTCCGTTCTTTGCAGAACGAAGAACTTGTTGCCGCCGGTGGCGATGCCGCGCTGGATGCGGAGGAAATCACTGAGCATCGGACCGTTCCCGTCGCTGAGGGTACGCCGGTCATTCCCAACGTGGGTCGGGTAGATGGTCCATTTTCGCGATCCGCGGAGCTTCTCGATCGGGACACGCTCACTTGCGCAGGGCTCGTTCAGGCCGCCGCCGAACGTGAACTCGGGCCCGTGCCCTGCCGGCGGCAACGCCTTCCGGAACACCAGCACGACCGAGGAGACAAGGGCGTCCCCGAATTGGACGTCGTCGGGACTGAACCGATGCGCGCGAATCAGCGTCACGCGGTCGGCAAGAAACCGTTTGAGGGCGATTCCATAGTTCACGTCCATGAATTCGGAAGGAATGAGCCACGCCGCGTACCCGCCCTCTTCCATCCATGCCGAGGCTAGCAGCAGGAAGTAGACGTACAAGCCCGCGAGGCCATTGACTTCCACCCCGGCCATCTCATGCGCGAGCGCCTGCAAACGCTCCTTGGTCTCGCGGTCGAGGTGGTGATGCCGCACATACGGCGGATTGGCCAGGACAAGGTTCGGCGGGGAGGGGGCGTCGCCGCCGGCGACGACTCGCGTGAAGTCGCCCTGAATGACTTTCAGGCCGTCGCCGGCCCACAGGTCACGGGCGGCGCGGGCAAAGATCGGGTCCAACTCGATGCCGACCGCGCTGTGGATCCGCTTCGCCCCAAAGACCGCCAGGGCTGCCGAAAAGAAACTCCCCGAACCGACGGCGGGATCCGCAAACCGGATGCTTCCCGGTTTGCCTGAAACCGAATCGAGGTAGTGCGCAATATCGACGGCCAGGGCGTTGGGTGTCGCAAACTGACCCAACCGATTCCGCTCGGACATGGACCTGGTCGCGTCGATCTTCTCCTGCACCGCCTGCCGACGCTCCTCGGTTGTGTTGTCCTGATGTGCAATCATCTCTTCTATAGCCCCAACTCCGCCAGATCGTCAATTCGATGCTCCCAAACCCAATCCAGCCCTTCGGCCGCTTCATAACCAAGGTAGTCGCTCCCGAAGTATCCGCAGAGAAACAGTACGAAGGGGACTGAAAGGCCATAGGCAGCCTGAAGCTGGTGTATCTTCGTGGCCTCCTCCTTGCGGCGTTTGTTGGTGTTCGTGAAGTCGCCGGCCGACTTCGCCTCGATCAGAATGGGTAGCGAATCCCTTCGCGGCTTCCTGGGTTGCACCACCACGTCAACCGGGATATTCACTCTCCTGCCCTTGCCCACAACCACGATCATCCGGAACGTGTATGTGCCCGGTTGCATATCGCGAAGTGGCCTTCCGGACGGGTGGGATTGCTTCACATATCCCCGCCTATCCAGCCAATCCCCTATCAAGGCCAGTTGACGCTGTTCCTGCGCGTTGCGGACAATCGGGTTCGCCACCGCACTGCACAGGCGATCCGCAACGATCGTGGACGCGCGGTCTCGCTCATGCTCGCTCGGCGCTCTTGCCGTGTCCAACCACGGGAATACCTCGCGATCGAGAAGTCTCGTCAACACGAGACACACCCTCGTCAGGTTCTCCCGCAAGAGTTCGGCCTTCATCCGCGACGCGAGTTTCCCCTCTTCCATGCTCCCGATGAGTGACTTGTTCGCGCCGGCAAGCCCCACAAGGCGGTCTACTGCCAACGGCGGCGCCATGCACATGCGAAGCGTGGGCAGGACGCCGGGGTTTGCCTCGAGCGTTGCACAATCGATGTTCCGAAGGTCACTGGTGGCGCGAAGGGCAGCCTTGACGCGATCAGTGGTCTTGATCCGTGTTGAGCGGAAAGCCTGTGGCGCAAACTGCATGAACCACTGGTTGAACTGATCCACCGACGCCGCAATGTCAACTTTCCAGAGGTGAGGCTTGTCCGCGTTTATCCGTGACGGCGCCATGAATTCGCTTCCCTTGTCTCGGCCAGCAGGAGCATCATACCTGACGGGTGGCGGCGGCGAAACAGGGAACCAACCGGCCCGGCACGGAAACGCTTGCGGTGGAGCGCCCGCCCGAAGGGCGAGCCGCTCCACCGCAAGTCCGAACCAGACTGTCCGCGCCCCGCACCCCCGCGGTTACCTCGCCGCGCCCTCCGGAGCGGGCGCTCCGCCCGGCCGGCCGCCGCCGCCGCCGCGACGGCTCTCGAACGCCTTGCGCCGCTCCTCGAGCTGCTTGCGCTGGGCGTCGTTCAGGACCTCGTCGGATACCTTCTTCATCGCCTCGCCGAAAATCTCCCGCCGCGCGTCCGGGCTCGCCTCGCCCTTCTTGCGGGCCTCGGCCATGATCGCCTCGGCCTTGGCCTTCTGCTCTTCGGTGAGGTTAAGGCCTTCGAACATCGCGCCCGGCCCGCGCCCGCCGGCCCGGCGGAACTCCTCCAACTTCGCGCGCTGCTGGTCGGTCAGCACTTCCTTCGTGATCTGGTCGAACGCCTTCCTATGCAGGTCGGCACTCTCCTCGGGGGTCTTGCCCTTGGACGCTTCCTCGGCCGCGTCCATGATCGCCTTTGCCTTGGCCTTCTGGTCGTCGGTGAGGCCCACGCGCTCCAGAAGCGCCGCCGGCCCCATGCCAGGTCCGCCGGGGCCTCGCCGCGCCGCCAGGATCGACTTCACCTTCTCCATCTGGTCCTTGTCCAGCACCTCGCCAAGCTGCTTGACCAGCGCTTCGCGCTTCTCGCCGCGTGCGGCCATCAGCTTCTCCAGCTTCTCCTGGGCCGCCTTGGCCTCGTCGTCCTTCTTGGCCTCGCGGGCCGCGCGGATTTCGCCGAACAGCTTGCGCATCTCTTCGCCGCTCTGCTTGTTCCAGTTGTCCATGTCCTGGCGATATGTGTCGAGGATCTGCTTGACCTGCTTCTCCTTATCGCCGGCCAGACCCAGTTCCTTGATGATCTGCTCGCCGATCTCCGGCCCGCGCGGCCCGCCGCGGGGCCCGCCGGCCCGCGGACCGCCGCGACCTTCGCGAGGAGCATCCGCCGGAGGAGCCGCCATCGCCATGCTCGCCAGGAAACCCAGTCCCGCCACCGCCATCCCAATGGTCCACCGAGTCTTCATAGTCCTTCTCCTGATAGTACGAGATCCCTTGCCTGTCGCTTCGACACCACGCGTGCCAGATTCGGTCCAATCACCCCTTCCGCCTGCTTCCCGACACTTCCTGTTCGCCAGCCACCGCCCGCCACAGCCTGCTTGGCGGCACTGCCTGTCAGTCCTGGTCCTTCCCGCCCCGGCGATCCGCGCCATCCCTCGGCCGGTCCGCGCTGCCAGCGCCCTCCGGCGCTCGCTTGAACTCGCGGGGGCCATCCACCCGGCGCTGCTCCATCTTCTTACGCTGCTCGGGCGTCAGCACTTCCTCGATCACCTTCCTGTGCGCCGCATCCATGATCGCCCGAATCTTCTCCCGCTGCTCCGGCGTGAGGTCCAGGGCGGCGAACGGACCGGCGCCCGGGCCCGGTCTCGGCCCGGCGTGCGGCGGCTGGCGACGGATCTGCTCCATCTTCGTGCGCTGCTCGTCGGTCAGGACCGTCTTGACGATCTCCTCCCACGCCTTGCCGATGACTTCGCCCCGCTCCCGCGGGTCCTTACCTTCCGCCGCCTTGTGCGCCGCGTCCACGATCTCCCTCACCTTGGTCTTCTGCTCGTCGCTCAAGCCCAACTGCTCCAGCACGCGCAGAGGCGGCGGGCCCATCGGGCGCGGGCCGTCCGGGCGAGCGTCGCCGCCAGGCCGATGGTCTTCGCCGTCCTTCGCGTCGGCGCGAGGAAGCGGCGCATCGTGCGGCCGCGCGGAGCCGCGCGGAGCCGCGCCGTCGGGTTTGGGTGCGTCCTCCTCCGCCAGAAGCGACCCCGCACCCACCAACAGCCCCACCGCCGCCAGCGCCAGCGCCAGTATGCTCTGCATGGCTCGTCTCCTGCCTTCGGGGTTCCGCTAGTCATTGCGGCGGGAGCAGCAGCGGTTTACTCCGATTCCGCGATTGCCCTGGGCGAGGACTGTGCCCCTCTGCCCCTCGTGATCGAGATCGGCCCCCTTCCCTCCCGCTCGCCCTCGTCGTCGTCCTCGGCTGGTTGCCTCCTCCGTTGACCGCCCCCTTCCCATCCTGTAGCGTGCACGGAACATGAGCGAGCCCATCTACCTGCTGGACGGCCATTCGCAGATCTACCGTGCCTACTACGCCCCGTTCCGCGACCTCACCAGCCCCACGGGCGAGCCCACGCGGGCCACGTACGTTTTCTGCTCCATGCTCCTCAAACTCATCCGAGACAAGCGCCCCGCCTACCTCGCCATGGCCGTGGACGGCCCGGCCGAGGCCCTCCTCCGCCGCCGCGACTACCCCGACTACAAGGTCACGCGCAAGCCCGCCCCCGACGACTTCCGACCCCAGGTCGCACGCATCCTCCAGATCGTCCGCGCCTTGGGCATCCCCATCCTCGAATCCCCCGGCCACGAGGCCGACGACGTGCTCGCCACGGCCGTCGAACGCTTCGCCCGCGAGCACCCGATAGTCCTCATCAGCCGCGACAAGGACCTCGACCAGCTCCTTCGTCCCGGCGTGGTGCTGTACGACCCCATGGAGGACCAGACCTTCGACGCCGACGCGGTCTTCAAGAAGAAAGGCTACCGCCCCGATCAGGCCGTCGAAGTCCAGACGCTCTGCGGCGACAGCATAGACAACATACCCGGCGTGCCGGGCGTGGGTCCCAAGACGGCCGCGAAACTCATCGAGAAGTACGGCACCGTCGAGAACGTGCTCGCCCACGCCAACGAGCAGACGCCCAAGCTGCGCCAGAACCTGCTCGCCTCGGCCGCCACGTTGCCCATCACGCGCCGCCTCGTCACGCTGGACCGCGCCGTGCCGCTTCCGCTGGACCTGGAGGCGACGAGGTTCAAGGGCGTCCCGGCCGCCATCCGCCCGATCTTCGCGGAACTGGGCTTCAACCGCCTGCTGGACCAGCTCGACGCCGCCGGCGCCCCGGTCATGGAAGCGACCAGCCCTCAAAGAGGAAGAATCGCTCCTTCGCTTTTCTCTCTTGAACTATCTTCTCCTGTTTCCGCTGTTCTCTCTGCTCCCTCTGAACCCTCTGCGTCTCCACGGTTGAACAGCTCCGGCCCCCCCGCCGCCACCGCCAGGGACTTCCACTACTCCTGCATCGACACGCCGGAGAAGCTCGATGCCATCCTCCACGACCTGGCCGGCGTGAAGCGCCTCAGCGTCGACACCGAGACCACCGGCACCGACCCCATGCGCGCCGACCTGGTCGGCGTCTCGCTGGCCTGGCGGGAGGGCCAGGCCGTCTACCTCCCCGTCCGCGGGCCCATGGGCGCCCGCTGCCTGCCGCTGGAACTCCTCCGCGACAAGCTCGCCCCCATCCTGGGCGACGAAACGCTGCCCAAGATCGGCCAGAACATCAAGTACGACATGCTCATCCTCCTGCGGGCAGGCATGCCTCTGCGCGGCCTGCTCTTCGACACCATGGTGGCGGCATGGGTGCTCGACTCCAATCGCGCCGCGTACAACCTCGATGCCCTGGCCATGGAGTTCCTCAACCACCGCTGCATCCCCATCGAGGACCTCATCGGCCGCGGAAAGAACCAGAGAACGATGGACGTCGTTCCCTGCCCCGACGTGGCCGTCTACGCCTCCGAGGACGCCGACGTGGCCCTGCGCCTGGCCGGCGTGCTGGAGAAGATGCTCAACGCCGAGGGGTTGGAGAAACTCTTCCACGACCTGGAAATGCCGCTGGTGCCCGTGCTCGCCGAAATGGAACGCGCCGGCGTGCTCGTGGACAAGAAGATCCTCGACCGCCTGGCGATCCCGCTGGCCGCCGAGGCCGACAAGCTCCGCCAGCGCATCCTCGAACTGGCCGGACACCCGTTCAACCCCGACTCGCCCGCCCAACTCGCCGTCGTCATGTTCGACGAACTGAAGCTCAAGCCCCCGGCCCCCGGCGGCCGCATGCGAAACGCCCGCAGCACCGACTCCTCCGTGCTGGACGAACTGGCCATCACTCACGACTTGCCGCGACTGGTGCTGGAGTACCGCTCGCTCCAGAAACTGCTCGGCACCTACCTCAAGGCCCTCGGCAAGTGCGTCAACCCCGCCACCGGGCGCGTCCACACCAGCTTCCGCCTGACCGGCACGGCCACCGGGCGCCTCAGCAGCAGCGACCCCAACCTCCAGAACATCCCGATCCGCACCGAACAAGGCCGGCGCATTCGCTCCGCCTTCGTGGCCGAGCCGGGCAGCCTGCTCGTCTCGGCCGACTACTCGCAAGTGGAGCTGCGCGTGCTGGCGCACCTCAGCGGCGACGAAACCCTGCGGGCGGCGTTCGCCTCCGGGCAGGACATTCACCGCATCGTGGCCTCCGAGGTGTTCGGCGTTCCCCTCGATTCCGTCACAGGCGACCAGCGGGCGAAAGCCAAGACGGTGAACTTCGGCATCATCTACGGGCAGACGGCGTTCGGGCTGGCCACGTCGCTGCGAATCGGGCGCAAGGAGGCCGGCGACTTCATCGCCGACTACAAGCGGCGGTTCCCGAGGATCGAGGAGTTCCTCCAGGAGTGCATCGCCAACGCGCGGCGACAAGGGTACGTCGAGACGATCTTTCGCCGGCGGCGGAAAATCGCCGAGATCGACTCGCGCAACCCCCAGCGGAAGGCCCTGGCCGAGCGGCTGGCGATCAACTCAGTGGTGCAGGGATCCGCCGCCGACCTCATCAAGCAGGCGATGGTGAACATCGACGCCCGCATCCGCCGCGAACATCGGCCCAGCCGCATGCTGCTGCAGATCCACGACGAACTGCTGCTGGAGGTGCCCGAGGCGGCCGTCGAATCCGAGAAGGCGATGATCGCCGAGGAGATGACCGGCGCGATCCAGCTTTCCGTCCCGCTGAAGGTGGACATGGGCGTGGGTCCCAATTGGATGGAGGCGAAGTAGGGGCTTCCTTCCGCATCAGTTTCTTGAGCCAGGGCTCAAGAAGCCGCGTGCCGGCGACATCGCCCCTACCCTCGCCCCCATCGGACGAACTGCGCATCGGTTCCCTGGGTGTTTGTGGAACAACTGGGTCTCGCGGGTCTGCCCACGCTGGAGGCTCTCTGTCGCCCCTTCAGGGCTTCTCGCCTAATCCATTGTCTACCGGGGGCTTACGCCCACGGCTAGATCCTCAACGCCCCTTCGGGGCTAAGATGCGAACCTACGAGTTCTTGAGCCGCACAGGCATTCTGCGACTTCTGAGCGAGGCGTCTGTCGTAAGGAATACATCCACAGATTACACAGATTTCTCAGATTCAGAAGATGGCGCGAAGCGACCCTCAATCTGTGAAACTTATGAACTCTGTACTGCTGATGATGCTTTCCTTCGCAGGCGAACAAGATTCTCAGCGCAAAGAACGCAAAGAACAGAGGTTGTAGTGAACTTTTCTCTGCGACCTCCGCGCTCTCTGCGATGAAGGCACATGTCCCTTTGGTTGCGGCCGCCGGCCGCGCTGGGTAATCTGTGGACGCCTTCTTTGGAGAGG
>CAYWTX010000534.1:0-2620 GCA_964461295.1 uncultured Planctomycetaceae bacterium | reverse complement strand
CCATCGCTCGCCCCAGGTCCGCACCGTGGCCTTGTCTTGCGACGTGTTCTTGATCGTCCCGAACGCGTAATCGAACGAGAACCGCCACGGCTGCGGCGGGGCGTCGATGAATTACCACACGCTGTCGGACTTTCGCGTGGCGTGCCCGGAGTTCCTGGACGATCTGTTGACGCAGGGCGTGGCGACGCTGAAGCACGAGGGCCTGGTGACGGTGGACCGCGTGGCGCAGGAGGGCATTGGGGTGCGAGCCAGCGCGGGGGCGTCGTCGTTCCGGCGCCGCAAGGCGCTGGAGGAATGCCAGGCCGAGGCGAAGGAGCAGGTGGAGGCGTTGGCCAAGGAGTTGGAGGAGGCCCCGGCGGCGACGGATCGCGGCGACGGGACGGACGAAGTGGCCGTCCGCGCAGCAGACCGCTCGGGCATCGCACGGAGGGGAACTCGGGACGCGCCCTGGTTTCCAGAAGCAAAGGGCGGACATGGGGTAGCGTCCTTATATGTCTATGTGTGTTTAAGGAACGCAGAAGGGACAGTTCGTGATGGAGGCTGTCGGTTGGCCAACGGCAAACGGCCACCAGTCGCGCCGAACGGCGAACGGCCGGGCCGGAACATATGCATTTGACAGACCCGCCGCCGTCGCGGGTAATGCACACCATGGGACCGGCGTCAACCTGACCGTCGCCCGGGGCGCCCGGGACTGGCGGCGGCACATCCCGGCGGGGGCGTGCCGTTGCGGCCGGGGAGTCATTTGCGGCCGGCGCGTGCCGTTTGGGGGCGGGCCGCGACATCGGAGGCGCCCGGCGACCCCAGGCCGCGCAGCGCTTTCCGCTCCCCCGGCCGAACCAGTCTAGAACCGCTGCCGAGGGGGCGCAGCCGACCCGTGCTGCCCAACTGCGATGCCGGGCCGAGCAAAGATGTCTGGCTCGAGGCGGGCTGGCGCGAGCGGGTGGTCGAAGCCGAGCAACTGTTCGACCTGGTCTTCGACCCCAACGAGGCACGGAATCTTGCGGGCGAGCCCCTGGCGGCCGGTGCCTTTGCCGAGATGCGCGCCGGCCTGGATGCCCACATGCGCCGCACCGGCGACCCGCTGCTGGCTGGCCCCGTGCCCATGCCCGAAGGCGCCTGGGCCAACGACGTCGATGCCCTGCACGCGGGACAGCGGCCTGCTCCATAGCGTAGGGCGCGTTTCAGGGCTCATCCGGTTCTTGCGTACGCGGGTCGGGCAGGCCGGCGGGCTTGCGGACGGCCCTATACCGCATCCGTTCTCCGGGCAGGTGAGGACCTGGTTCAGTTGTGGCCAGTGACTGGGTAACACTTCCCTCCCAGCCGCGAAGGGGCGTCGAGGACTTGGCCGGGTGGCGTAGGCCACTGCATAGACATGGAATTGGGCGCAACGCCCCAAAGGGGCGACAGAAAGCACACAACCCGAGAAGTGTCACCCTTATCTGAACCAGGCCGCTCTTCGGCCAAGGTACAACCGTCAACCACCCGCTGGGCTTTGGGCGGACCGTCGAAAAAAAAAGGGCGACGCCAAGGTGGAGGGAGACCTTTGACATCGCCCGTTTAGCTGCAACCCTGGATGTAGGTGGAGGGAGACCTACATCATGTCGGGTGCAGCGGACAACCATCGTTTACCTAACTATTTTCGGACACCCGGCAGCAAGAACTTTAGGAATTATAGGACCCAAAAAAAAGAATTAGACAATTATCGGGCGGCGGGGCGCTGCGGCCGCCGCTCGTACGCGAAGTTCGGTCCTTCCTTCGCACATTCGGCCCGCCGTTGCACCGCCAGACCTGGGCAGCGCCCGGGCGAAACGTGCCGCGCAGCCATCGCCGGGGGAATAGGCTCCACCCTTCCTTCCGGCTGTTCCGCGCGAACAATCAGGGCGCTCATCCCTGAGCACCCCAGCCGTGGCTTCCGGCATCATCTCCAGCCGTGGCTATGCCTGCCGGCGCCTTCCAGCGCACAAATGCGGTGTCCGGTGGTCAGGAGCCGGAGCCGATCGGGGCACAGCCGCTTCCCGGTCGGCTCACTGCTTTCCTGTCACCAGTAGCTGTTGTGTTGTCTCGCTCCCGGCCACCAGTTCCAGTTCTCCGGCAACTGGCTCCCGGCTTCCGGGCACTGGCTACTGCTCAACTACAGCCCATTGACGATCCGCAGTTATAGCACTTGTAGCAGTTGCCGTTGCGGACCGTGATCGACCCGCACACGTCGCAGGCCGGGGCGTCTTCCTGGTAGTGCGAGAACTGCGCGTCGATCCGCTCCAGCCGCATCGCGCGCGTCTGGCCGAGGGTATCGCTCATCACTCGCGGCGCCGCCACGGCAGCGCCCGGGCCGCTTCTTCGCTCGGCTGAGACCGACACGTATTGCCCACCGGAAGAAATGCCAGCAGACCCCGCACCATCCTTGCTGGGGGTCTGTCCGGCGGCGCCATTTCCCGGGACGGCGTCGTCCTTGACCGTCTGGGGGATGGTTTTCTCGATCTCCGGTTTGGTCGGCGTGGCCAGCGGCGTCTCGCTCTGCCCGCTCGGGGGGTTCGCCTTGCGGTATTCCTCGAGGAACGTCAGGCCCAGCCAGCGGAAGATGTAGTCCACCACGCTCTTGGCGAACGGGATGTCGCGGTTG
>CAYWTX010000533.1:0-2886 GCA_964461295.1 uncultured Planctomycetaceae bacterium | reverse complement strand
AGGCAATGGGCAACGGGCAATGGGCAATGGGCAATCGGCAATGGGCAATGGGCAATCGGCAATAGGCAATGGGCAATGGGCAATGGGCAATGCTACTTGATGGGGCTCTTCGCCTTGAACGGCGTGTACAGCGGGTCGCCCAGCAGGATCATCTGCCAGCTCGCGGCGGGGATCGTCGCCCAGTAGCACTCAGCCAGCGTGAGCTTGCCGCTCAGCAGCAGCGGGAAGAACTCCTCGGGGTTGGGGAAGTGGTGGAGGAGCGGCTCGCCGACGGCGCCCAGCGTGGCGGCCACGCCGTTCTGGATCATCTTCGGGCACCACTCCTGCGAGTTGGGATCGCGCAGGTGGACCGCTTCCCAGCTCGCCACGTGCCAGCCCACCGCCCCCGGCTCCCACGAGAACGCGGGCACGTAGTGCTGCAAGCTGTACCAGCCGACGTACAGCGCCGCGTTGGGGCAGGAGTCCTTCGCCAACAGCGCCGGCCGCTCATCCAGCACGGCCTTCAGGTCCGTGTGCCGGCGGACAAAGTCGTACGTCGCCCGCAGCTTGGCGTCGTACGCCTGCCGGGCCGGGGCCGCCACGCGATCCGGGCCGCCGCTGTCGATGTAGAACGTGCCCGCCAGGGCGTGCTTCTCCACGGCCGCCGAAGTCTTGATCACCTTCATCACGTCGGTGGGGGTGGGGCCGTCGAGCCGAGCCGTCATGAGCACCGGCGGCGTTTTCGCCGCACCGGCGGCCCTCCGCAGCCGCCAGTTCAGCGGATTGGACACCCACCCCTCCAACTCGTGGTTGTCCCACCACAGCAGGGCCAGTTCGCTATCGACAGCCGCTTCGGCCTTGTGCTCGATACCGTCCCTGGGCGGCTGCGGAAGCCCGCGCGACGAATCGCGCTGCTGCAACCCCGCCGCCGGCGGCGCCGCACCCGGTCCCGATGAGGACCTCTCCCCGGGCGTGCCGCTTCCGCCCGCACCGGCCATGTCCATCGCCGTCAGCAGTCCGCTCACCTTCCCCACCAGCGCCAGAACCTCGCCCTGCGCCTCCGGGCGCTGCTGGCGAAGCAGCGCCAGTTCGCCCTGGGCGGACCGCAGCCGCTTCTCCAACTCCTCGCGGCCTGGCGCGCCGGCCGGTTGGTTGTCCCGGATGTAGTCGATCAACCCTTGCAGCCCGCCCAGTTCCAGGGTCACGGCCATGAGCTGCCGCGAGGCGATGGTTTTCTTCGCGGGATCGTCGAGGAGGTCGACGGCGGTCTGTGCGGCTCCCAGCAGGCGTCGCGTGTCGTCGCGTAGTTTGTCGACGCTGAGTAGCGGGCGGGTCGGCTCGCTCATCGGCGTGGCGAACAGCTTGCCCATCGGGGCAAGGTCGTCGGTCCGCGGCGCGGGGAAGTCCCTGGCGATCGTGCTGAGAAGCTTGTGCACGACGGCCAGACGGTAGTGATATCGCTCCGCCAGGACGCCCGCCGTTCCGCCGGGCACGGGCGCCGCGCCCGGCTGCGAAGACGGTTGCGGACGCGACGTCGGCGTCGGCGCCGCCGGCGCCGCCGGGGCGCCCACGCGGACCGGCACGCCGTACATCAGGCAGAGGCAGCGCACCCGCTCCTTGAGATTGCGGTCCTCCAGGGCCTTGCGGATGGGGCCGGCGATCTCGCTGTCGTACGCGGCCCGCGCGACGTCCATGCCCGTGGCGGTTCGCACTTCGAGGTAGTTCTGCTCCGGGATCCCCCGCTGCTGCACGTACAACTTCGCCAACGCGAGCGAATCGGCACTGGCCGCGTTCGCCACCACCAGCACCTGGTTGGGCTCCAACGCCGCCGACGCCGAGACGCACAGCGCCGCCGCGACGACCACCAGTGCGGTACAAGCTCTATGGGTTGTGCTCATCTTCGTTCGCGGCGACGCCGTCAGACGTTCCGGCTGTCCGGTGGACATACCCGCCTCCCGAAGCGTAGCATACGCGAGATGATGAGACACAAGCAAAACGTCCTCGTTCGTGATCGTGATCGGCCGCTTCGGGCTCGCCGTGCACTTCCGTTCGCGTTGCCCGCGCTCGCCCTCCTCGCCGCCGGCTGCCCCTACGTCCCGCCGGAAACCAACTTCCCCCACGTCAATCGCACCGAGGCCGCCACCGGCCGCGAGTTCTACGTCTACCTCCCCAGCGACTACAAGGATAGCCGCCGCTGGCCGCTGGTCATCACGCTGCACGGCACGAACCCATGGGACGGGCGCACGCGCCAGATTCTGGAGTGGCGCGACACGGCCGAGACGCACGGGCTGATCGTGATCGCTCCGCAGCTTCGCAGTTCGCAGGGCCCGATGCCGACCGTGCCGTCGGCCGGGTTCGCCGACCGCGACCTGCTGGACCGCGACGAGGAGGCGATCCTGGCGATCCTGAAGCAGGCGTGCCGCGACTACGCCGTGGACCCCAACTGCATCCTGCTGACGGGCTTCTCGTCGGGCGGCTACTCGATGATGCACATGGCCCTGCGGCACCCGCGGATGTGGCAGATGGTCATCGCCCGCGACTGCAACTTCGCGATGGGCACGCTGAAAGACATGCCGATCACCGACGAGGTCCGAACCAGGCCGCTGTACATCTTCTGGGGCAAGGACGACGCGGTGATCCGCGACCAGTCGTGGGAAGCCTACCGCTACCTCCGCGAGAACCGCTGCTTCCAGGTGGACAAGAAGGTCCTGCCCGGCGGGCACCTCCGCCGCCCCGATCTGGCGTACGAGATCTGGGCCAAACGCCTGCCCAAGGAGTACCGGAGGTAAGGCGCCGTCACGAAATAACTTGTTCACGTTTCCCAGGTGGCACAGGTCTCCGACCTGTGCTGCACAGCTTGGAAAGCTGTGCCACCAAGACTGGCTTGCTCAGGTTATTCCGTGACGG
>CAYWTX010000532.1:0-13503 GCA_964461295.1 uncultured Planctomycetaceae bacterium | reverse complement strand
CACCCCGCTGCACTTCGCGGCCGGCAGCGGCTGCGGGCCAGTGGTGGACCTGTTGTTGACGGCCGGCGCCGACGCCAACGCCGTCAGCGCCGCCGGCCTGACCCCGCTGGACTTCGCCCTCCGCAACAAACATGACGCGGTCGCGGCCGTGATCCGTTCGGCGACCGCGGGCCGGCTGCCGCCCCGGCCGGTGGTCGCGGGCCAACTTTCGGCGCCGCAGCAGCCGGCCGGGGACCCCGCGCCTGCCCCGGCCGCCGACCCGCTGGCGTTCGGAGCCACCGCGCTGCACTGGTCGGCCTGGCGCGGGCAGGCGGGCGCCGTGTGCCGGCTTCTCGCCGCCGGCGCCGACGCCAACGCCGCGGACCGGTTCGGTTGCACCCCGCTCCACCGCGCCGCCGAACGCGGCGGCGCCGAGGTCGTCGCGGCCCTGCTGTCGGCCGGCGCCAGACCCTCGGCCCGCAACTGCGCCGGCGACACCCCTCTGCACCGCGCGGCCGTCGCGGGCAGTTCGGCCGCGGCCGAGCTGCTGCTTGCCCACCGAGCCGATCCGAGCGCCGTCAACCGCTTCGGCACGACCCCGCTGCACTACGCCTCCGCGCTGGGCCGACTGAACGTCGCCCGCGTGCTCATCGCCCGCGGAGCGAACGTCAACGCCGCCGATGGCGACGGCCTGCGCCCGCTGCACGTCCTGGGCGGCGGCGCGGCCGAACTCGGCCGGCTGCTGCTGGCCCATGGGGCCGACGCCAACGCTGCCGGGCGGCAGGGCCAGACCCCCCTGATCGCGGCCGCGGGGCGAGACGCCGCGGACGTCGTGGCCATGCTCCTGAAGGCCGGCTCGCCGCTCACTACGACCGACCGCTGGCAGCAGACGCCCCTGCACACGGCCGCCAGCGGCGGGTCGATCGAGGCGGTCAGGCTGCTGCTCGCCGCCGGGGCGCCTCTGGAGATGCGCAACCACTGGGGCGACTCGCCGCTGGGGGCGGCCGTGTCGCTGCGGCGGGTGGACATGGTCCGCTTCCTGCTGAGCAAAGGCGCCAATCCCAACGTGTCCAACGAGGGCGGCGGAACGATGCTCGCCAGCGCCGCCCACGCCGGGCACGTCGAGATGGTCCGCCTCCTGCTCGCCCACGGGGCCGACGCCAAGGCCCCCGGCTGGAAGGGCTACACCGCCCTGCACGCCGCCGCCGGGCCCGGACACGCGGCCGTCGCCCGCCTGCTGCTGGAGGCCGGCGCGAACGCTAACGCAGTGTCCGAAGACGGCAAGGCGCCGCTGGACCTGGCGCCGCCGGGTTCCCCGATCGACCGTCTGCTCCGCGACCACGGGGCCAAGACGGCCGGCGAGATTCGCGCCGGCGCCGCCGCCAGGCAAGCCGCCGACAACAGGAACAACCGGGGGGAACACGGGCCGAAGCGATAGGCACTTCCCCATCGGAATTCCTCGGTGTCCATCGTTGTTTCTGTTCGCGTTTGCGCTTGGCCTGTGCCCCCGCCGCAGGTACGATGCCTCGACCATGGTCGATCCAATCATCCAATACGATTTCCAGACCGATGCCAGCGTCATCGAGGCCGTCGTGCGACCGGCCGGCGTTACGCTCGTCAATCACGGCGCGATCGCCGCGAAGGTCGTCGTGGGCGGGCTGGCGCACGCCCTGGCGCCCGGCGTGAAGTGGACGTTCCCGCACCTGGACGCCGCCGACGGCCGCGCGCTGCGGGCCGTGATCTTCGACCTCGACGGCGTGATCGTCGCCACCGACCGCTTCCACTACCAGGCGTGGAAGGCCCTGGCCGACGAACTGAACCTGAAATTCAGCGAAAAGGTAAACCACCGGCTTCGCGGCGTGTCGCGGGCCGAGAGCCTCAAGATCATCTATCGCCACAACCGCAGGCCGTTGCCGGACGAGGCGACGTTCGAGGCCCAGTGCGCGGGCAAGAACGCCCGTTACGTCGAGTTGGTCTCGCGGATGACGCCGGCGGACGTGCTGCCCGGGGGCAAAGAATTGCTGGGTGCGCTGGAAACGGCGGGCGTCCGCGCCGGCCTGGCCTCGGCCAGCAGGAACGCCGGCCTGGTGCTGGAGCGGACGGGCCTGGCCGGACACTTCGACGCCGTGATCGACGGGGGCAGCGCCGCAAAGGGCAAGCCGAACCCGCAAGGCTTCCTGCTGGCGGCGCTGCGTCTGGGCGTGGCGCCCTGGGACTGCATCGGCGTCGAGGACGCCGAGGCGGGCATCGACGCCATCCACCGCGCGGGCATGGTGGCGCTGGGCGTCGGCCCGGCCGCAGGGGGTGCCGACGCGAACGTCGCCGGCCTGCGCGAGGTCAGCGTGGATTCGCTGCAACGGCTGTTCAAGCGGCAATCTGCACAAAATGCGCAAACTGGGTAACTTTTCGCCGGCGTGACGCCAGAATCCCGAAAAAGGTCCGCCTGTGGGCGCATTTTTTTCGCGAGCGTCAATCGGACGTACCCCAGGTCGTCCCGGCCGCGTTTGACGAAAGAAGTGCGTCTGTACTCACGGTTTTTGGGCGCAAGCGAAGCGATAGGGGCGCCTTCGTGAGGCGTTACTGGCGGTCTGGTTTGGGGGCGTCCGGGACGCGACCGGAGTCCGCACCCGTCGCCGCCTTGGCCTCCTCCAGTTTGCGCGGCAGGTCCACCACGTGCACGTCCATCTGCGGGAACGACATGGACAGCCCCGCCTGGCGGAACGCGTCGTCGATGCCCTGGTGCAGCTCGTCGATCGCCCGCGGGTAATCGTCCACGTCGCCCACGAACGCCCGCAGCTCGAAGTCCAGCGAACTGGCCCCGAAGTCGGTGAACAGCACCTGCGGCGGCGGGTCGCTCAGCACCCGCGGGTTGTCGCCGGCGACCTTCAGCATCAGCTCGCGGGCCTGCCGCGTGTCCGAACCGTACGCCAGGCCGACCTTCACCGACAGGCGGACCACCTCGTCGCTCAGCGACCAGTTCACGAGTTGGCCGGTGATGAACTCCTTGTTGGGCACCACCAGTTCCTTGCGGTCCAGCCCCTGGATGGTGGTTGCCCGCATGCGGATGTTCGTCACACGCCCCGTGACCGGCCCCACCGTCACCATGTCGCCCACGCGAATCGGCCGCTCCACCAGCACGATCAGCCCCGATATGAAGTTGGCGAAGATCTCCTGCAAGCCGAAGCCCAGGCCCAGCGACACGGCCGCCACGATCCACTGCACGTGCCGCCAAGTGACGCCGATGGCGTGGAAGCCCGCGACGACGCCGATGACGACGACCGCGTAGCGGGCGATGGCGACGACCGCGTACCGCCCGCCGGACGTGATGTTCAGCCGGTGCAGAAAGGCGATCTCCAGGATGCCCGACACGTTGCGGCTGACCGCCACCGTCGCCAGGAAGACGATCATCGCCAACGCCGCGTCGGCCAGCGTGACGGGCACCGCCGCCGCGTCGCCGCCGTAGCTCGTTCGCCACAACTCGACGCGCCCGATCAAGCCCAGCGCGGGCATCACGTCCGACCAGATCGCCAGCGACCCCAGCACCAGCGCCAGCCCCGCCAGCGTCCGCATCAGCCGCCGCGCCTGCGTGTCGGCACGCTCCAGGCGCTGCTCGGGCGTCTCGGCCTCCACCGACGCGTCGGCCTGCGGCGCGGCCCCCGACGCCATCCGCCGCAGGATCTCCGCCCAGCGCCGCAGCAGGCCGTGGGCCGCCAGCAGCCCCACCGCCAGCCACACCTGCGCCAGCAGCCGCCACGCCACGTGCATGGCGCTGTAGTAGTAGCCCGCCAGCGCCAGCGCCGCCAACGCCCACGGCCCGGCCAGCACCAGCGCCAGCCACACCAGCCGCAAGCGATACCACAGCGAGTCGCGCCGCCCCGCCGCCAACGCCGCCATCACCGGCCCGCGCGGACGCAGCACGTGCCCCGTCGCCAACGCCAGCGCCGCCATCGTCAATACGAACAGCATCCGCCCCAACGAAACGTTGCATTCCTGCCGCCCGCCCGCCTCCAGCAACACCACCAGCAGCACCAGCGGCGTTCCCGCCGCCGCTAGCCGCCCCGCCGCTCGCCGGGCCAGCCCGGTCCCCGCCCTCGACCAGGCGAACTCCTGTTCGCCCAGTCCGCCTCGGGCGCACACCGTTCGCAGCAGCATCAGCGGCAGCAGGAACCAACCCGCCGCGGCCAGACCTTCCGACATCGCCCGCGCGAACGGACCCGCCTGGTCGCCCTGGCCCATCCGCCACGCCGCCGCCAGCATCGCCGCCGGCACCCACATCGCCATGCCGGCCGCACCCGCCTGTGCGCGCGCCAGCCGCACCGCCGGCGCCCCGGCCCACGCCCGGGCCCGGGCCGGCGCCTCGCCGCGGCGCCGCCACAACCGGCGCGCCCCCGCCGCCAACGCCGCCAACGCCGCCGCCAGCAAGCCGTCCAACACCGGATGGTTCCGCACGTCCTGCCACAGCGCGCTGCCCGCCTGTCGCCAGTTGCCCGGCGACGTCAGCCATTCCGCCGCCGCCGGCACGTCCCGAAGCGTCCCCAGGTCCACCGCCCGCGTGCTGCGGATCCACAGCACGTGCTCGTCAATGAACTTCGCGAACTGCTCCGCCTGCCCGATCAGCCGCGTCTGCTCCACGTCCAGCAACGTCAGAGCGCCGGCGTACTCCTCCTGCAACGCCACCAGGCCCTTGACCTGCCCCGTGCCCGCCAGCGTGCCGCGAATCGCCTCCAACCGCTGCGCCACCTGCAAGCGGACGTGCTCACGCCTTGCCTCATCCAGCCCCGACGCCGCCGCCATCCGCAACGCCACCTGCGCTTCCAGGTCGCTCAGCAACTCCAGCCGATCCCTCAACTCCAAACGCTTCAGCTCCGCCTGGACGACCGCGTCCTGACGGGCGGCGATCTCCCCGCGAATGCCCCGGGCCTCGGGCAGCTCCGAACGGTGCTGCCTCAGCAGCAGCCCGATCGTGTCGGTCATCCCCACCACGCGGACCTTCTCCTGGATCGACTCGCGGTCCCGCGCAATCTTCGCCATCTGCCGCCGCACCGCCTCCAGGCGGCCGCTCGCCCGCCGCAACTCCTCCCGAAGCCCCGCCCGACCGCCCTCGCCCACCGCCAGACGTGTCAGCGCCAAGTCCTCCGCCGCCAAGAGACCCACCACCGGATGCTGGGCGGCCGCCTGGCGCAGCGCCAACTCCTTGGCCCGCTTGAGCCGCTGGTCGCTCACCTGCTGCAGCGCCTCCAGGCCCCCACGCATGGCCCCCGCCTGACGCTCCAGCGACGCGACCTGCCGCGCCGCCAGCGCCTTCTCGGCCTCCAGCGCCTCGCGCCGAAGCGGCAGGTTCTCACGCGACTTCTCCAACGTCTCCAACTCCTGCCGCCGCCGCTGCCGCTCGGCCAGCAGCAACTGCCGATTCACACTCGCCATCTCCGGCAACGCATTGCCCGCATTGGCGCTCACCTGCACAAGCTGCTCCCCCAACTCCCCCACCCGCCGCGTCGCCTCCGTCCGCCGCGCCTCCAGGCTCTTCTCCGCTTCGCCCAGCGACCGCAGGCTGTCGCTCGCCGACGTCACCTTCTTCCGCTTCTCGGCGAGATCCGCCTCGGCCGCCCGCACGCCCGCCTGAACGCTCCGGAGCCGGTCGGCAAACTCCGCGTCGTCCAGACTGTTGGCATCGGCCGGAAGACTCGCCGCCGTTGCCGGCCCCGGCTGCGACGCCGCGGCGGCCAAGCCTTCGCGCGCGGCGGCGGCCGCGGCGACGTATCTCTCTGCCTGCTCCTTGGCGCGATCCATGTCGGCCTGGAGCGTCTCCTGCAACTTCAGCTCCTGCTCGACTTTCTCGTAGACCGCGTCGACCTGCGCCTTGGCCTCGGCAGACAGGTGCGGCGCATCCTGCACGCGCTTGCGCCGCGTCTGCACGCTGGCCAGCGTCATCCGCGTCAGCGCCGACGGCTGGCTCGCCGGTTGCGTCGCCTGCGTGGACGGCTGGGTGCAGACCGGCTGGCTCGCCGGCTGCGTCGCCTGCGTGGAAGGCTCCGACGTTGCCCCCGCGGCCACGCCCGCCGTCACGCCGAAGGCCAGGCCAACGAGCAACGCGGCTACGGTTGGGGGTCTCAAGTACGTGAACATGGCTCATTCTTAGCAGAAACGATGGGGCAAAATCGAGCGCGGCAATCCACTCTTGCCGCCGCCAGGGCGTCGGGCGTATCCTTGCGGCGAGTCCTATGTCCCTTGCAGGCAGGTCATCCGTCGCCCCCGGCGCCCTTCCCGGCACGCTCCGTCGATTCCTGGCGGGCCTGGCCGACCTGGTCCTTCCCGACGTCTGCGCCGCCTGTGAGGCGGCAACCGCGGCGGCGGAGGGGCTCTGCGAGCCGTGCACGCTGGAGTTGCTTTCGCTGGCCGCCCTGCCCTACTGCCCGCGGTGCGGCTCGACCATCGGCCCCAACATCCCGCCCTACGAGTCCGGCTGTCCGCGCTGCCCCGGCCCGCTGCCGCGATTCGCACATGTCTTCCGCCTGGGCCCATACACCGGCCCGCTGCGGGGCCTGGTGCGCGGGCTGAAGTACCGCCGCCGGCACGGCGTGCGCCGGCACATGGCTGAACTGCTCGCCGCCCGCGTGCGGGCCGGCTGCGGCCACGTCCTGCCCGACGCCGTCGTGCCCGTGCCCATGCACTGGCTGCGCCGAGTGTCGCGCGGCTTCGACCACGCCCAGGCCGTCGCTTCCCGCCTGGCCGCGGCCCTCGACGTGCCGCTGGGCATCGAGCTGCGCCGAGTCCGCAACACGGCCGCGCAGGTCGGCCTGCCGCGGACGCGCCGCCTGGAGAACATGCACGGCGCCTTCGCTGTCTGCGGCAGCGCCGCGGGCGTGCGAGGCGCCGCCATCCTGCTGGTGGACGACGTGACGACCACCGGCGCCACCGCCAACGAGGCCGCACGCGCCCTCCTGGAAGCGGGCGCCAACCGCGTCCTGCTCGCCGTCCTCGCCAAGACCGAATCGCCGAAGGCGTATGCCGAACAGTTGAGATCGTGATTCTTTGAGCACGTGAGGCCCGCCCGCTTCAGCGGCGCAGGTCTTGGGTTACTCGCGAGCACGCCACATGGGCAATTGGACCTACAAGTTCGCACGGGGCGAGAAAAAGACCTACGAGGGCGAGCACCGCTTCGAGCACTGGTATCGCGACAATCAGGTCTACTTCATCACCGCCCGCTGTCGCGACAAGTACCCCGCATTTGCGGGCGAGAAGGCGAAGCAAGTGTTCTGGGACCGACTGGTGCATTACGCGCGTGAAGCGGACTTCACGCCTTGGGTCGTTTCGCTCATGACGACACACTACCACGTGGTGGGCTACTGCACTCGCGGGCTGGCGTTGGGCAGGATGATGCAGCGCATCCACGGTTCGGTGGCGAAGCTGGTGAACGACCTGCTCCCGGAGCGCCGTCGCCCGTTCTGGTCCGAGAAAGGCAGGCAGGACTACTTCGACGGGTGCATCCGCGACGAGAAGCAGCTCCGGCGGGCGTTTCGTTACGTGATGGACCAGAGCGTTCGTCACGGAATCTGCAAGAAGTGGGACGATTACCCGCACACATACGTTGCATTCGATCTGGAGGAAGCGGTCTGGCGCGCAAAGACCATGCAGGCTCTTCTTGAAGGCGTGCCCTACGCAAGGTATGAAAGGGGGCGCCGGGACCTGCGCCGCTGAAGCGGGCAGGCCTCCGGGATACGCACTGGTTGCCTCTTCTTCGCTTGAGGCCTGCCCGCTTCAGCGGCGCAGGTCTTACGGATCTGCCCGCGCGTGGATCTTCGAGGCCTGCCCGCTTCAGCGGCGCAGGTCCCAGGTATCCGCTTCGGGCAACGTCCGTCTCAAGAAAGGGATTCCTTTCCGCCGATAGCACAAACGCCATGCGAAACACTCCAAGAGAACCTGCCCGCGCCGCCAGCGCGGCCTTTGCGCTGGTGGTTCTGTTCCTCGCGGCCCCGCATGCCCACGCGGTCCTGTTTGCCCGTTCGCCGAACCCCGATGCGGCCAGCCAGCCCGACGGCGCCGCCCTGCGCCAGGCCGTCGCCTGGCAGATCGCCCTCGACCGCATGATGCTTTCGCCGGGAATCATCGACGGCCAACCCGGCGCCAAGACCCAAGCCGCCACCCGCGAGTTCCAGCGCCTTCGCGGCCTGGCCGTCACCGGGCAACTCGACGCGTCCACGGCCGCCGCCCTCGCCCTCGACGCCGCCTCCGCCCTGCGCCGCTACACCATCGCACAGGCCGACCTCGACGAGGTCGGCCATCTGCCCGCCACCTACCTCGCCAAGAGCAAGGTCGCCCGCCTGCCCTATCCCTCGCTCGACCAGGCCCTGGCCGAGAAGTTCCACTGCTCCCTCGGCCTGCTCACGCAGCTCAACCCGGGCAGGAACCTCAGCGCCCTTCGCCCCGGCGATTCCATCGCCGCCCCGGCCGCCGGCGAGCCGGCTGAACTCCCCGCCGGCGAACGCATCGAGGTGGACCTGGGCGCCAAGCAGGTGCGGGTGTACGCCGGCGGCAAACTCGCCGCCATGTTCCACTGCTCCGTCGCCAAGGACAAGGTCAACCTCCCGCGCGGGCGAACCAGCGTGGCCGTCGTCACACCCGACCCAGCATACAGGTTCGACCCGGCGAAATGGCCGGAAGTGAAGGGAATCAAGCACGTGATTCTCCTGCCCCCGGGGCCGCGAAACCCCGTCGGCGTCCTCTGGGTCGGCCTGGGCCTCCGCGGCTACGGCATCCACGGCACCCCCTGGCCGGAGAACATCGGCAAGACCGGATCGCATGGCTGCATCCGCCTGACCAACTGGGACGCCCGCCGCCTGGGCGGCATGGTCAAGCCCGGCACGCCCGTGCAGTTCACCATGAACGGCGTGCCGAGGTGAATTGCCGATCGCCGAACGCCCCGCTGGGGACCACTGGCGATCCGCGGTCGCGGAGACGCCGGAAGGGGCGTGCAAGTAGTCCTTCCGCCGGCGAGTCGCTGTTGCCCCGACTGCCGTTTCCCGGTAGAATACGATCGTCCGCCGGCAGAGGAGTACCCATGGGTGCTTGTCGAACCCCGCGATCAGGCTGTGGGGGGTTCAGCTTGATCGAACTGCTGGTTATCGTTGCCGTGGTGGCACTGCTGGTTGCGGTCGTGCTGCCGTCCTACAACGCGGCTCGCGAAGTCGGCATGGACCGCCTGTGCAAGTCGAACCTCTACCACCTCGGGCAAGTTCTGTGGAATCGCGGGGGCGAATCGAACATCCTGCCCAACTCCGAGGCGTGGGTGTCGCATGTGCGATCGATGAGCGCGGCCGGGCTGCTTGTCTGCCCCAAGGGCGGTTACGGCGCCGAGGAGAGCGGCACCGAGTCCAGAAGCGGCGCCATCGACGAAGTCACAGCCGACAGAATCCCTGCTCCGGGAGGGTCCCACAACGACCTGCAAGATTCCTACGAGAGCGACACCCAGATCCGAATGTGGATGGAGCGATCTTCCTACGCCCTTCCCGTCCCCGTCACCGTCGACATCTCCGCCCCGGGCCGGTACGACGGCGACTACGACCTCACGAAGAAGATGCTGCCGGCCGGCACGATCGTCCACTGCTACATGCTGCACTACGCCCCGGTGAACAACGCCTCCCGCACGGCCTCGGGGTCCATCACGTTCGGCAGCGGCATTCTGGGGGTCATCTGCAAGACCGCTTCGCTCGACGCCACCGACTACGTCCTGGGCCACCCCAACGTGCAGTACTCCACCGGCAGGGAGGGATCGCGGGGATACGAGGCCGGCCAGGAAGTGGTCGAGTTGACGCAGGACCGCAGGACCTTCATCATCCACCAGTACCACTCCACGCACCCGGGCGAACAGGCTCGCATCCTCACCGAATCGGGCTCAACCGCCACCTATGGCATGAACGTCCGCGTGAAAACCATGAGCCCCAGGACGAAACAGATCTTGCTGGCCGACTACAAGAAGACCGCCATTGACCTGAGCGTCGACGACCTGCGCCAATGGCTCGACGGGAGGCACTTCGGCCGCGCCAACGTGCTGTTGGTGGATGGGGCCGTCCAGGATCTGGACGTGTCCCGCTTCCGATCGGACAATCCGGCATGGAATCCCTGACGGCCGCGAGCGATTCAGTTCCCTTGAAGCACTTCCAGGTCGAGGTACGCGGCCTGGGCCTCGCCGCCGCGCCGGGCCGACACGACTTCGGGCATGCGCACGAAAGTCAGCCAGCAGTCGCTCCGGGGGCCCGGCCAGAGCCTCACGCGGACCGTGCCGTTCTCCGGATCGGCGGGGCGGACATCGTTCGCGTACCCGACCACCGATACCAGCCCCCCGGGCGACTTGTGCACCTCAAACCAGTCGTCGTGCTTGTCGCCCCAGGCCGCGGCGGCGGTCCGCAAACACTCGTCCCTGCCGCCGACGGCAAAGGCAAGGTTCGGCGCCGCAACGAAGAAACGCGTGCCGTTGGGCGCCCGTCCCACGGTTGCGCCGGCCTCGCCCTCGCGCAGCATGCGCAGGTGCGAGCGATCGCTCTCCAGCAGCCGCGTCTCGTACGCGCGCCGATCCGGAGGCGCGACACGAAAATGCCGCTGCACGACCAACACCGCGGCCAGCGCCGCCGCAAGGATAACCAGGATCGCGCCTCCCACGACCCTTCGCTTGGCGCCCAACAGAACCTCCTTCACGTCGCACTACGTCTTCACCCGCACGCCGGCCAGCCACTGCCCCACCGCTCGGAACGTCTCGGCGCCGCACGCCTGCGGGGCGACGCCCGCCGTCGTCAGCACGATCCCCCGGTGATCCGGGCACGCCGCCAGCTCGCCGGCGACGAACTCCTCGATCTGCTCCGCCGTGCGGCGCCACCACACGTTCGCGCACGTGCCGCCGATCAGCGTCTTGCTCGGCACGCGCGTCCGCCCGTCCGCCAGCCGCGTGTTGCCCAGCGGCGGGCACGTGAACGCCTCCATGCTCGCGGCCGGGATGCCGTCGATCCGCTCCAGCAGCGCGCCCAGCAGCCCGCACATGTGCAACTCGTGCATCTTGCCCGCCGACTCGATGATACGTCCGTAGTCGCACAAGTGCGGGCGGCACCACCGCTCGAACAACTGCGGGCTCAGCAGCGTGGTCGACGTGTTCTCGACGGAGACGATCGCGTCGCACGACGCCGTCTCGGCCGCCTGCCGTACCAATTCGCGGTTGCTCGCGTGCATCAGGCCGATCAACTCGGCCATTTCGTCGGGGTAGTCGGCCAGGAAGTACATCGTCTGCTCCTGCCCCAGCACGTGCTCGATGAGCTGCATCAGCGGGCTGGTCCCCCAGCCCGACAGGGTCATCCCTCGCTCGCCGACCTCGTCGCGCCGCTGGCGCGACCTCTCGACGGCCGCGGCGTCCACGATCACCTTGCGGCCGGTGTATGCCCACCGATACCGCTTCAGGTCCTCCAGCGTCTTGACGGGGTACTCCACCGGATGATGCGTGCCGGTCGCCGCGTCGTACGCCCACCGCTCCACCAGGTCGCCCTCCGGCGTGTGCGTGACCAGCGCCCAGCCGCCGCGCCCGTCGTCGATGCGTTCCCCCCGAGCGTGCGGCGCTTCGGCCTTCACGCACCTCGGCGAGCTGAACAGGCCGTCGGCGTGGATGTAGTCCAGCAACTCGCGATCGGTCCAGCTTCGTACGGGCTCGCCCTGGCCGCGGCGCCAGTTGTCGTTGGCCACCTTCGCCCAGTACGGAATGCGATCCACCGGCTGCCTGCGATACGCCGCCAGCAGCCGCTGCCGCGAAGTCATTTCGTCCGTCGCGAAAGCCCTTCCGTCATCGAGCCGCATAGCGGTTATCCTGGCTGACCGGACTTTGGAGACTGCCACGATGATATCGCGACCCGGCCCCGACCTCCACGGCCATCGCTGAACAAGGGCCCGCAAGAAGGAGTGCCGCTCATGAGGGACTTGTCCAACCTGCCCGCCTTGCAGTTCCCGACCGGCTTCTGGTGGGGTTCGGCCACCGCCGGCCACCAGATCGAGGGCGACAACGTCAACTGTCAGGACTACCACGACGAGATGCACGACCCCGGCGGGCGGCGCAAGGCGGCCGGGAAAATCCCCTCCGGCAAGGCGTGCGACCACTGGAACCGCTGGCGCGAGGACCTCGACCTGCTGGGCGAACTGGGCCACCAGGCGTGGCGGTTCTCCATCGAGTGGTCGCGCATCGAGCCTGCCCCCGGCCAGGTGAACGACGACGCCGTGGTGCACTACCTCGCCGTCTGCCAGCGCCTGGCGGACCTGAAGATCCGCCCGGTCATCACGCTGTGCCACTGGACGCACCCACAGTGGTTCGAGGAACTGGGCGGATTCGCAAAGGAGGCCAACCTCGTTCACTGGGAGCGGCACGTGGACCGCATCGGCCGGCTGTTCGGTCCCTTCGCGGCCGCGTGGATCCCGCTGAACGAGGTGGAGGGCGCGGCCGGGGGGCGAATGGAGTACGCCTGGGGGTACGCCCGCGCCAACGCGATCGCCTACCACACGCTGAAGCGGCACTCGGCGGCGCCGGCGGGCATCGCGGCCGGCGCCGCGGGAAGCGTGTACCCGCTGCGCGAGTTCGACGAGGCGGACCGCGCGCTGGCGGCGTGGCGTCAGTGGCAGAACTGCGGGTGGTGGCACCACATGATCCGCACGGGCGAGCTGGTGCTGCTGGGCCAGGACGCCCGCGCCGTGCCCGATGCCAAGGGCGCCACCGACTGGTGGATGCTGAACTACTACCGCCGGAGGTTCGCCGACGCACGCAAGGCCAGCGGCGCGGGCGAGTGCCCGTGCTGGGGCATCCACCGCGTGCTGACGGCCCCCGAGGGCGACAGCAAGGGCAAGAGGTTCGAGCAGGACGAGATTCACCCCGATACGTTGGTGCGCGTGCTGGAGGGCCTGCGCGACAAACCGGTGCTCATCTCCGAAAACGGCATCGCCACCGACGACGACCGCTGGCGGGTGTACTCGCTGGGCGTGCACCTCGCGGCCGTGCACCGCGCCATCGCCCAGGGCGCCGACGTGCGGGGCTACCTGCACTGGACGACGATGGACAACTACGAATGGGGCAGCTTCGTGCCGCGATTCGGCCTGGTGCATGTGGACTTCGACACCTTCGCCCGGACCCCCAAGCCCAGCGCGTGGTTCTACCGCGACGTCATAGGCGCCAACGCCCTCACGCCGGCGATTGTCGCCAGGCACCACGCCGCGCACGCCTAGGAATCGGCGCCAACCGCCGCGCCCATTCCCTGCTGTCGGGCTTCCGTCCGGGCGGCGAGTCCTCTGCCGGCGGAAGCTCCACGAGCTCCCCCGTCTCGCCCTTCATCGCCTGCGCCAACCCGCATGTGGACTCGCGCGCGGACCTGCCGCACACTCCCGATTTCCCCCCCCGCCCCACGTCCCGGCGCAACCTATACGCCCAGGCCCACGAACAGCCTCGCATCCGGGTCGGTCAGCGCGTCCACCTGCCCCGCCGCCGCCGCGCTGGCGAACACCGCGCCC
>CAYWTX010000531.1:0-8747 GCA_964461295.1 uncultured Planctomycetaceae bacterium | reverse complement strand
TTTGCATTGCCACATCCCCAGGGCGTTGCCCTGGGCTGTCATACATCAGCCCTTCAGGCTGAAGAACCCGATGCAGATCCCAAACCCGGTCTCAGCAACTACGGTCATGGACCCCTCCGCGGACGCGGAGGTCGGGTATGTGACGGGGATTCCTGGCAAGGGGCAGTTCGGTGAAGCAAGAGGGGTTAGTCGGCGACCCATCCTCCGCCTGGAAGGCGGAGGGAATACAGCCCGTTGGGCTGAAGAGGTCCTCGCTCAGTGCCAGAGAGTTCTGTCACACCCATCGTCGCGGATGGTCCCTGGTTTCCCGCCGGTTTTCCCCGCCGGTCATCGCCTCCGCTTCAGTTGCCCAGGCGCAGCCTCAGTTGGGCCTCGAACAAGTCCGCCGGCACGGGGGCTTTGCCGACGTCGCCGACGACGCAGCCCTTGTCCAGGCCGTCGGGCAGGTGCCAGAGCTTGGCGGCCTTCAGTTCGAGCGAGGCGCCGCCCTGGATGCCGACAACGGCGCCCGAAGGCAGGATCGCCGGCTGGGCGACCCACTCGCCTCTGCCGTTGGTGACGCGAATGTTCCAGTGCGTCATGCGCCGGCCGACGAACGGCCCGTGGTTGCCCGCGCCGCCCGGGCCGCCGGTGTTGTTGACGGTGATGTTGGTCCGCACCGAGTCGAAGCTCATCATGCAGTGGCTGTCGAACGTGCCGTCCTTCATTTCGCCGTTGCGCCACACGTTGCCGCTGGAGATGCCCTCGGTGTTCAGGCCGTGGTGCGGCTTGCTCTCGATCCTGAAGTCTTGCAGCAGGTTGTCGTGCGACAGGTTCCGCATGGCCGTGGCGTGGTGGTTGGGCCGGCCCCTGAGGACGAAGCCCGTCGCCGTGCAGTTCACGGTGTTGTCGCTCATGTTGACGCCGACGTCGACGTTCTCCATGACGACGTCTCGGGCAAAGCAGTGCGCGGCCTGATGCAGGAGCACGCCGTTGTAGCCCGGTTCCCTGAGGTGCGGGGCTTTCTGGGTCATCGGGAAGCGGATGGTCAGGTGCTCGACGCCGGCGTCGGTGATCCACGGCGAGACGACGCCGATCTTGACCTGCCAGCCCTCGCGGACCTCCAGGCGCAGCGGCTTCTTGAAGGTGACGGTGGCGCCGGCGACCTTCTCGATCTGGTTGGCCCAATGCCAGGTGAGCTTGCCGCCCCGGAACGCGCCCCAGGAGCTCCAATCGCAGGCCTTCATCGAGTCGTGGCCGGCGATGTAGTGGCACAGCGACAGGTCGCCGATCCACGTCACCTGTACGGTCTTGCCCACGAGCGAGGCCAACTTCCTGGCATCCTCGGCCGCGACCTCGACGCTGAACTCGCCCCACCTGGCGGGCTTGACCACGTCGACCGACTCCAACAGCGAGGGGTTGATCTCCGGCTGCGGCTTCCGCAGGCCGATCCACACCATGCCGCCAAACCATGACCCGCTCACTCCAGGCACCGCCTTGGATACCGGCTGCGTGAAGGCGAGGACGGTTTTGTCGGGCCCCTGGCCGCGCAGCACGAGGCCGGACTTGCCGAGCCAGACCGGGTTGCTGAGCTTGTATTCGCCGGCGGGCACGAGGACCGCCCCCGCTCCCCCGGAGGCGTCCGCCGCCGCACCGGCCTTGTCAACCGCGGCGGCGAAGGCGGCGCTGTCATCGGCCTTGCCATCGCCCTTGGCGCCGAGGTCGCGCACGTTGGCCGCGATCTTCGGTTCCGGCAGCGATTGCTCGCCGAAGCGGTACCCCGCAAAGGAGACGTTGGGGATGTTCGGGTGTGTGTACGGAGCCTTGGAGAACTCCGCCCACAATGCGGCACCGGTGGATTCTCTCAACTTGGCCTCCTCGGCGGCGGGCGCAGTGGAAGCCAGCAAGTCCACCGCGATCGCGAGGGTGACGAACGCCAGACGCATGCCGGGCACTCCGCGAACCGAGGGTCCGCGCTTGGCTTCCTGCCGGCGACCATCGCCGCCGACATCGCGACAGTCTACCGCGGGATGCCGGTCAGCAGAAGCAGAACCCCGCTCGGCCATTCGCGGGGCGGACATCGCCGGAAGGGGCGCAGCGCAATCGCGGAGCATGAAGCCCCAGGATGCGGGGGGGATCACTGCCGCAACAGGCAGGCGTGGCGATGGTTGGGGTTGTCGGCCAGGGGGCGCAGCGCCGGTGTTTCGCACATGCAGCGGGCCACGATTCGCACCGGGTGGGCGTCGGAGAGGATCACGGCTGTCTCGCTGTCGCCCAGGCCCTCGGCCAGTTCGCGCGTGAGGGGGCATCGCGGGTGGAACGGGCAGCCGGGCGGGGGATTGACCGGCGAGGGCACCTCGCCCGGCAGGCGAGCCCTGGTCTTCTTGCGGTTGGGGTCGGGGCGCGGGACCGCCTTCAGCAGCGACTGCGTATACGGGTGCGTCGGGCGGGCGTACAGGCCGTCGCGGTCGGCGGCCTCGACGATCCGCCCCAGGTACATCACGGCCACATCGTCGGCGAAGTGCTCGACCACGGCGAGGTTGTGGGCGATGAACAGATAGGTCAGGCCCAACTCGGCCTGCAGGTCGCTCAGCAAGTTGAGGATTTGGGCCTGGATCGACACGTCCAGGGCGCTGACCGGCTCGTCGCAGACGATAAACTCCGGGCGCGTCGCCAGGGCCCGCGCGATGCCGATTCGCTGGCGCTGCCCGCCGGAGAACTCGTGCGGGTAACGGTTGACGTACCCGGCCGAGAGACCCACGCGTTCCAGCACGCGGCCGACTTCGGCTCGCCGCTGGCGGCGCGACAGCGAGGTGTGCACCGCCATCGGCTCGGCCACGATGTCGCCGACGGTCATCCGCGGGTCCAGCGAGCTGAAGGGATCCTGGAAGATGATCTGCATCCGCTTGCGCAGCTTCCGCACGTGCTCCTCGGGCAGGGCCATCAGGTCCAGCCCGCCGAAGAACGCCCGCCCGCTGGTCTGGGCGCTGCCCGGCAGCAGGCGGAGGATGGTGCGGCCGACCGTGGTCTTGCCCGAGCCGCTCTCGCCGACCAGGCCCAGGGTGCTGCCGGGGCGGACAGCCAGGTTCACGCCGTCCACGGCGCGGACGTGCGCCCGCACGCGGCCCAGCAGCCCGCCCCGGAGGGGGAAGTAGGTCCTCAGGTTGATGGCCTGTACCAGCGCGTTGTCGCTATTGGTTGTCGTCTGCATTGTGTGAAGGCCGGTCTGTTGGCGGGAAAGAAGAGAAGGGGCTATGGGGATCAACGGGATCATGCCTTTGAGCCCCCAAAGCGGGGCGTCGTGAAGGTAGCCGCGGGCGCGAGCCCGTGGACGGTGGATGGCAGAGAATCGAGCCCCCGAAGCGGGGCGATCGAGTCGCCCATGAACGCCTCAATCGCCCCCACAGGGGCTCCCGTTCGCTTCGAACATGCCAACCCGCGGGCTGGCGCCCGTGGCTACCATCAGCTCGCCCCACTTCGGGGGCTGAGAGAAGGAGACCAGACCGTGTCGTCCTGTTCCGTTCAGGCAATGGGCGCCACGGCTGCCTTCGGTTGCGGGCAAAGTCCGCACTCCATGTTTCTCGGCCGAGCATTCCGTGGACACGGGCGTTCATCTGCGCAGGATCCGCCCATCTCACGTTGCCGTCCCCCACGCCATTGTGTTGCTTCTCTTCCATCATCTCTTCTCTTCCATCCCCACAATCGCATCAATCCCTATAATTCCTTTTCGTGCTTTCCCGATACGCCCGTCGTGTCCGTCGCGGGCGCCGCCTCGTACCCCGGGCATTCCCAACACGCCGCCCAGTGCCCCGGCCGGACCTCGCGAAGCTCCGGCTCCCGCGTCTGGCAGCGTTCCAGGCCGGCGCCGATCAGGCAGCGCGGATGGAACTTGCACCCGCTGGGGAAATGCAGCGGGTTGGGCACGTTGCCGGGGATCGTCTCCAACCGCTGCTTCTTCTCGCCCAGCCGCGGCAGCGACCGGAACAGGCCCCGCGTGTACGGGTGCAGCGGATCGTTGAACAGGTCCCTCGCCGTCGCCAGTTCCACCAGCTTGCTGGCGTACATCACGCCCACCACCTCGGCCGTTTCGGCCACCACCGCCAGGTCATGGGTGATCAGCAGGATGCTCAAGCCCATCTGCTGTTGGATGTCCACCATGAGAGCCAGGATCTGGTCCTGGATCGTCACGTCCAAAGCCGTCGTCGGCTCGTCGGCGATCAGCAGACACGGGTTGCACGACAGCGCCATCGCGATCATCACGCGCTGGCGCATGCCGCCGGAGAGCTGGTGGGGGTAGTCGCTCAGCCGGCGCAGCGGGTCGGGGATGCCCACCTTGGTCAGCATCTCGGCCGCCACGTCGCGGGCCTCGCGGGGCGACACCTTGCGGTGCAGGCGGATGGCCTCGATGATCTGGCTGCCGCATGTGAACACGGGGTTCAGCGAGGTCATCGGCTCCTGGAAGATCATGCTGATCTTCGCGCCGCGGACCTTCTGCATTTCCTTCTCGCTGAGGGTCAGCAGGTCGCAGCCCTCGAAGAGCACCTGCCCGGCGGCGATGCGGGCGGGCGGCCTGGGCAACAGGGCCAGGATGGAGTACGCCGTCACGCTCTTGCCGCAGCCGCTCTCGCCCACCAGCGCGAACGTCTGCCCCGGCGCGATCGAGAACCCGACGCCGTCGACGGCCTTCACCACGCCGTCGTCGGTGTCGAAGTACGTCCGCAAGTCACGGACGATCAGCAACGGTTCCCGCGAACTCATACGTTCCTCAACCTGGGGTCCAGGGCGTCCCGCAGCCGGTCGCCGAACACGTTCCATGCCAGCACGATCAGGAAGATGGCCGCCGTCGCAGCCGTGACCTCCGCCCAACGCCCCACGCCCAGGTCCAGGCGCGCCGAGTCGATCATCTTGCCCCAGCTCGGCAGGTCCTTCACGCCCAGGCCGAGGTAGCTCAGGATGACCTCGGCGGAGATGGAGCCCACGAAGCCCAGCGAGAACTGGATGATCCCGATGTGCGCCACGTTGGGAATCACGTGCTTGATGAGGATCGACAGGTTGCCGCTCCCGGCCGCGCGGGCCGCCAGCACGTAATCGAGCTCGCGAATCTTCATCGTCTCGGCCCGCACCAGCCTGCACGTGCCGATCCAACTCATCACGCCCAGGGCGAAGATCAGGCCGGCCATGCCGCCCATGTCGATCTGGAACCACGACCCCTCGAACAGCCTGCGGTCGGCGAAGGCGAATTTCACCGCGATCAGCAGAATGATGCTCGGGATGCTCGCCAGCGTCGTGTAGAACCACACGATCAGGTCGTCGGTCTTGCGGCCGTAGTACCCGGCCACCGCGCCCAGCAGCATCCCCAGCGGCACGGCGATGACATTGGCCATGAAGGCGACGGTCATCGACACGTGCGCCCCCAGCAGCGTCTTTTCCATGATGGAGCGGCCGAAGACGTCGGTCCCCAGCAGCAGGCGGAAGCTCTTCAGCGACGCCGCCGCGTACGCGTTGTTGTAGTCGTAACTGGACTCCCAGCCCGACAGCACCAGCGGCGCCCCGACGGCCACGGCCGCGTAGAGGAAGATGATGAAGAAGCAGGCGACGGCGCCCTTGTCGCGCCGCAGCCGCACGAAGGCGTCGCCCCAGAGGCTTCGCCCCGGCCGAGCGTCGGCCGCGGCGTTCGCTGTCGCGGCAAGGGTGGTCATTGGGCGACCCTCCCGCCGGGGACCAGGGGCGGCAGGCAGCAGGCAGCAGGGCTGGCACCCGTCGCATGCCCCGCGGCGCTGCGCGGGACCAGGTTGCGGATTGATGCCAGCCGAGGAGGCTCTCGGTTCTGTCGTTCACCGTCTGGCTCTTCCTGTCGTGTTGGGTGTTGCTCTCAGGCTGTCGGAGAGGCCCTGCAGAATACGGACCTCCTCGCAGGCAAGTTCGATGACGGCCTGCACTTCATCAGCGTCGCCGAAGTTGAGTCGCTGTGCCAGAAGCATCTGCGTCTCCACTTCGTTCGTGGAGCCACGTGCAATGTCCAGGTAGTGCAGGTACTCAGCCTTTGAGGACCTGGAGTAGCCTTCAGCTATGTGGCTTGGCACGCCCACGGCCGCCTTGCGTACCTGGAACGTAATGCCGAATCGCTCGGAGGCAGGGAACTTGGCGGTGGCACGATAGACCGCGACCGCAAGCGCCATGGCTTTCTGCCATGCGATCAGGTCTTTGTAGTTCTGCACTCTCGCCATTCTCTGCTCTCACTCGGGAGTTCTGCTGCCTTCTTGTCTCCTGACCACCAGCGGCCAACATCTCGCCAACCGACTACCGGCCGGTACTGCTGCCTGCTGCCTTCTGCCTGCTGCCTTCTCCCAGTTCCAGCCGTCATTCGCGGGCACCGTCCACTCTAATGCAGCCGAATCCGCGGGTCGAACACCGCGTACAGCAGGTCGGTGATCAGCAGGCCGATCACGTAGATGATGGCCGTCAGGAACGTCAGGCCGGTGATGATCGGCACGTCGCGGTCGGAGATGCTGGAGATCATCAGGTCGCCCAGTCCGGCCACGCCGAAGAACCTCTCCAGCAGCAGGCTGCCCAGGATCAGGAAGGGGATCGCCAGCACCAGGTTGGTCAGGATCGGCAGCATGCAGTTCTTGATCACGTGCTTGAACAGGATGCTCGTCAGCGGGGCGCCCTTGGCGCGGGCCGTTCGAACGTAGTCGCTGTTGATCTGGTCGAGGATGATCGTCCGGTAGAACCGCACCGAACCGCCCAGCCCGGCCACCACCGCGATGCCCACCGGCACGTAGATGTTCGCGCGGAAGCGCAGCCCCCACGCCGATTCGGGCGCCAGGCGGAACATCAACTCCTGGCCGAGGATCATGTACGCCAGATACGGCACGCACATGCCCAGCACGCTCAGCAGCACGCCCACTTTGTCAATCCACGTGTCGCGATAGTACGCCACGAAGCAACTGACGATCATCCCCGTCAGCCAGCCCAGCGCCAGAGCCGGGATCTGGATCGCCAGGCTGTACCCGCCGCGGCTCCAGATGATGTCCGTCAGGCTCTCGGCGGTCTTGTAGCTGTGCCCGTCGAACGTGACGCTGCTCCACAGGTGCTTGAAGAACTGTGCGCTCGTCACGTCGCGCCAGTTGACGGCCGAGAAGGACGCGGCCACGCGGCCGGCGTTGAGCGGGTCGTCATTCACCAGGTCCATCAGCGTGCCGACGGCGGGGGCCTTGGAGTCGGCAAGCGGCTTGAGGTCGATTTCCAGCCGGCTGCCGTCGCGAAGGTGGAACACCAGCCGCGGCGGGGCGGGCGACGGCGGCTTAGGCGCCGCGGGTCCGGCGGCGGGCGGCGGAGGCGCGGGGGCTTCCTCCTCGGCCGGGGCGGCTCGGCGCTTCGCCAGCCACGGCGAGCCGCCGGTCAGGTCCTTCAGCGGCGTCTGGGCATTCATCCAGCCGAGCCACGACATCCCATCGGGCGGCTGAACGGGCTGGCTGACCAACTCGTACGGCCCGTTGGGATCGTCGCTGCGCATCGCTCGGCGTTCGAAGATCAGCACGGCCGCCAGCTTCGATCCGTTGGCGTCCTGAACGCTGAAGGGCCTGTCGCCCTTGGTCGTGTCGCTCAGCACCAGGCGGCGCTGGAGGTTGAGCAGCAGGGGCCAATCGAGCTGGTGCTTGCGGAGGAAGCTCAGGCGAGCCTCGCGCCCCAGCTTGGGGTTGACGTACTGCGCCGACACGTCGCCGGCCACCACGCGGAACAGCAGGAACGTCAACAGCATCACGCCGAAGACGGTGAACACGGACTGAATCAGCCTGCGGAGGACGAACCGGCCCACGGCTACCTCCCGCCCAGCTTCTTGCGGAGCTCGTCATCGATCCGACGGTACTTGACATAGCCGTAGCCGATCGGATGCTGTTTCACGTTCTTCATCCACTCGTGGTAGAGCACGTACCCTTGCGGCTCCTGGAGCAGGATCACAGGGCAGTCCTCGCTGATCATCCGAATCATCTTCACGTACAGGTCCATGCGCCGCGGCGTGTCCTCCATCACCCGCGCCTGCTCGTAGAGCTGGTCGAACTCCGGCCGGGAGTAGTTCGAGTTGTTCGTGCCCTTGTTGATGTTGGGCGAGTAGAACAGTTGCAGGAAGTTCTCGGCGTCGGGGTAGTCGGCGTGCCAGCCCATCGTGTAGATCTGCACGGCCTTGTTGTGCACCTTCTGCTGCTGCATGGGCCAATCGTTGTAGCTCACGTTGATCTTCAGGCCGATCTTGGCGAACTGCTGCTGGATGAACTCGCCGATGCGGCGGCTCTGGGTGTCGATGCCGCCAATGTCGATCTTCAGTTCGGGGATCTGCCCGTTGACCAGCGCCCCGCCGGCGGCAAGCTCCCGCCTGGCCAGTTCGAGTTTCTTCCTGGCCTCGTCGAGGTCGAGGCGGGCGTAGGGGCTGGGACCGGCTTCCTTCCAGCCCGCAAACGAGTTGGGGATGGCGTTCATCGCCCGCCTGCCTCGCCCGTTCCACAACACCTTGATGTAGCTCTCGACGTCGAAGCACAGGCTCATCGCCTGCCGCAGCGACTTGCTCCTGCTCAGCACCGGGTCCTCGATGTTGAACGTGATCCAGTAGATGGCCGGCGAATCGTACTTGGCGAGGTAGATGTGCTGCCTGCGGAGCTGTTCGATGAGGTCCTTGCCCGGCGTGATCACGAACTGGAACACTTCCGACGGGATCGGGTTGGCGTCGGTCTCCTTGGCCAGGTACCGCTTCCAGGCTGAGGAGTCCT
>CAYWTX010000530.1:0-7727 GCA_964461295.1 uncultured Planctomycetaceae bacterium | reverse complement strand
TCCTACGGACTGGTCGTTTGTCTCCCGCTGCTCTCCACCTGGCCTTGCGGCCACGCAGTTACGTTCGACTACAGGCCCGTAACGTTAGCCTGGAAGGGACTTCCACCCTTCTGATCGTGTGCGCTTGCAGGCGCACTAGCCGGGGGCGTAAGCCCCGGGAAAACAGAGAATGTACCATCACTATTGCGGTCCGAGCCGGGGGTGATGAGTGTTCCTCAGCCTGAAGGGCTGACATAGGACAGCCCAGGGCAACGCCCTGGGAATTCGTTACCCCCCAAGCCCGAGCCCTGTAAGGGCGCAAGAACTGCCCGCCCGGGCAACGGTTTCTCTCGCCCTTTCAGGGCTTCGCCATCTTCGGATGCGGGTTCCCAGGGCGTTGCCCTGGGCTGTAGTCTGTCAGCCCTTCAGGCTGAAGACCCCTGTAATGTTGCCACAGTGTCTTCCGGATCGCGGATTCCCTCCCCAGGAGTCTTGTGTGTTCCTCCCACAGCCCTCCTCGTCGAGGGATTCCAGGAAGCAGGCCCGAACGTGCGGCCCGTGAATCCGCGATCGGCAATCCGCGATTCCCTAGAACTTCGCGTACGCCGCGGCGCTGGCCATCTCGATGCGATTGCGCCCGCCGCCCTTGGCGCGATAGAGCGCCTCGTCGGCCAGGTAGATCAGCCGCTCGATCTCCGACTGCTCCGCGCCGAGCTTGGCCGACACGCCGAAACTCATCGAAACGGTGAGGCTCGCGCGATCCGGCAGGTCGATGGGCTTTCCCGCGACCCGCTTGCGAATCCGCTCCGCCACGTAGCCCGCCGACATCAGGTCGCAGCTCGGCAGCACCATGAGGAATTCCTCGCCGCCGTAGCGTCCGATCATGTCGTACGGCCGCAGCATGCTCTTCATCCGCACGGCGACTTCCTTCAGCACCGAGTCGCCGGCGCGGTGCCCATGCTCGTCGTTGACGCGCTTGAAGTTGTCCACGTCGCCCATGATCACGCCGACGGGCTTTTCCTCGCGGCTGGCGCGGGAAATCTCGTTGATGAAATTGTCGAGAATGGCCGAGCGGTTCCACAGCCCGGTGAGGACGTCGCGCGTGGCCTGCTCGCGAAGCGCCTCGCGGGCCGCTATCAGTTCCGCCTGAAGGTCCAGGATCCGCCTCGCCGCGTTCAGCCGCGCCCGCAGTTCCCCCGAATCGAACGGCTTGGTGATGTAGTCGTCCGCGCCGGCCGTCATGCCCTCGATGACGTCTTCCTGGCGTCCCTTGGCGGTGAGCAGGATGAGGTAGGAGTAACCGCCCTTGCTGCCTTGGCGCACCAGCCGGCAGACGTCGACACCGGTCATCTCCGGCATCATCCAGTCCAGGATCGCCAGACGAGGCGATTCCGGCTGCTGCAACACGTCCCATGCTTCCCTGCCGTCGCAGGCCGCGATGGTTTGGTACCCCCAGTGAACCAGCATTGTCTCCAGCACGCGGCGGGAGATCGGGTCGTCTTCAGCGATCAGGACGCGCACGATTGCTCCCTTCTCCACTTGGCCAGGACATGCCGCGTGCGGGCTCCACGTCGTCGGGTCCGGGATTTCGGTCCTCCTGCTGCGCCATTCACTCCACCTGGAACCACGCGCGGCGGTGCGCGCAGGCGGGAAACGCACCCAGCCTTCCGCGTTCCGCGGGACAGTAGGAGTATCGACACCGGACAGCGAAGGCTTCATTAACCCCTTCGCCGTTTGGCGCAACCGCGAAGGAAGCAGGCGTGATTCGCGAAGCGGCGCCCGGGCCCGCTCCCGGATGCGTGGAACCTGGATCGCTGAAGCCAGGGGCCCCTTCGGGGCGCCCGGGCACGATCACGCCCCCTCTTGTCCTTTTCGTCGCTCGCGCGTACTGTACTGTCCATGCACCGCGTCGGGTTCGGATACGACTCGCACCGCTTCGCGCCGGGGCGCCCGCTGCTTCTGGGGGGCGTGCGGATCGAGCACGCGCCGGGCCTGGCGGGGCACAGCGATGCCGACGTCGTTCTGCACGCGATCACCGATGCGATCCTCGGCGCGGTCGCCGCGGGCGACATCGGCGAGCACTTTCCCGACAGCGACCCTCGCTGGAAGGGGGCCGACAGCACGGCTTTCCTGGTCCACGCCGCCGGGCTGGCGGCCCGGGCGGGCTGGCGGATCGTCAACTGCGACGTGACGGTCCTCGCCGAGTCGCCCAGGCTGGGCCCGCACAAGCTGGCGATGGCCAATCGCATCGCCGGACTGCTGGGCCTCGCGGCGGACGCCGTGTCGGTGAAGGCCAAGACCAACGAGACCATGGGCTTTGTCGGACGCGGCGAGGGCATCGCGACCTTCGCCGTGGTGTGCATGGAACGGCAGTAGGACGGAGGGGGCGGGGGCGGAAGCGGTCCCCGTTTGAGGGCGACCGGGGCGACACGCCCCGGCTCCGTTGGAGACGGAAGCGTCGGGTCTTGCTGGAGGCTGGAAGCTCCTATGGCGTTGCGTCTGTACAACACGGCCACGCGAAGCGTGGAGGACTTCGTCCCGATCGACCCGCCGCACGTGCGGTTGTACACGTGCGGGCCGACGGTCTACAACTTCGCGCACATCGGCAACCTGCGGACGTACGTGTTCCAGGACGTGCTCAAGCGGGCGCTGCGGCGGAGCGGGTTCGCCGTGCGGCACGTGATGAACGTGACGGACGTGGGGCACCTGACCAGCGACGCCGACGAGGGCGAGGACAAGATGGAACTCGGCGCCGCCCGCGAGGGCAAGACGGCCTGGGACATCGCCGAGTTCTACTGGCAGGCGTTCCGCAAGGACATCGCGCGGCTCAACGTGGGCGAGCCGGACCAATGGTGCAAGGCCACCGACTACATCGACGCGCAGATCGAGATGGTGGCGACGCTGGAGCAGAAGGGCTACACGTACGTCATCGCCGGCGACGGCGTGTACTTCGACACGTCGAAGTTCCCGCGGTATGGCGAGTTCGCGCGGCTGGACCTCAGCGGCCTGCGGGCCGGCGCCCGCATCGAACTGGCCGCGGGAAAGCGCCACGCGACGGACTTCGCCCTGTGGAAGTTCTCGCCCAGGGACAAGAAACGCCAGATGGAGTGGCCCAGCCCGTGGGGCGTGGGCTTCCCCGGCTGGCACATCGAGTGCTCGGCGATGGCGACGAAGGAACTGGGCGAGCGCCTGGACATCCACTGCGGCGGGATCGACCACGTGCAGGTGCATCACACCAATGAGATCGCCCAGGCCGAGTGCGCCCTGGGGCACAAGTGGTGCAACTGGTGGATGCACGGCGAATTCCTCGTGCTGCCCAAGGCGGGCGAGGGCGAGACGAAGATGAGCAAGTCCAGCGGCGAGTTCCTCACGCTGGACGTGCTGGCGAAACGCGGTTACGACCCCCTGGCGTATCGCTACTTCCTGCTGACGGCCCACTACCGCCAGCAACTCCTGTTCACGTGGGAGGGGCTGGACGCGGCCGCCAACGCGCTGAAGAACCTCCGCAGGGAAGTGATCGGGTTGCGGAAGCAGGCTGGCGGTGCGGGCGGGCAGGTATTGGCTGCTCACGAGGCGAAGTTCCGCGAGGCCGTCGAGAACGATCTGAACATGCCGCAGGCTCTCGCGGCCGTGTGGGGCGCGGCCCGCGACGAAGCCGCCGCCCCGGGCGACCGGCTGGCAAGCGTGCTGGCGATGGACGAGGTGTTGGCCCTGGACCTGGCCGAGGCGAAGGAAGAGGCGATGGGGGTCACGCCTGAACAGATCGAAGGGCTGATCGCGGAGCGAGCGGCCGCGAGAAAGGCGAAGGACTTCGCCCGCGGCGACGCGATCCGCAGGGAACTGCTTGCCAAGGGCGTGGTGCTGGAAGATTCGGCGAAGGGCACGACCTGGCGCCGGGCGTGACTACCGAAACAGGTCCGACACCTTTCGCTGGAAGCCCGGCAGTACCTCCTCGCCCGACAGCATGTCAGCCTCGCCAAGAGTGCGAGGCGACTGGCCGGCCTGATAGACGGTGACGGCGCGTTTGGTCGGCATGATCACCCAGACGAGCGACGCGCCCGCGTCCAGCCATGCCTTTGCTTTCGCCGTCACTTCTCCCGGTCGATCGAATGGCGACACCACCTCTACTGCCAAGTCGGGCGCGCCTTGGAAGTACCCCGCCTCCGGTTCCCCAAGCCGACCCTTCCGTACGAAGGCCAAGTCCGGCGCTCGCACCGTGTCCGGGTTGGTGTGAATCTGGAACCCCGGCTCGGCCGCGTACAGCTCGCCCAGATCATGCGCTTCCAGGTATGCGCCCACCATGGCGGCCAAACGCCCCGCCATTCGTCCGTGCTGGTCTCCCGCGGGCGTCATCATGCGCAGTTCCCCTTCTATCAGTTCGCACGGACCGTCCGGCGGCGATTCCAGCAACTGCTGGGCGGTCATGATTTGTGTCTCGGTTGCCATGGACCAGCCCTAACCTCCACGCCGCATTATACCTGGCCATCGCCGGCAGGGGTAGACCATGCTATATTCCCCCCATGCCATCGGCCGCTCCATATCGCGTGCTGGGAATCGACCCCGGGCTCAACATCACCGGCTACGCGGCCGTCGAACTCGACGCCCGGGGCGAGCCGTCCGTCGTCGAGGCGGGCACCTTCCGCACCAACGCCCGCGGCGCCATGGCCGAGCGAATTGCGCAGATCCACGCCGACCTGACCGAGGTGCTGGCGGAGCTGCGCCCCAGTCTGGTCGCCATCGAGAAGCTCTACGCCCACTACAAGCACCCGCGGACGAGCATACTGATGGGCCACGCGCGCGGCGTGATCCTCCTGGCCGCACACCAGGCGGGCGTGGCCGTGCGCGACCTGGCCGCCACCGAGGTCAAGAAGAACCTCACCGGCAACGGGCACGCATCCAAGCTCCAAGTGCAGCGGGCGGTGCAGGCGGTCTGCGGCCTGGCCGAACTGCCCCGGCCGCCGGACGTGGCTGACGCGATCGCCATCGCCCTGTGCGCCGCCCGCACGCTGGGCCCGCGACGGTAGCGATCCCCCCCTTTCCGGGAGGCTACAAACTGACCTTCTCGCCTTCGCGGCGGCCGATCTCGATAATCGGCGACTCGTCATCCTCCACCCACTGTTTCTCCCCGCAGGGCAGGGGCTCAATTCGGCTATCGACGGAAGCCGCGACGTGCCAAAGGACCATCGCGTCCTTGTGCGAGAACGGCAGATCATACCGGGGTGAAACAACGAGCAGGTCAATGTCACTCCGGGCACGCGGTTGACCTCGCGCCTGAGAGCCATAGACGATGCCGAAGGAGATGGGCAATCCACCATCTTGAAGCACCGCCAAGTACTTCCGCACCGACTTCACAACTGCTTCATCAACCACTGAAAGACCTCCTTGGCCTCTTCCAGGCACTGCACAGCCTCCTCCCGCGCCGGTGTCGGCAGGAGCGTTTCGGGATAGCGACACTGGATGTTGAAGGAGTTCGCCTCCGTCAGCACCCGAAGTTGCTCCGGCGTCAGGTTCAGTCTGGCGAGGTCGGCAAGCCGGACGAGGTTGTGGATGTAAGGAGCAATGTCCTCAATTGCACGGCAGACGTGGGCCTTCAGAACCTTTTCCAAGGCAAGATGCACAAAGAACAGGCCATGGCGCAGTTCTCCTTCTGTCACCAGTTTGGCGGCAACGCGCCAGTCCTGGGGCGCCTGCGTTCGCCAATACTCGACCTGTTTTGAAACGTCCACCACCGCAATCCAGTATACCGCTGGTCGAATCCGGCGTCACTCATCCTCAAACAGCATCGGGCCCTCGCCGGGCGGCTGGGGCGGCGGGGTCTTGCCCAGGTGCTGGTAGGCCTTCACCGTGGCAAGTCGGCCGCGGCGGGTGCGGGCCAGCAGGGCCTGCTGGAGCAGGAACGGCTCGACCACGTCCACCAGCGTGTCGGTCTCCTCGCCCAGCGTGGCGGCGCACGCCTCGATGCCGACCGGCCCGCCCTTGTACACGTCCATGATGACCCGCAGGAAGCGGCGGTCCAGCTCGTCCAGGCCCAGGGGATCGATCCCCTCCAGTTTCAGCGCCAGCTCGACCGAATCGGTCGTCAATCGGCCGTCGCCCTTCACCTGCGCGTAGTCGCGGCAGCGGCGGAGCAGGCGGTTGGCGATTCGCGGCGTGCCGCGGGCCCGCCGGGCCAGCATCTCCAGGGCGGGTTCATCGGACTGGAGCTTGAGCATCCCGGCCGACATGCGGCAGCGGGCGAGCAGGTCCTCGACCGACCAGAAGTCCACGTGGTGGTTGATGCCGAACCGCGTCCGCAACGGCGGGGTGAGCATGCCCGCCCGCGTCGTGGCGCCGATCAGCGTGAAGGGCTTGAGCGGCAGGTTGATCGTGCGGCTGTGCATGCCGCTGTCGACCACGAAGTCGACCTTGTAGTCCTCCATCGCGGGGTAGATGTACTCCTCGACGGCCGGCGCGAGGCGGTGGATTTCGTCGATGAACAGCACGTCGCGATGCTCGAGGTTGGTGAGGATGCCGATGAGGTCGCTGGGACGCGTGAGGGCGGGGCCGCTGGTGACCTTGATGGTCGATCCCATCTCCTGGGCGATGACGTAGGCCAGCGTCGTCTTGCCCAGCCCCGGCGGGCCGTGCAGCAGCACGTGCTCCATCGGCTCCTTGCGCTGCCGGGCGGCCGTGATGGAGATGCGCAGCTTCTCCAGCAGTTCGCCCATGCCGATGCACTGGTCGAGCGTCGTGGGGCGCAGCGACGCGTTGAACTTCTCGTCCTCGGGGCCGGCGCACTTCGCTGTGATCACCTTGTCTCGTGCCATCAGACCGCCCCTCCCGCCTTCAGCCGGTACACGTTCTGAATGATCTCCTCAGGCGACGCCAGGTCCGGCGCGACCGCGAGAACCCTTTCCACCAGTGCCACCGCGTCAGGGCGCCGCTCGCCCAATTGCACCAGCACCGAGATCGCCTCCGTCGCAGCCGCGGGCATCTCCGCCGTCGCGCCCGCCGTCGCCAAGGCGGCGAAGTCGTCCACCTTGCCGTGCAGCTCGGCAATGACCTGCTCAGCCAGTCGCTTGCCGATTTCCGGCAGCGTGGCGAGCATCCTGGCGTCCTTGTTCTGGATGGAGGCCGCGATGTCGCCCACGGGGCGGGCGATGGCCCGCAGGGCCTTGCGGATGCCGATGCCCTTGACGGTGGTCAGCAGGCGGAAGAACTGGCGGTCGGCCTCGGCGAGAAACCCCGCCAGACGCGGCGTGAGGTTGCCGCGCGTGGGGTCGCCCTCGATGTAGTGGATCGTGTGGAGGACCACTTCCTGGCCCAGGCGACGACTGTGCCGCTCCAGGTCGCAGGCGGGCACGAGCACCTCGTACCACACGCCCGCGCCCGCGTCGATGAGGACCGTCCCGCCGCTCACTTGCTCCAGCCGGCCTGATATGCGTGCGATCATGGCGAAGAGATTACCGGGCCAGCCAGGCAGTGTCGAGGGGCGAAGTTAGGGAAATGTCGAGTACGCGTGAAGCCTCGAGTGTCGGGTGTCGAGTGTCGGGTGACAAGCAGCCGCGTGCCCCAGGCTCGCGCCTGAGGCCGCCATCATTCGCCCCGCTTCGGCGGCCCATCGCCCGTCGCCGCTTCGCGCTGTCAAGGCCCAGTAGAAATGTCCGCTACTTCGCCCCAGTAGAAATGTCCGCTCGGCTCCGGCGACACTTGTACGATTGTCGCCATGGATGGGAGGAGGATGGACGTTTGGGTTCATTGGGTGTAGG
>CAYWTX010000529.1:0-1811 GCA_964461295.1 uncultured Planctomycetaceae bacterium | reverse complement strand
ACCGCCCGAACCGGTTCAAAGCAGCCTTTCGGCCGCCGGTCGGCAAAGTCGCCGCGATCAACCCCAGACGACAGGTTTTGGTGAGACTCGGGTGGGCATTTCCAGTTTGCGGGGCCCAGCATCGCCGATATTATGAATAAGGCCCGAAAAATATTGATAACTCCCGGAACTGTTCTCCGGCGGAATGATGCGAGGGGTTTCCATGGCCAGCGGCATCCAGCCCGACACGAACAAAAAAACGGCTCCGCCACCAGCCGCCAAGCCGCCGGCCGCGAACCCGGCGAAGCCCGCCGCCGCTGCGAAGCCCGCTGCACCGCCGAAGACTCCAGCTCCGCCCAAGACGCCGCCTCCGGCCGCAGAGACGCACGACGACGCCGAAGACGCAGCACCGCGCCGCTCGATGGGCTCCGGCATCCTGCGGCAGGCGCCCGCCTGGGCGGTGAGCATGCTGCTCCACATCGTCGTCCTGCTCTCGATGGCCCTCATCGTTCAGGAACCACCCAAAGAGGAGAAGCCCCGCACCATCACCTCCTCCGCGCCCGAAGTCCAAGAAGAGTTCGAGGAATTCGAGGAGGAACTCCCCGAAGACCAGCCCGACACTCCTCAGCAGGATGTCAGCAACGAAGTCGTCCTCCCCGATGCCACCGTCGTCGAAGACGTGCAGGTCGTCACCGATGCGGCTGATGTCGATGCCGCCGCCGTCTCCGTCGAGTTCACCGACTTCAGCACAGAGACTGCCCCGTCGAGCGATCTGCTCTCGGCCGTCGGCGCCGTCGGCGGACAGGCCGGAGGAATGGGCGGACGATCCGGTGCCCAGCGCCAAAAACTCGTGCAGTCAGGGGGCGGAAGCGCCGCCAGCGAGGCCGCCGTCGAAGCCGGTATCAAGTGGATCGTCCAGCACCAAATGCCTGATGGGAGTTGGAACTTCGACCACGCAAAGTCCCCAAGCTGCAATGGCAATTGCTCCCATCCGGGTAAGTACAAGGATCGGGCCGGGGCGACGGCGATGGCACTGCTGCCGATGCTCGGCCGAGGATACACGCACAAGGAAGGCCCCTACAAGAAACAGTTCGAGGCTGGCGTCAGTTTCCTGGCAGCGCAAGCAGCGAGCCAAAACGGAGCCATCTTTGAAAAGGGCGGCGGCAGCCATCCACTCTACGTGCAGGGTCTCGGCGGCATCGTTCTCACTGAAACCTACGCGATGACCCAGGACAAGCGGCTCGCCATGCCGGCGCAGGCCGCGCTCAACTTCATCATGGCCGCACAGGATCCGGTCGGTGGTGGCTGGCGCTACCAGCCCAAGCAGCCCGGCGACACGTCGGCCGTGGGCTGGCAACTCATGGCCCTCAAGAGCGGCCACATGGCGTTCCTGCAGGTCAGTCCGCTGACGATCCGGAAGGCGGTTGAGTTCCTCAACGGCGTACAGCAGGACGACGGCGCTGCGTACGGCTATGCCGACCCTGGAAATGGCCCCGGCACCTCCGCAGTCGGCCTGCTCTGTCGGATGTATCTCGGCTGGAAGAAAGACAACCCGGCGCTCCAGAGAGGCGTGGCCCGCCTCGCCAAGATCGGCCCAAGCGCTGACCTTTACTATGACTACTACGCTACGCAGATCCTCCACCACATGGAGGGCGAGCAGTGGGTCGCCTGGAACACGAAGATGCGGGACATGCTTGTGAAGTCGCAGTCGAAGAAGGGGCACGAGGCGGGAAGTTGGTTCGAGGGCTTCGAGCGCGGGCATGGGCCGGAGTACGGCGGTCGCCTCTATTGCACGTCGCTCGCCACGATGATCCTCGAGGTCTACTACCGCC
>CAYWTX010000528.1:0-11826 GCA_964461295.1 uncultured Planctomycetaceae bacterium | reverse complement strand
CTGGGCAAGGGCATGGACGGGGCGCTAGACGGCATCCTGGGCGGGAAGAAGAAGAAGTAGTAGGGCATGGTCCAGGGCCGGGCGGCGCGACTCTCCGAGCTGCGGCTGTCGGAACTGGCAGTCCTGGGGAGTTTTGCCGCCCGGAAGCGGCGGCACGAACCAGGTCCGTGCTCGGCACGCGGGCGGCATGGCGGCCAATGTTCTCCTGGGCGCCACGGCTGTGAACAGCGCGGAGGTGGCGCGTCGGCTTGAGCCGTCGCGACCTCGGCGGGAGATGGGAATGGCGAAGGTATCGGTCATCGTCCCGGCCGCGGGGGCTTCCACCCGCTACGGCGGGCGGCAGAAGAAGATCCTGGAGCGGCTGGGACCCGGGGGCCCGCCGGTCTTCCTTCGCACGCTGGAGGCGTTCACCAGCCGCGACGACGTCTGCCAGACGCAACTGGTGGTCGCCCCGGAGGACCTGGAGGAGATTCGCGCCCGCTTTGGCGGCAACCTGGGATTCATGGGCGTGCAGATCATCGCCGGCGGCGCCTGCCGAAGCGAATCCGTCCGCAACGCCTTGGCCAACGTCCTCCCGGAGGTCGAACTGGTGTGCGTACACGACGCCGTCCGTCCGTGCATTGCCCAGGCGTGGATCGACGCCGTGTTCGCCAGGGCGGCCGAGACAGGCGCCGCCCTTCTGGCCGTACCGGTTCACGGGACGATGAAGGCGGCGCGGCGCGACGGGCGGGGCGCCGCGACGGTCGAGCGGACGCTGCCCCGCGGCGACGTGTGGGAGGCCCAGACGCCGCAGGTCTTCCGCCGCGACTGGCTGCTGGAGGCCTACGCATCCGGCAAGGAAGCCACCGACGACGCCGCCCTGGTCGAGGCCGTCGGGCACAGCGTGCACCTCGTGCATGGCGACCCGCGGAACATCAAGATCACCACCCCGGCCGACCTGACGTTCGCGGCGGCCGTGTTCGCCTCCCTGCCCAAGCCCAAGGAGAAGCGTTCGCTGCATCCGTTCGCGGAGGACCAGAACGGGTAGTTGGGTTGAGCTTCCGCTTCTCATCGCGTACAATTCCCGCGGGCATAGAGGGCTGCATGTGAGGCGATGGATCGTTTCATGCTTGGCGACGGCAGTTGCGTTCGGCGTTGCGGCACGGGCCGAGCCGGTCGCTGAAGCCGAAGGTCGCCCTGGGGCGGCCGGCGTTGGGGCCGCAACCGCCCCCGCCACGCGGGCCGCCCATGCCCCCGCCGGCGCCCGCGTCGTGTCCGAGGGCTGGTTCGCCCCGCCGCCGCGGTCGGTTCCTCCGCCCCGCCTGCCGGACAGGATCGCCAAGGCGTTCGTCATCCCCATCCACGGGCCGATCGACCCCACGATGCACGACATCGTCAAGGACAAGGCGGTGCGCTGCATCACCGCCGGGGCCGAGATCATCATCTTCGACATGGACACCCCCGGCGGGCGCAGCGACGTCATGGAAGACATCACCCGCCTGATCACCGACGACCTGGCCGGCACATACACCGTCGCCTACGTCCATCCCAAGGCGTACAGCGCGGGGGCCATTATCTCGCTGGCCTGCACCGAGATCGTCTTCGCCCCCGGCGGGCGGTTCGGCGACGCCATGCCCATCATGATCGGCTCGGGCGGCGCGCTGGTCGAAATCCCCGAGAAGGAACGCGGCAAGTTCGAGTCCGCCGCTCGCGCCGACGTCCGCGCCCTGGCCGGGCGGAACGGCTACGACGTGCTCATGTGCGAGGCGATGATCACCATCACGATGGAGTTGTGGCTGGTCCGCGATACGCGAACCGGCGAGCTGCGGGTGGTCGACGCCAGCGAGTGGCGAGGCAAGGTCGGCGGCGCCCCCTTCGACCGCGCCGAGACCCGCCCCGGCGCGGCCGGCGCGGCCGAGTGGCAATACGTCCGAACCATCGACGGCCGCGACAAGCTGGTGACGCTCACGGCCGAGGAAGCCGAGACATACGGCTTCACGAAGTTCATCGCGCCGAACCTGGCGGCGGTGGAGAAGCACTACAACATCGTGCGGCCGCCGACGGTCCTGGAGGACAACTGGTCGGAGTCGCTGGTGCGGTTCCTGACCTCCCCGGTGGTGAGCGGCATCCTGATGTTCGTGGGGATCATCGGCATCTACATGGAGATGCAGCACCCCGGCGTGAGCGTGCCCGGGATCGTGGGCGCGCTGGCGTTTGCGGTCCTGTTCGGCAGCCGCTACCTCACCGGCCTGGCGCAGTGGTGGGAGGTCGCCCTGTTCGTGATCGGCGTGCTGCTCATCGTCTTCGAGGTTCTCGTCTTCCCCGGCCACGGCGTGTCGGCCATCGTTGGCGCGATCTGCTGCATCGTGGGCCTGGTGGCGATCATCGTTCCCAACGCGCCCGGCAAGCTGCTGCTGCCGAACACCGAGTTGGCCTGGAACATGCTCCAGACGGGCCTGTTGTGGCTGTGCATCGCGTTCATCGCGGCCATTGCGGCCATCATCGCCATCGCGCAGTACCTGCCGCGGATTCCCATCGCCGGCAGACTGGTGCTGGAAGGCCCCGCCCCCGAGCAGGTGCAGGGCTCGGCCGCTCCGGACGAGGACGACGACGGCATCGTCGTCGGCATCGCGGGGGTGGTGGAAGGCACGTGCCGCCCGGCGGGGCGCGTCCGCTTCGGCGCCCGCCTCGTCGACGCGGTCTCCAACGGCGAGTTCATCCAGGCCGGGGCAAGCGTGCGGGTGATCCAACGACAAGGGAATCGGGTTGTGGTGGAGAAATGTTGAATGAAGAATGCCAGATGTCAGGTGTGCCGGCGCCTTCTTGCGGGCCCCTCGGCGGCGGAAGAGAGTACTCCGGGCTAAGGGGCCGTCGTTCATGCGACGACCCATTTGGCATTTTTCATTCAGCATCCAGCATCCGCCTTGCCGGGCAACGTCTATGGGAATAGTAGAGACAATCGTCCTGATCGCCGTCCTGACGCTGGTGTGCATGGCGATGATCATCGCCGAGGTCTGCACGCCGTCGTTCGGTTTCTTTTCGTTGCTGGCTCTGGCGGCCGCGGCGGGAGCGGTGTACTTCTGCTTCCAGATCGGCCAGGTCGTCGGCGTCGCCGCGATCCTTGTGGGCGCGGTCACGCTGCCGGTGTATATTGTCGCGGCCGTGAAGATCATGCCCCGCACCCGGTTTGGCAACAAGCTGGCGCTGGGGCGCGACGTCGAGCAGCCCGGCGGCGGCACGCCCGAGGCTGCCGATCTCTCGGAGTTCGTCGGGCGCGAAACCACGGCCGAGACGACCTTGCGGCCCGCGGGCGCGGTGCGGATCGACGGCCGGCGAGTCGTCGCCGAGGCCGAGAGCGGCATGATCGAGAAGGACGCCCGGGTTCGCGTGATTCGCGCGGCGGGGAACTACGTCGTGGTGCGACGGGTTGAGTGAGAAGGGCCGGCGTCGGGCCGACGGATCGCGCGGAGTGTCAAGGGACAAAGCAGCCGACCTGTTCGCGTTCGACACCTGTCGCTTCCGCGGACAGGCAACCAAGGCAACGGGGCGACGCCCCGGCAAAGGAGACCGAGATGCTCGCTGAAATGAATCCGTTCTGGTGGGTCATCATCGCCGCGATCGTAATCATCGGCATCGTGTTCCTGGCGATCGTCGGGCGGTTCATCAAGTTGTGGATCCAGGCCTACTTCGCCAAGGCCAGCGTGACGATGGTCGACCTCATCGGCATGAGCCTGCGGAAGGTGAACCCGCAGGTGATCGTTCTGAGCAAGATTCGCGCGGCCCAGGCGGGCCTGGACGTCACCACCCGCGACCTGGAAAGCCACTATCTTTCCGGCGGGCGCGTGCCCAACGTCATCACGGCTCTCATCGCCGCCAACCGGGCCAACATCGAGTTGACGTGGAAGACCGCAACCGCCATCGACCTGGCCGGGCGCGACATTCTCGACGCCGTGCAGACGTCGGTGAACCCCAAGGTGATCGACTGCCCCAACGTCGCCAGCGGCAAGACGACCATCGACGCGGTGGCCAAGGACGGCATCCAGCTCAAGGCCAAGGCCCGCGTCACCGTGCGGGCGAACATCGGGCGGCTGGTCGGCGGCGCGACCGAGGAGACCATCATCGCCCGCGTCGGCGAGGGCATCGTCACGACGATCGGCTCGGCCCCTTCCTACAAGCAGGTGCTCGAGAACCCCGACCTCATCAGCAAGAAGGTGCTCGAAAAGGGCCTCGACGCCGGCACGGCCTTCGAGATCCTCTCCATCGACATCGCCGACGTGGACGTGGGCGAGAACATCGGCGCCAAGCTCCAGGCCGACCAGGCCGAGGCCGACAAGCGGCGCTTCCAGGCCGAGGCGGAAAAACGCCGCGCGATGGCCCTGGCCGAGGAGCAGGAATTCCGCGCCAAGATCCAGGAGAACCGCGCCAAGGTCGTGCTGGCCGAGGCGGAAATCCCGCTCGCCATCGCCGAAAGCTTCCGATCCGGAAACCTGGGCGTCATGGACTACTACCGGATGCGGAACATCCAGGCCGACACGCAGATGCGCGAGACCATCACCGGCCCGGCGAGCCAGGCGCAGAAGGAAGAACCCCACAAGGGCTAGCTGCCGTTGCGGCGCGCCCCGTTGGGGCGGATGGAGCAGCGGGAAAGACCTTCCGCGAGCGGAAGGGACGGAGCCGGGGCGTGTCGCCCCGGTCGGGTACGAGCAAGGGACCGTGCGGATCGCGCAATGCGGATGTCCGCGAATGAAAGGCTCCTCCGTGGAGGGCCGTGTTCGTCCGTGTCAGTCTGTGCGTCGGTGGCGGAAAACCGGGAGCTGAATGCTGATAGCTTCTTCCATCCTCGCCCGCGGCAACGACCCCGACCTGGTCGGAACGCTGATCTACGTCGCGATCTTCGTGGCCGTCGGGATCATCAGCGCCGTCGCCAGGTGGATCCAGGCGCGGGCGGAGAAGCGCCGCCTGGAAGAGGCCCAGCAGCGAGCCGAAGGCCGCCGTTATCCGTCCATCCCGCCGGCGCCGAGGCAGCGGGCCTCGCGGCAGCCGTATGCGCCGCAGCCCTTCCCTCCACAGGCACCGCGCCGGTCGCAACAGACCCCGCCGCCCGTTGGGCCTGTCCTTCGCCCCACCCAGGACGAGGGCCCCGGGCGCACCATGGCCGAGGAAGTCGAAGCCTTCGGCAATCGCGAACAGGAGATCCAGCGTCGCGAAGACGAGATGGAACTCCGCCGCCAGCGAAAGCTGGCGCAGGCCCGCAAGGCCGCCCAGCCCGGACACCCCCAGCCCCGCACGGCGGCGCCCATCGACGTCGCGCCCGAGATGCGGATCCATCCCGCCGCCGAAGCAGCCGCGGCCCTCCTCGGCCGGCTGGACGCCGACAAACTTCGCCAGGCCGTCATCTACCGTGAACTGCTCTCGCCGCCCAAGGCCCTGCGCAACGAGCCGGAAAGCTGGGAACTGTGACGGTGCCAGACGTTGGGCGCCATGTGTGGGAGAGACCGCGAATTACACGAACGGGAAAGACGAATCACACGAATGGGAGGGAGGGGCAGGGGAAGCAGTCTCATCTTCGTCCCTGCCGGATTCATCCCTTTTTCGTGTAGTTCGCCTGAATTCGTGTGATTCGTGGTCTCTCGCCACGGACCGGGCGCAGCGCCGGCCAACAGTATGGAATCTCGTATGACCGCACGCGAGTTGATCCTCAACCGCCTTCAGCGTGACCTGCCGCTCGTGCGCGAACCGTACGAGCTTCTCGCGGCCGAGGTCGCCTGCCGGGAGGCCGACGTCCTGGCCGCCATCGAGTCCGCCCGCGCCGAAGGGCTCATTCGCGAGATTGCCGGCGTTTTCGAGGCCGCCGCCGTCGGCTACCGGCGAGCCCTGGTCGCCATGCGCGTCCCCGCGGCCGAACTCGACCGCGCCGGGCAGATCGCCGCCGGCCACCCCGGCGTGTCGCACTGCTACGCCCGGTCGGACGCGGTGAACCTCTGGCTGACGCTGGCCGTCTCGCCCCGCAGCCGGTTGGGCCTGGAGCGCACGGCCGAGGTGCTGGCCCGGGAGGCTCACGCCCAGTGGCACGGTCTGCTGCCCACGGTCCGCCGCTACAAGCTCCAGGTCCGCTTCGACGCCGCCACCGGCGAACTGGACGCCGAAGGCGGGGAGGCCGAAGAAAGGCAGCAGGCAGCAGGAGGAAGGCAGCAGGAGGAAGAGGCAACTCTGGGCGCCACGGCCGCAAACAGCGCAGCCGCGGCACCCAAACACGAATCCGGCGTACGCAGTTCTTCTCCCACCGAGGAGCAGGTTCGCGCCATCCGCGCCTTGCAGATCGACCTGCCCGCGCGGCGCGACCCCTTCGCCGCCATCGCCGCCGCCGAGTCCCTCGACCCCGACGTGCTCCTGATTCACGGGGCCGACTTCCTCGCCGCCGGCTGGATGCGCCGCTACGCGGCCATGCTGCGCCACGCCGCCGCCGGCGCGAAGGCTAACCTCCTGGTCGCCTGGCAGGTGGCCGACGCCGACGCCGACGCCGCCGGTCGAGCCGCCGCTCAATCGCCCGCCGTCAGCCACTGCTACCTTCGCCCCGCCCTGCCCGATTGGCCGTACAACCTCTACACGATGATCCATGGCCGCAGCCGGGAGGAATGCGAGATGGCGGCCGACGCGATCTTCGCCCTGACGGGCCTGGCCCGCCGCAGCGACCTGTGGACGCAGCGGGAGTACAAGAAGCGCGCCGTTCGCCTCTACAGCGGCGAGGAAGAGAAGTGGGAAGCGACGCGCCGGTAGCGCAAGCAGGGCGCCTGCCTTGGGTAGGCTGGAAGTGTTTGCGGAAATCCCCGCCCGTGCCGATATAGGGTGGGCGCTCGCCCGCCGGGCGGGCCGAGACGACAGCCGGAGAGATGCATGGGCGTTGAGTATTCGGTCGAGGTCATCGGCGAGTTGCGGGAGAGGTTCCGGGAGGCAGGCGTCCTTCGCCCGATGCGGGTGGATCGCTACGACCCCGGCGACCTGCTGACGTACGACGTCACGGGCGTGATGCCGGCCCGGCGGGCCCGCGTGCGGCTGGAGGTCGAGAAGTTCATCGGCGGCGGGTTTGCGGGGCAGGTCTACCGGGCACGCGCGACGAGGATTGAGGAGATCGCGGGAGGGGAGGAAGACCGCCGGGAGGCAGGCCGTCCGTTGGCGACGGCGCGGGATGAAGGCAGCGGCGTTGGCGCGGGGCCGGCATCGGTCATTCCGGGACTCGAGATCGGTCGCCCGCTGGCGGTGAAGATTCTCATTCCGCCTTCGCGGTTCTCGCGGGCATTCCGCAACGCGCTGTACGCGGTGGGCTTCCAGTCGAGCTTTCAGCAGCAGGTGAACCCGGCTGCGGCGCGGGCGGGGGCGCTGTGGGTGAAGTTCATTCGTCGCGGGGCGGGCGTGCGGATGGGCGGCGAGCAGGCCGTGCGCGACGTGCTGGCGACGTTCGTGGACCCGCTGCTGGGCGCGTGCGGCGAAGTCAGCGAGTGGCTGGAAGGGCGCACGTGGCGGTTCGAGGTGGACGATCACCTGATCGGCAGAGGCAGGAGGGCGAAGGCGGCAGGGGACACAGAGCCGGTCACTGAAGTGACCAGCCCTGGAGGGAGGGGACGTGAGCAGGGGTCGGCGGAGTACCTGGCGAAGAAGCGGTTCATGGCGGACTTCGTCCGCCTGCTGCACGAGATGGGCGCCGCGGAACTGGCCCGCCAGTACGAATGGTGGACCTGCAAGAGCCAGCCCAACGTGCTCAAGCGGAGCGAGTTCGACGACGATCCCGCGGGCGGGCTTACGGCCCTGGATTTCCGCGCCGGGCTGGCGCTGCTGGCGCTGCTGCCGATGAGTCCGGGCGACTTCGGGCTGATCCTCCGCGGGCTGCGCCGCGGACGGCTGGTGCAGTTCGACCGTGGCGACGTGGGCAAGCTGGACCGATTCATCGACGAGCACGCCGAGAGCTTCGCCGACATGGGCGAGGCCCTGGCCGAACTGAAGACCGTCGACGCCGAGTACCGCGACAGCCAGCTGGACGTCACCGGGCATCACGTGCGGCTGCTGTACAGCGCGAAGCTGTGGCGGCAGATCGGGCAGGCGTCGGTGACCGGGTGGCGCGTGCGGAACATCATCGACGACCAGGCCGAGCAGCGGCTGCGCCGCAGCCGCGTCAAGTCGGCCGTGTTCTGGATGCTGGGCCTGCTGCCGATCCTGGGCGGGCTGGCGCGGAAGGTGTGGGGCCATGCCGGCTGGCGAGCCCATCACGGCGCGCTGCTGGGGGGCGGCGGGTACCTGGGACGAGCGGTGCGTGCCCGAGCGGCCGAGAAGGCCATTGGTTGGCACCGGAGCGGGCGGATCGGCGCAGCGTCGGCCCGCGCGGCGGCGACAAGCCTGCCGCGGTTCCTGGGTCACCTGGCGCTGTCATTCCTGCCGGGCCCCCTGCACCGCATGCTCACGGACGGCGCGTGGGCGAGGCAGAAGTTGGCGTACGTTTTCGTGAGGCCGGTGCGGCTGTTCTTCAACGCCGCGGCGCGGGCGCAGTGGCTGCGCGACATGGTGGCCGAGGGGCGGCGCAACCACGTGCTGAGCGACGAGGACGCCGAGCGGATCCTGTCGCGCGTGGGCGAGCCGTTCATCCAGAAGTACCTCAAGAGCCTGGCGGTGCACGTAGCCACGCTGCCGCTGTCGGAGGTGGTGTGGGTGATCGTCGCGGCGTGGTACTATTTTACGCATCCGCATTTGCCGCCGGAAGAGCGACGGTTGTACACGGGCGCGGTGTTCATGGCGTTCCAGGTCATTCCGATCTCGCCGGGCTCGCTGGTCCGCGGGCTGTACGTGGTGTACCTGGTCATTCGCGAACGAAACATCCGCGACTACGGCATCGCGCTGTCGCTGGCGTTCTTCAAGGGCGTTGGCTACCTGGCGTTCCCCATCCAGATGGCCTACCGCTATCCGGAGCTGGCCCGCTTCATGGCGGCCCACTGGGCGACGAGCGCGGTGCACGTCGTGCCGGTGTTCGGCGAGCGCGGGGCGCTGCTGGAACACGCCGTGTTCGACCTGTTCTACAACTACCCCCTCACGATCCGCCGCCGCATGCGTGAGGCAGCCAAGGCACGCGAGCCCCTGCCGGCGCGGCGGTGGCACGCGGCCGCGACGGTCGCCGCCGGCGCCGCGGTCCTGGCCGCGGTGGACCTGGGCTGCTGGGCGCACTGGGGCGCGCTGCCCACGATCCGGAACGTCTGGCCGGCGTACCTGGGCGTGGCGCTGGCGGCGAGCGGCGCCGTCGTCGCCCTGGCCGGCGGGCTGAGGGCGTCCCCGCGAATCCTCCTGGGCATCCTCACCGGGGCGGTGCTGGGCGTGGCAAGCTGGGCGGCTCACCTGGCGCTGGCGGCGGCGACGGCCGGGGGCGTGCCGGGCGAGGGGATGGTGGGAACGTTGCTGTGGCAGGTGTTCCTGTTCACGCTGATGGCGACGCTGGGCTCGGTGGCGGTCGAAGCGCACGCATCGCCGCCGAAGCCGAGAAAGTGAGATCGCACAGTCTACCCAGTTTGACACTGTGGCAGCGTTACAGGGATTCTGTGGATCCGGGTACCGCTCAAGACACGGCAAACGAAGAACAGTATCGCTTTGCGCGCTGGCCCGGTGAGCCGGTGTCCGCTCTTCAGCCTGAAAGGCTGAGAGTTTGTGAAAGAATCGCTGAGTGCCGCTTCCTGGCAGCACGCCTCATCGGAGTTGTGGATTCCGGCAGCCGCAACTCGGAGAGTTGCGCCACCCGGACCTGAACCATGCCGGAAAAAGAGAGGCGCCGAGGCGGCACGCAACCGTCCTCGGCGCCAAACTCGTGACTACCCCGGACAGGCTCAGCGGATCCTTTCCACCCGAGGCACATTCGCCCGGACTATCAGGAAGCTAAGATTTGTTCCGGCGAGGGGCAAATCGCGCGCGTGCCGACGATCTGTCCGACCGGCTGGGTCACTTCTTCTCCACGATCCAGATGTTGCGGAACTGTAGCGGGTTGCCGTGGCCCTGGAGCTTCATGGGCCCGGGCGTGCCTTCGGCGTCGCCGCGGCTGCCGCCGGTCTTGCCGTTGATCCGGAGGTTCTCGTGGATCACCACGCCGTTGTGCTTGAGCGTCATGGTGGCCGGCGATTTCACCGTCGTGCCGTCCATCACCGCGCTGGCGAAATCCACGTCGTAGGTCTGCCATTGAAGTGGAGGCAGGCACATGTTCACCTTCGGCTCGGCCTTGGTATAGACGCCGCCGCATTCATTGTTCTTGCCGTCCAGGCCGAAGCTGTCCAGGATCTGCACCTCATAGAGGTCGACCTGATAGAAGCCGCTGTTGCCGCGCCCCTGTCCGCGGGCGAAGGGCCGGAACGGCAGCATGAACTCGACGTGCATGGTGTAGTTGGTGTACTTGCCCTTGGTCTTGATGTCCTTGCCGTCGGTGTTCAGCAGTTTGGTGTTGGGGTCGAGGCGCCCGCCTTCCCACGCCGTCGTGTTTGTGCCATCGAAGAGGACGGCGGCGCCTTCGGGGGCCTTGGCGCCCAGCGTGGGGCTTTCCCGCAGGACGCGTTTGGCGGCGACGTCCTTGCCGTCATCGGTCTTGCCCGTGAACTTGCCGCCGGCGATCTCGCCGGTCCAGTCCTTCTGCCCCTCGGGGGGGAACTTCGACGTCGCGCTGAAGTCCGCCGGCGGCCCGGCCAGGTACTTGCGAGCGCCCTTGACGGGCTCGAATGACACCTTGCCGTCCTTGGTGGCCCCGGCCAGGAGAATCTTGTTCTTGCCGTCCCAGCCGGCGCCGGGCAACCCGCCAGGGCAGACCACGGCCTGGTAGTTGCCGTCGCCCAGCGCGATCACCTGGATGCCGATCTTCGCGCCGCCGGCCGTGCCCTCGTACTCGCCCTGCACGTTGAAGTCGGGGCAGTCCCTGGCGGCCTGCTCGGCCGAGGTGAAGACGGGGTCCTTCTTGGCCGCGGGCTTCGCGGCCGGCTTGGCCTCGGGCTTCTTCGCCTCGGCCGGCTTGACTTGCTTGGGGTCCGGACCGGCCAGCGAGAGGTTGGCGGCCAGGACAAACAGTGCGGCGACGGCCGCGACAAGACGGAGTCTGCCAATCGACTTCGCGTTCATACGATGCTCCTTTGCGTGTTGGAGGAAATGCTCCGCCGGCTGCCGAGGCGGCCGGGGAGCGACATGGAAGTATAACCGCGCCGGCGGGAGAACGGACCGGCGGGCGGAATGCTGGGAAGAATCGGTCGCGTGTTTGGCGTAGAATCGGTTTCATGTTTCCTCGCCGCCGGGACGAGCCGATGCCCGTGAAGCACTGGAGCTTCGCCGGGCTGGTTCTCACGTATTGGTGCAACGCCCGCTGCGCGTCATGCTACCTGTGCTGCTCGCCCGCGCGTCGCGAGGAAATGACCGTCGAGCAGGCCCTGGCCGTGTGGGAAAGCCTGGCCTCGGCCAGCCCGCGCGGCTGCCGCATTCACCTCACCGGCGGCGAGCCGTTCGGCGACTGGCCGCGGCTGATCGAAGCCTGCCGCCGGGCGCGGGCCGCCGGGCTGGGCGCGCTGGACAAGGTGGAGACCAACGCGTACTGGGCCGGCGATCGCGCCGAGGCCGTCGAACGCCTGCGGGCGCTGGACGCCGCGGGAATGGGGACGCTGGGCATCTCGGCCGACCCGTACCACCAGCAGTACGTGCCCATCGAGCGGTGCCGGCTGCTGGCGGCGGTCGCCGAGGAGGTGCTCGGCGCGGCGCGAGTGCAGGTGCGGTGGCGCGACTGGCTGGCGGAGGGGTCGGACACGTCGGCGATGGGCGCGGCGGCGCGGTGGTCGCTGCTGGCCCGCTACG
>CAYWTX010000527.1:0-14469 GCA_964461295.1 uncultured Planctomycetaceae bacterium | reverse complement strand
CGCGTGCGGCGTGGGGTCCCAGTCGTCGCCGTGCATCACCTGGGCGATCACGAGCTGGTCGCGCGTCTTGTCGCCCTGCTCGTGGTAGACCTTCTGCGTTCCCCACGCCCGCGCGTACTGGAAGTCCGCCAGCGTGGCCGTCACGATGTTCACGCCCAGCTTCACCGCGTCGTCCTGGTGGTACAGAATGCCGCCCTGGATCGGATGGTTCTCCACGTCCCAGCCGCAGTTCAGGTCGATGGGCGAGAACACCACCGCCGGCCGGCAGCCCAGGTAGATCGCCTCCAGGTAGGGCGGCATCGTCTTGAACGCTTCGGCGTCCTTGCGGACGCGCATCTCCTGAATGTGGTAGTACGCGTTGAAGAGGGGCGAGTCGGTGTCCACGGCCGACAACTCGCGATCCGGGAAAACCTCGCGGATGGTGGCGCGGGCGGACTGGACGAACTCCGCCCGCCCGCACTGGGCGTGCAGCACGAGCGTGCCGCCGTCGTAGAGGTAGCGGCGGAGCTTGTCGAGCATCTTGTCGCCCATCTTGGGAATGGGCGTCCAGCCGGTGCAGTAGAGCAGCGGCAGCTCGGCGGGATCCCACGAGAACTGCTCCAGACTGGTGGGCACGAAGCGGTACTTGATGCCGAGCTGCCCGTTGGCGTAGCGCATCAGGCGCTCGATGTCCAGTTGCGTGGTGGGGAACGCGCTGACCTGCCTGCGCTCGCCGTCGACGATCTCGAAGCGGCTGGCGGAGAAGTTGATCATGCCGATCAGGGCCGGGGGCGAAGGCTCGCGCTTGCGCTCCGACCGGCGCAGCGGGGTGGCCGGCAGCGGCAGCGGCGGGACGCCCTCGGCCGCGGTGCGGTGCTGGGGTTTCGCCTTGGGTGGCTGGACCTTGGGGTTCACCCAGTCCTCGCCCCGGGCGCTGGGGCAGGAGACGATGCAGATGGCGCCCAACGTCACGATTGCGATCAGGACGGTCCTGGCCAGCATGGCGATGCCCTTTCCGCTGTGCGCGCAACACAGACGGCGCTCCTGGCGCTTCCAACCGTCATTATACTCGACACAGCCGGGATCTGGCTACAAGAGAGGTCGCTGGGGAGACCGCCAAGGGCCGAAGGAGAAGAGGCGATCGGCCACGATCGCGAACCGAACCCGGCGATCCCACGCGCGTCCCTCGCCTCCAAGCCCCGGCCCGGCGTGGCCGGGGCATCCCCGCAGCCCCAGGTCACACTCCCCCGGGTCACAATCGGTTGTTCCTTCGCGATGCGGGAAGGTACACTCCTTCGCCACGGGCGCCTGTGCCGCCCGCTACAGGAAGAGGACCATGCGATTCATCGATCGACTCGCCGGCAGCTTGTATGGCGTCGCCATCGGCGACGGAATGGGTGGGCCCGTCGAGGGCTGGACCGCCGCCGCCATCGCCGACAAGTTCAGCGGCTGGGACATGACGCAGTTCATCCCCGCGCAGGAGTGGAAGCCCAAGGGCCACGGGCGAATCACCGACGACACGCTGATGACCGAGGCGCTGATCCGCGCGTACGGGAAGAAGCGCGGGCACCTCGACGCATTCGATTTCCGCGACTTTCTGCTGCCGGAGATGACGCGAACGGTGGTGTGGCTGCCGGAGTGGCAGAAGGACACGCCGATCATCGACCGCATGAACTTCCTCGAAAAGTACGCGGTGATCCGGCTGGCGCAGGTCGGCGCCGAGCCGCGCGTGGCGGGCATCGGCAACGGCATCAATTGCGCCATCGCGATGTTCATCATGCCCGTGGGGGCGGTGAACGCCGGCGACCCGTACGCGGCGTACCAGGAGGCGGCGGCGCTGGGCCTGGCCGAGAGCCACTCCTACGCGGTGGAAGGGGCCGCCGCGCTGGCGGCGGCATACGCGGCCGCGATGGGCGCCGCGCCGACCGTCGCCGACGTGACCGGCGCGGCGCTGCGCCTCGCGCGCGAGGGCACGCGAGCGGCCATCAAGGCGGTGCTGGACGCCACCAGCCCCTCCGACGGACTGGACGACTGGATCGCGAAGGTGCGGGCGGCGGTGTTGCCTTTCGACGCCCACAGCGATGCCCGCGTGCTGGAGGCCGACCCGACGGCCCGAATCGGCTCGTACCCCGACCCGCGCAAGTCCATCGAGGAAACGCCGGTGGCGCTGGCGGCGCTGAAGTACGGACAGGGCGACTTCTCGCGAACGCTGAAGGCTGCCATCTTCTACGGGCGCGACTGCGATTCGATCGCGGGCATGGCCTGCGGGCTGTGCGGGGCCATCGCCGGCCAGGCGGGCGTCCCGCAGGCGCTGCGCGACGCCTCGGCCCAGGCCAACCGCCGCGACTGGGCCGCCATGGCCGCCGAATTCGCCGCCGCCATCGCCGACATCCACGCCGCCGACGAACATCGCTGGGCAAACCGTCAGGCGGCGATGGGGTGATTGGCGGCCTCTGTCGCTCGACGTCGATCTCCCGCCGACACGTTCACGTGCCGGTCAGTTCGCGAATCCGCCGGTGCGCCCATTCCACGTTGCCGCTGTTGAACTGCTCGTGCATGATCGCGCCGCGGTAGCACTCGATCGCCTTGGCCTTGTTCATCAGCCGATAGTCATGCACCGTCGCGGCCTGGAAGCGGGCCGGCTTGACGATGGCCGGATCCCACGTCCACGCCCGCTCGTACCACGCGACGGCCCGCACGTCCTCGTTGAAGTATTCCTTGTAGATTTCGCCGATGTGGAACGCCGCCACCGCCACCTTCGTGCTCCGCGGGTAGTACCGCACCAGCTTCAGGAACTTGTCCAACGCGTCGCGCTCCAGCCGGTAGTTCGTCGTCGCCGCGAACTGTAGCGGGCCCTTGCCCCGCTGGTACAGGCCCACGCCTTCGGCGTAGAGCTTGTCGGCCGCGGGAATCACCTCGATGGGCTTGAGGTCCTTGGGGGGCATCTCCGCGTCCATGAAATACATGTACGTGCGGATGGAATCGAACCGCTGCTTGACGTTGGCCAGGCGCTTGGCCTTGTACGAGCCGGGGGCCGTCGTGTTGTAGAACTTCATCAGCCCGTCGACGGCCTTGAGGAACTCCGCGCGGGCCGAGACCGCGTACTCGGCCATCAGGTGCTCGTCGGCGTTTTGCAGCGATTCGCCGGCCGGCGGCTGGACCTGCGGCACGCCTTCCCACGTGAACGTGTAGGCGTTCTCCAGGTTGCGGATCTCTCGCTCCGCCCATCGCAGCTTGTCCATGTTGCCTTGGAGCTTGTAGAAGTCCTGGAGCACCGTCAGGCGGTAGCGGTAGTTGACGCGGGCCCTCTCGGCGGCCGTCACGGCCGACAACTCCTCCTCGTTGCCCGGGGGCACGGCGAGCTTGTCGGGCACGCGCCAGTCGGCCGTGGAGGGCGGCGGCGCCTTGAGGTCCAAGCCGGGCGTGCCTTCGCCGCAACCGGCAAGGAGAAGCCCGAAGGCGAGCGGAGCGGAGCATGCGACGGCAACCAGATGCTTCTTCATGACGAGCTCCCTTATGGGCCGCGGGCGTCTGCGGACCGCGGCGGCGTGCCCGACATTATGCTCGCGCGGGCAGGGGCTTGCAAGGAGGAAGCGGCGACTGGAATCCCGCCGGGACCGCGGCTAGAATGGTCACAGCTTCGAGACTGGCGGAAAGTGGAACCAACCACAAGGGATCGAAGCCGACGTACCTGCCGTCCGCCTGGGCATGCCGCAATCGCTCGGCCGGCGCGCTGGCGCCGGCGTCTTGCGGCAAACCAAGAGACGGTAGGAGCCGGCGATGGCTGATCAGCCCTGTGCCCTTCGTGCCTGGCGGTCGTTCAACGGCGGAGCGTGGCAGCAGGCCATCGACGTTCGCGACTTCATCCAGCGCAACTACACCGCCTACCTGGGCGACGAGCGATTCCTCGCCGCCGGCACCCAACGCACCGCCGCCCTCCTCGAGCAGTACCGCGCCCTGGCGGCCGAGGAGGCCCGCCGAGGCGGCGTCCTGGACATCGACACCTCCACCGTGTCGTCGCTGACGACCTACCCGGCCGCGTTCCTCGACCAGCCCAACGAACTGATCGTCGGGTTCCAGACGGGCAAGCCCCTGCGGCGCGGGCTCAACCCCTTCGGCGGCCTGCGCATGGCTCGCGAGGCCTGCGAGGCGTACGGCTGCAAGATCGACCCGAAGGTCGAGGACATCTTCGCCTTCCGCTCCACGCACAACGAGGGCGTCTTTCGCGTCTACACCGAGGAAATGCGCCGCGCCCGCAAGAGCGGCGCCATCACCGGCCTGCCGGACGCCTACGGCCGCGGGCGGATCATCGGCGACTACCGCCGCCTGCCGCTGTATGGCGCCGACTACCTCATCGAGCAGAAACTCAAGGACCGCGCCGCCCTGGGCAACCAGCCCATGACCGACGACGTGATCCGCCTGGCCGAGGAACTGTGGAAGCAGGCCGACTTCCTCCAGAAGCTCAAGGAAATGGCTTGGCTGTACCACGCGGACATCTCCGGCCCGGCCGGCGACGCGCGCCAGGCCGTGCAGTGGCTGTACTTCGCCTACCTCGGGGCGATCAAGGAGCAGAACGGCGCCGCGATGTCGCTGGGGCGCGTCAGCACGTTCCTGGACATCTACTTCCAGCGCGACCTCGACGAGGGCGCGCTCGACGAACAGGGCGTACAGGAACTCGTCGACCAGTTCGTGCTCAAGCTTCGCATGTCCCGCCAGCTCCGCACGCCGGACTACAACGAACTGTTCGCCGGCGACCCCACGTGGGTCACCGAGTCCGTCGGCGGCGTCGGCGAGGACGGCCGGCCCATGGTGACCAGGTCGAGCTTCCGCTTCCTGCACACGCTGTACACGCTGGGGCCGGCGCCCGAGCCCAACCTCACCGTGCTGTGGGACCGCCGACTGCCCGATCCCTGGCGGCGCTACTGCGCCCGCGTGAGCATCGAGACCGATTCCATCCAGTACGAGAGCGACGAACTGATGCGCCCGCGGTTCGGCGACGACTACGGCATCGCCTGCTGCGTCTCGGCCATGAAGATCGGCAAGCAGATGCAGTACTTCGGGGCGCGATGCAACCTGCCCAAGGTGCTGCTGATGGCCCTCAACGGCGGGCGCGACGAGATCAGCGGCATCCAGGTCGGGCCGCCGACCCGCCCGCCGCCCGACGACGTGCTCGACTACGACGACGTGCTCGACCGCTTCACGCTCTACCGCCACTGGCTGTGCACGCTGTACGTCAACATGATGAACGTCATCCACTACATGCACGACAAGTACTGCTACGAAAAGCTGGAAATGGCCCTGCACGATTCCGACGTCGAGCGAACGATGGCGTTCGGCGTGGCGGGACTGAGCGTCGTGGCCGACTCGCTCAGCGCGATCAAGCACGCCCGCGTGCGCCCGGTGCGGGACGAGCGCGGGCTGACGGTTGATTTCAGCGTCGAGGGCGGGTTCCCGTGCTTCGGCAACGACGACGACCGCGTCGACGAGATCGCCGTCGGCCTGGTCCGCGACTTCCAGGCGTCGCTGGAGCGGAACAAGACCTACCGCGGCGCAAAGCACACCCTGTCGGTCCTCACGATCACCTCCAACGTCGTCTATGGCCTGAAAACCGGCGCCACGCCCGACGGGCGCAAGGCCGGCCTGCCGTTCGCGCCGGGAGCCAACCCCATGCACGGGCGCGACGCCGAAGGCGCCCTGGCCAGCCTCAACAGCGTGGCCAAGCTGCCCTACGAGAACTGCCTGGACGGCATCAGTTGCACGTTCTCGATCGCCCCGCCCGCCCTGGGCGAACCCGGCCCGCGGCAGGTCGACAACCTGCTGGCCCTCCTGGACGGCTACGTCCAGCAGCGCGGCCAGCACATCAACGTGAACGTCCTGTCGCCCCAGAAGCTGCGCGACGCGATGGAGCACCCCGACAAGTACCCGCAGCTCACCCTCCGCGTGTCGGGCTACGCGGTGAACTTCCATCGCCTCAGCCGCGCCCAGCAGGAAGAAGTGGTCGCCAGGACGTTCCACCAGCGAATATGACCGGCCGCATCCATTCCATCCAGACGCTGAGCGGCGTTGACGGCCCCGGCATGCGGTGCGTCGTGTTCCTCCAGGGCTGCCCGCTGCGCTGCCTCTACTGCCAGAATCCCGACACGTGGCCCGTGGCCGGCGGCACGGAAATCGACGCCGCCGAGCTCGCCCGGCGCGTTCTCCGCTGCCAGCCCTACTTCGGCCCCCACGGCGGCGTCACGCTCTCCGGCGGCGAACCGCTGCTCCAGGCCGACTTCGCGGGCGACGTGTTCGCCGCCTGCCGCGCCGCCGGCGCGCACACCTGCATCGACACCAGCGGCTGCGCGTGGAACGACGCCGTGCGCCGCCTGCTGGACGTCACCGACCTCGTGCTGCTGGACGTCAAGGATGCCGACGCCCAACGCCACCGGCGCCTCACCGGCGCCGATCTCTCCCGCACGCTGGAGTTCCTCGACCGTCTCGCCGCGATGGGCAAGCTCACGTGGGTTCGCCAGGTCATCGTCCCCGGCTGGAACGACACGCCCGCCGACGTCCGCGCCCTGGCCTCGCTCCTGGCCGGCCGCACGAACGTGCGCAAGGCCCAACTGCTTGCCTACCACGGCCTCGCGCGCCGGAAGTACGCCGAACTGGGCCTGGAGTATCCCCTGGCCGACACGCCGGAGATGGAGGCGGCGAAACTGGCCCAATTGCAGGGCGTGCTGGACGGCCTGTCGCGGCGCCCGCCGTCGCGCTGACCGCTTCGCCAACGGCCTTCCGCAGACTGGTCAACTGTCACGAATCTTGCCGCTCGGCGCCTCTGTGCCACAACGACGCGACCCCATCGTGTGCGCGATGTTGTTGCAGCCAGTACTGCTCCCTGCTCCCTGCTCCCTGCTGCCTGCTGCCTGCTGCCTGCTCCGTGCTCCCTGCTGCCTGCTGCCTGCTCCCTGCTGCCTGCCGCCTGCTCCCTGCTGCCTACTCCCTGCTGCCTGCTGCCTGCTCCCTGCTGCCTGCTCCCTGCTGCCTGCTGCCTGCTGCCTGCTCCCTGCTGCCTGCTGCCTGCTGCCTGCTACCTGCTGCCTGCTGCCTGCTCCCTGCTGCCTGCTCCCTGCTCCCTGCTGCCTGCTGCCTGCTGGGGTGTGACGACCGTTCTTGCACCGCCTCTTCAGCCTGAAGGGCTGACAGACTACAGCCCAGGGCAACGCCCTGGGAATGGATGTCGCAAAGCAGCAAGCCCTGAAGGGGCGCAAGAACTGCCCGCCCGGGCAACGGCCTCTTGCGCCCTTCCAGGGCTTCGCCATCTTCGGATACGCCTTCCCAGGGCGTTGCCCTGGGCTGTCGAATCTCAGCCCTTCAGGCTGAAGATGCCAAGGCGCAACTACGGTCGTGCGCCCTCCCTGCCCGCCTTGGATTGCGGGCAAGGTCCGCGCCGCGGTAGTATTCCCGCCTGACGGAGACGTTGGTTGCAGAGGCATTACTGGAGATTCTACTGGCCGCTGGCGCTGACCGCCGTCGGGGCGCTGCTGGGCAGGCAGGTGCAGAACGGCGTGCTCGCCAGCTTCGCCGACGCGGCGCGCGAACTGGCCATCTTCGCCTACGCCTCCAGCGTCTACTTCCTGCTCAACTCCGTGCTGGTCTTCGTGCCGCAACTGTCCAACGTCCTGGCCCGCGACCGCCAGAGCCACCGCGTCTGCCTGCTTTTCACGGCCGGCCTGGCCATCGCCCTGACGGCCGCCATGGGCGTGCTGGCCCTTGCCCCGCCGGGGCGGCGGCTGGTGGCGTGGATGTTCGAGGTGGCCCCCGCCGACCTGGACAAGGTGCTGCTGTACCTGCGATTCCTGGCGCCGCTGCTGCCGGCCAGCGCCCTGCGCAGCTACTACACTGGCCTGCTGGTGCAGGCGCGGCTCACCGGCACCCTCACCATCCTGCACGTCATCCAGTTCGCCGTCGCCGTCGCCGCGATGTTCGCGGGCCTGCTGGCCGACTGGCCCGCCGTGCCCACCGTCGCCGGCTCCATCATCGCATCCGAGACGCTGCACGCGGCCCTGCTGGCCGCGGTGTACCTGCGCCGCCACCGCCTGCCGTGCGATACCGCCGGGCAGGCCCCCCTTGGCTACCGCGACGTGTGGGCCTACTTCTGGCCCACCGCCACCACCAGCGTCATGTTCTCCTTCAGCCGCCCGATCATCTTCGCCTACGTCAGCCGCCTGCCGCAGGCCATCGCGACGGCGGCGGCCTTGCGCGTCGCCTTCGACTTCGCCATGCTGTTCCACGCGCCGCTGAACCAGTTCCGCCACCTGTTCGCGGTCTTCGGCGGGGCCGACCCGTCCGGGGTCCGCCGGTTCATGGTCCGCGTCACGCTGGCCGCCACGGCGCTCATGCTGCTGGTGGCGGGCACGCCCCTGGCCGGCCTGGTCCTGGGGCAGATGATGGGCGTGCGCGGGCAGGTGCTGGAGATGTCGCGACAGGCCCTGCTCGTGCTCTGCCTGGTCCCCGTCACCATCGGCATCCGCAACTGGTTCCACGGGCGGATGCTCGTGGGACGCCGCACCGGCGGCATGGCCGCCGGGGGCATCTTGCGCGTGGCGGCGACCTGGGCCGCCGCATGGGCTCTCCAAGCCGCCGGCGTGCTCAACCACGCCGGGGCCGCCGCCGTGCTGGTCCTCGGCTTCGTGATCGAAGCCCTGACCTGCCTGCCGTTCACCGCGCGGCTGGGGGCGCCGGCCGCGACCGGTCCATCGCCAGCGAAGGACGACCAAATGCACGAGGAGAAAGGGGAAAGGGATTGTGGGGATTGAAGGAATCATGGGAATTGAGTACTTGAATCCCGATAATCGATTCAATCCCTATAATCCCTTTGCTTTCTTCATCCAACACGGTGGGTTCATCCGCGCCACGCGCGCTCCCGCCCTGTTCCTCCTGTCGCGTGCCCCAGCCATGTTCCTTCTGTCGCGTGGCAACACCCAAAGTGGCTCGGCCGTTTCGCGATATCGCAGACAACAGCGCCGCCCCTACTTCCCCAGCACCGCTCGCCCCTTCGCCGTCAAGTGCAGCTTCTTCCCGGCCGCGAACTCCAGGTACCCCTTCGCGCACATCGCCAGAACGTCCGCCAGGACGTCCTCGTATTGGGCCCGCTTGCGACTGCCGAAGCCGGCCAGTTGCGTCAAGTCCGGCGACTTCTCCGCCGCGGTACACGTGCGGTTGCCCATCAGCAGCCCCGCGACGCCGGAGGCCGACAGTTCCTCGTTCGCCCCGTTTACCAACCGCAGGATGCCCAGCCCGTCGGGGCGGGCCACCGACCTGGCCAGCAGTTGCTCCCGCGTGAAACTGCGGTCCTTCGACTGCCAGAACGCCTCGGCCTCCGGGAGGTCGGGGACGAACCCGCCCTTCCGTGCCGCCCCCGCCGGCGGCAGCCCCGCCGCGGGCGCCGCCTTCGATGGCACCGGCTTGGTCGGCGCCGCCGGGGCCCCCGCCGGCTTGGGCGGTTCGCCCACGTCGCGCAGAATCCGCTCCACCTTCTTCGGCAGACGCCTGCCCTTCCGCGCCGGCCGCTCCCGGACCGCGTCCCCGTCCTGCCGCCTCGCCGGCCGCCCGCGTTTGCCCGACCGCTCGTGATCGCCCGCCCCGCCCCCGCAGGCCGAGCAGTTGCCGCACCGCCAGCCATCGTCTCTCTTCTCGCCGAAGTACCGCAGCAGAATCGCCCGGTTGCAGCGGCTGGAGTCGCAGTATTGGACCATCGCGTCCAGCCGCCGGTAATCGCGGTCGCGCCGCTCATACATCGTGCCCAGCGGAATCCGCGCCTTGGCCGCGTCCTTCACCGTCCGCGCCAGCCCCCCCCCGGCCGTCCGCACCAGCAACCCCGTCTCCAGCAGCGTCAGCATGGCCACGTTCCGCTGCTCCGGGCTGATGTCCAGCACCAGGGCCTCGAAATCCCCGCGATCCATGCCGCCCTGCGGCACGGCCGCCAGCACCTTCCGCACCTGCTCGCCGTCGGGGTAGCGGTTCTGGATGAACCAGTGCTGCAAGCCCAGGTCGCGCCCGCTGTAGAGGATCTCGCACCGGGCGGGCCGCCCGTCGCGCCCCGCCCGCCCCGCCTCCTGGTAGTACGACTCCAGCGACGCGGGATGCTGGTAGTGCACCACCGCCCGCACGTCGGGTTTGTCGATCCCCATGCCGAACGCGATCGTCGCCACAGCAATGGGCTTGGCCCCGCGCCGCCATGCCTCCTGCGCCTCGCGACGCTCCCCGGCCGGCATGCCCGCGTGATACGCCACCGCCGGCAAACCCTCGCCGCACAGGTCGCGGGCAATCTCCTCCGCGTCGCGCCGCCGACCCACGTACACGATCTGCGAGCCGCCGCTGCCCTTCAGTATCCGGCACAACCGGGCAAATTTCCCCGCCTGCGCGCACGCGTGCACCGCGAACCGGATGTTCGGCCGATCAAACGGCGCCACCTGCATCAGCGGGTCGTTCAGCGCCAGCCGCGCCGTCACGTCCTTCCGCGTCGCCGGCGTCGCCGTCGCCGTCAACGCCAGCACCGGCGCCGGACGCAGCGACGCCGCCACGTCCTTGAGCCCCAGGTAGCTCGGCCGGAAATCGTGCCCCCACTGGCTCACGCAGTGCGCCTCGTCCACCACGAACAGCCACGGGCGCAGCGACGCCAGACGCTGGCGGAAACCCTCGATCTCCAGCCGCTCCGGCGCCACGTACAGCAGCGACGCCTGGCCGCTGCGCAGCCGCTCCAATGCCCGCTGCGCCTCCGCCCCCGACAGGTTCGAGTGCAACGCCACCGCCTGGCCCTTACCCGAGCGGTTGAACGCGTCCACCTGGTCCTTCATCAACGCGATCAGCGGCGAGACCACCAGCGCCACCCCAGGCCGAAGCAGCGCCGGAAGCTGGTACGTGAGCGACTTGCCCCCGCCGGTGGGCATGACCCCGAACGCGTCGCGCCCCGCCAGCACGGCCTCGATCAACTCCCGCTGCCCAGGCCGAAACCCGCCGTGCCCGAACGCGTCGCGCAAGGCCGACTCAAGGTTCACCCGTGGCGTCGTCATGGACCGCGAATCTACCACAACGCGAAGAAGAGAGAGAGAAAGAAAGAACCCCACCACCCACGTCCGCTGGAGGGCCGCGCGAACCGGCCCCCGCACGCCAGGCCGTCGCCCTCACGGGGCGATCGACTCCGGTTGGCCAGCGGGGAAAAACTCCAAACGCCGCCGGGGCGGTGTCTTGGTCTGCCCAAAGAGCGTTCGCGAATGGAACCCCCCGGCCGACCGGAGTTGGCCCGTCCTCCACGCCCCCGCACACCCCGCCATCGCCGTCGCGGCGCGAGAAGCCAGCCCCCCGCCGGGACGGGCCGCTCTTGCGGATTGCCCCCCCGCCCGATAGGTTGTCGCCATGGCATCGCCCATTCGCCAATACCTCCGGGAAGTCGCGAAGATTCGCGCCGCGGGCAGCGCCACCGAGCACACCTACCGCCCCGCGCTGAAGACGCTCGTCGAGGCGCTCTGCCCCGGCGCCACGGCCACCAACGAGCCGCGCCGCGTCGCCTGCGGCGCGCCGGATTTCATCGTCAGCCGCGACGAACTGCCCATCGGCTACATCGAGTGCAAGGACATCGGCGCCGACCTCGACGACGTTGAAAAATCCGAACAACTCCAGCGATACTTCGAGGGACTCGACAACCTCATCATCACCGACTACCTCGAATTCCGCTATTACGTCGGAGGAGAGCCCGAGATGCACGTCATCCTTGGGCGTCTCGATGCCGATGGAAAACTCAAACCGCTGCAAACCGCCGAGGACCAGATTCGCCTGCTCTTCACCGCCTTCCTCTCCGGCGAAGGCACGCCCATCGGCACGCCGAAGGACCTGGCCGCGCGCATGGCCTCCATCGCCAAGATCATCCGCAACGCCATCGAACTCGCCTTCGGCGTGGAAGGCGAGGCCGGCACGCTCCACGGCGAACTGGAGAGCTTCCGCCTCACGATCCTGGGCGACATCACGCCCAGGCAGTTCGCCGACATGTACGCCCAGACCGTCTGCTACGGCATGTTCTCGGCCCGTATCAACCTGCCCGACAGCGAAGTCCCGCGCTTCTCGCGTCAGATGGCCGCGCACGCCCTGCCGCCCACCAACCCGTTCCTGCGCGAAATCTTCGAGTACGTCGCCGGCACCAAGCTCGACCCCAGCATCGTCTGGGCGGTCGACCTCCTGGCCGAAATCCTCCGCCGCTGCGACATGCACACGATCCTGGCCGACTTCGGCCGCGCCGCGCAGAAGGAAGACCCCGTCGTTCATTTCTACGAGACCTTCCTGACCGCGTACGACCCGACGCTGCGCGAGAAACGCGGCGTGTACTACACGCCGGAGCCTGTCGTCAGCTACATCGTCCGTAGCGTGGATGCGATCCTCCAGCGCGACTTCGGCCTCGTCGCCGGCCTGGCCGACAACACCAAGGTCGCCATCGACGTGCCCGACCCCGCCGCGCCCGGCGGCAAACGCCGCCAGGACGTGCACCGGGTGCAGATTCTCGACCCCGCCACGGGAACCGGCACGTTCCTCTACGAGACGGTCAAGCACATTCACCGCTCATTGGAGGCGATGCGCGGCGCCTGGGGAGGCGAGGAAGGCTACGTCGCCCGGCACCTGCTGCCGCGGCTCTACGGCTTTGAGTTGATGATGGCCCCCTACGCCGTGGCGCACCTCAAACTCGGCTGGCTGCTCCGCGAGACCGGCTACAACTTTCCCAATAACGAACGCCTGCGGGTGTACCTGACGAACACGCTGGAGGAGGCCGAAGTGGTGGCCGGGCCGCTGCTGGCGCTGGCCAACCAGATCGCCCAGGAGGCCAACGCGGCCGGGAAGGTCAAGACCGAATCGCCCATCATGGTGGTGATGGGCAACCCGCCGTACTCAGGGCACACGGCCAACCCCGGGCAGTGGTCGAAGGACCTGATCCGCGAGAAACTGCCCGGCCCGGACGGCGCGCCGGGCTACTTCGAGTGCGACGGCCAGCCGCTGGGCGAGCGAAACCCCAAGTGGCTCAACGACGATTACGTGAAGTTCATCCGCTTCGCCCAGCGGCGGATCGAGCAGACCGGGTATGGCGTCCTGGCGTTCATCACCAATCACGGATACCTGGACAACCCGACGTTTCGCGGGATGCGCCGCAGCCTGATGCACACGTTCGACGACATCTACGTGCTGGACCTCCATGGCAACGCGAAGAAACGCGAGAAGGCCCCCGACGGCTCCAAGGACGAAAACGTCTTCGACATCATGCAGGGCGTGGCCATCAGCATCATGGTGCGAAGGCCCGACCCGACAGCACGCGAGCGCCCCACGGGCACGCGCGTCTTCCATACCGAAGTCTGGGGCGGCAGGGCGGGCAAGGGTCGTTACCTGTCCCAGCACGAGGTGACGTCGGCGCGATGGAAGAAGCTCTCACCGCGTCAGCCCTCGTATCTGTTCGTCCGCAAGGACATCGGTCTGCGGAACGAGTACGTGGGGTTCGCAGACCTGACGGCGGCGATGCCGACCAGCAGCGTCGGCATCGTGACCGGAGACGATGAAGCCACGATCGGCTTTGCCGCAACAGAAGCCGGGAAACTCGCGAAGCTGCTGAAGGTCAGCGAGGAGAAGGTAACCCGCCTGCTTTATCGTCCGTTTGATACCCGCTTTGCCGTCTATGACTCGTCGGTTCTCGAGCGATCTCGCTACGAAACCATGCGCCACATGCTCGCGGGGTCCAATCTCGGTCTGATCTGCACTCGGCAGACGCGCGACCAGTGGGACGTGCATGCCACGAGCACAATCTGCGGACACAAAACGTGTTCGGCCTACGACATCAACACGCTCTTCCCGCTGTACCTCTACCCCAACGGCGACAATCCGCTCTTTGCCGCATGGCCTTCCGGCCGCGACGGCCGGCGGCCGAACCTCGACCCCAAGTTCGTCGAGGAGTTCTCCGGCAAGCTCGGCCTGAAGTTCGTCTCCGACGGCCCCGGCGACCGCAAGAAGACCTTCGGACCCGAAGACATCTTCCACTACGCGTATGCGGTTTTCCACTGCCCCGCCTATCGCAGCCGCTACGCGGAGTTCCTCAAGATCGACTTCCCCCGCCTGCCGCTCACGGCCGACCGCAAGCTCTTCGCCCGCCTGTGCGGCCTGGGCGCCGAACTCGCCGGCCTGCACATGCTCGAGCGCGTCCCCGCCCCCGCCGCCAACTACCCACAGGCCGGCGATAGCGTGATCGACAAGCCTCGCTACAAGCCGCCCACCGACGAAGCCCCCGGCCGCGTGTACGTCAGCAATACGCAGTACTTCGAGCCGGTGGCCCCTGAGGCCTGGGACTTCCACGTCGGCGGGTATCAGGTCTGCGAGAAGTGGCTGAAAGACCGCAAAGGCCGCACGCTGGGCTTCGACGACATCGAGACCTACCGGAAGATCACCGAGGCCGTTAGGCAGACCCTCCGCCTGATGGCGGAGATC
>CAYWTX010000526.1:0-1679 GCA_964461295.1 uncultured Planctomycetaceae bacterium | reverse complement strand
ATCATCAGGCCCTTGCCGCGAATGTCCTTCACGCACGGCACCTTCGCGTCGAGGAGGGTCTGCATCACCTGGTCGCCTTTGGTCACCGCGCGCTGCACGAGCTTCTCGTCCTCGATGATGCGGATGGCTTCGGCGGCCGCGGCCGTGCACAGCGGGTTGCCGCCCATCGTGCAGCCGTGCTTGCCCGGGCCCAGGACGTCGCCCCACTTGGCGGCGGCGAGGCAGACGCCGACGGGCGCGCCGCCGCCGATAGCCTTGGCGAGGGTCATCACGTCGGGCACGATGCCGAAATGCTGGTGGGCGAACCATTTCCCCGTCCGGGCCGGGCCGGTCCACACTTCGTCGCACACCAGCAGCAGGCCCTTCTCGTCGCACAGCTTCCGCAGCCCCTGCATGAACTCCACGGTGGGGATGTGCATGCCGCCCTCGGCCTGGATCGCCTCGACGAACACGCCGGCCGTCTCGGGGTCGATCGCCTTCCGCGCGGCGTCGAGGTCGCCGTAGTCGACCTTGACGTTGCCGGGCAGCATGGGTTCGAAGCCCTGCTGGAACCGCTCGGGCGTCAGGCTTAGCCCGCCCATCGTCCGCCCGTGGAAGCAGTGGTGGAAGCTGATGATCTTGTACTTCATGGGCGCCCCGGCGGGGGCGGCCTGCCGCGCGGCCAGGCGGACGAGCTTCAGCGCGGCCTCGTTGGCCTCGGCGCCGCTGTGGCAGTAGAACACCTTGCCGCCGAAGGCGTGCTCGTTGAGTTTGTCGGCCAGGAACAGCTCGTTGGCGTTGGTGAAGAAGTTGCCGTGGCAGAACAGTTCGCCGGCCTGCTTCTGAACGGCGGCGACGACGCGGGGATGGCAGTGCCCGACAGTGCCCGCCCCGCCGAAACCGGCGAAGAAGTCGACGTACTCGTTGCCGTCGGCGTCCCAGATGCGGGCGCCCCGCCCGCGGACCATCGCCCGCAACCGCTTGCCGTAATTGGGGACGATGAGCTTCTCCATCTTGGCCAGCAATTCCGCCTGCGTCGCCATGCTGCTTCTCCGATCTGTCGCGGCCGGTGGGCCCACCAGGGCGCGGCGTGCGCGAATCGAAAACTTTTACGGCAACTGGCGGCACAGGTCAAGGATGGAGAATGCGTTTGGAGCTTCCGCCGTTGTCTGACTCGCGGTGGAACTGCCGCGAGTGGAGGGAAGTGCGATGGCAACGCGGACATTCACGGCGTTGCCGCGCGGGGGTGGGATCCCCACGACGGGGAAGGGCGTCGCCTTCGCGGGATTCCAACAGAGCCGTCCCTTAGGGACGGTTGCCTCCGGACCGGCGACCGGTTCCATCGCGCCCGCGGGCGGAAGCGTCTCCATCGCGTCGGCGGGCGGAAGCGGTCCCTCATTCGCACCCGACCGTCCCTAAGGGACGGCTCTGTTGGGTTGCCGAATCGCTTACCGGGTTCGTTGAGTTGGCGACCGTCTCCATCGCGTCCGCGGGCGGAAGCGGCGACCGCCCCGAGGAAGGGCGTCGCCTTCGCGGGATTCCAACAGAGCCGTCCCTTAGGGACGGTTGCCTCCGGACCGGGGACCGGTTCCATCGCGTCCGCGGGCGGGGGCGTCTTCATCGCGTCCGCGGGCGGAAGCGGTCCCTCATTCGCACCCGACCGTCCCTAAGGGACGGCTCTGTTGGGTTGCCGAATCGCT
>CAYWTX010000525.1:0-4040 GCA_964461295.1 uncultured Planctomycetaceae bacterium | reverse complement strand
AGTCGCGCAAGGAAATCGGGCGGATGTCCATCGTGCCTTCTCCTTGCAGACTCCGTTGGCACGTGCCCTTGGAGCGGGCGGCGTGGTGTCACGTCTGCGTCTGCTGAGTAACGCCTGTCTTCACGGGCGAGTCCGTGGCCCCGACAGCACCATCCATGCTGCTGGAGGACATGTTAGCATGATGTTTGGTATCGGCCAAGAGGGAAAATGGCGGGAAGTGAAGATTTTCTGCCAAGGGCCACAGCCTCCGGGGCGCAGGTTCGAATCCTGCCGGTGCTATCGACCGCTTCACGGCCTCGGCGCCAAGGTTCGGGCGATCTTCTTCAACTCCGCCAGTCCCCGCCGTTCGGCTGCTCCGGCGGCTCGCATCACGTCCGCGCCTTCCTTGGAGCGGAGCTTGGACTTCCAGTCGGCGTTGTCTCGCGTGGGGCAGAACTTGGCGAGGGCCGCGAGTTGATCGCGCACGGCCGTGTACTGCACGATCGCCTCGTCGAACGCGCCATCGCACCGCCCGGGCAAACGGCGCTTCGCTTCCTTCAGGAACCCGACGGCCAGTTCGCGGCACTCCAAGTAGAACGCGGCGTTGTAGGAGCAACCGTCGCGTTCGGCTTCGCCGCTTTCGAGTTTGCGCGCCCAGTGATCGAAGGCCTCGGGGCCGGTGATCGAGCCTTGATCGCGCCATGCGCCTTCGGCCTGACGGATCGCGGCGGTCAGACCGGCGTGGACCACGTTCGCGTCGCCGGCTGGTTCGCAGCGTTCGACCGCGAAGACCTGGATCGCCTTGATATCGCAATCGCCGAGCTTCTGCCAGGGCGAGGGGCCGCCGTGGCCCATGCCCGAGATGTAGTGGTAGCCCACATCGTCGTAGCCGCTGATCGTCTGCCAATCGGGAATCCACAACCATACTTCGTAACCGTAACATGGGATGCCGCGGTCAATGTTGGCGCGCACGAAGTCGTAGGCGGCGCGCTGCCAGGCGGGATACTCGGCGCCCTCCGCCTTCTTCTCGACCTCCGCGCCGGTGGTGACGCGGCAACCGAGGTTGGGCCCCAGTTCGCGCGTGGGCGATTCGCCCCAGCGTGTCGGGCCGCTGGCGTCTATGTCGCCCGCCACATTGAGGGCGAAGGCCTGCCCCGTGCCGCCGCCGAGCCACTCCATGGACACGTCGGCGCCCTGGTAGTCGAGGCACTGCTTGATGCACTTCACCTGCGAGACGTAGGACCGGCGGTGCCGCAGTCCGTCGAGTTTGACGACGTTGGCGGCCTTCGGCTTCGGATCGCCCTGTTTCCTGGCCAGCGCCGCCTCGATTTTCTTCGCCACCTCCAGGTCGTGGTCGCGGCACTTGAGGATGATCTCGGCGATCTGCTGGCGGACCGCGGCATCGCCCAGCTTCGGCAGCGGCTGGCCGGGCCACTTGGCGCCGCCCAGGCGGTTGATCTCCCACATCGCGTCGTGGATGGCCCTGCAGAGATCGGACGCCGCTTTCAGGTCGTCGGCCGATGCCGGGAAGAGCTCGGCCGCGCGCTGGAGGAAGAGCGACGCGTAGTGCCGTCGCGTGGCGAGGTCCCAGATCATCGGGTCCATGATGCGTCCGCGCCGGGCGACGGTGTCGGGGTCCTCCTTCGAGAGCGCGGGGTCTTGGATGTCCTTGGCCCACGCGTCGAAGGTGGCCGGCCCGGCGTGGAAGCGGCCAAACTCAGTCGCCCGCATCTCGGTCACGGCCCGTTCCAGCGCCGTCCGGTATACCAGCGCGTCCGGCGTTCGCACTCGTTGGCCGGTGAGCAGGACGACTTGCGTCACCTTCGGGAACCAGTCTCTGAAGACCTGCCGCTTGGCCGGTTCGAAGCGTATGCCGCGGTCGTCGCCGCCTTCGGCGCACCAGCCGGTGAGAACTTCGCCGCCCTTCTCGTAGCCGGTGATGACGCTGGCCCAGCCGCGTCTGGGCAGACCCATGAGCACCACCGGCCACTTGCGTTCGACGATGGACGCCACGATCGCGCGCCGCAGCGTCGGTTCGCCCCAGGCGAACGGCGGCGGCACGGCGCTCAGCCCCGGTTTGACTACCGCCTGCGCGCTGAAGCCGGCGGCGTCGAGGCAGGCCAAGAAGCGCTGCGGCTGGTCGTCGAGGATGGACAGATCCTCCCCACGCGCAGGTTGAGTTTCGCGCGGCAGCCAGACAAAGCGGAAGGAGTCGCCGTACAGCCCCATGAAGAGCGGGAAGGCTCCGTTCGTGCGCCAATTCCCGTCGGTCGTGAAACCGAAGTCTACGCCGAAGAACTCCATCAGCGCGCGCAGTACGCCCGGCCCCGGCTGGCATTCAATCTGCGGGCGCGTGCCCTTCGGCTGTTCGACGAGCGGCGACGGTTTCAGCTCGGCGCGCTCCGGAGGCAGGACCCTGGCCAACGCCGCCTCGATCTTCCTAGCCGCCTCCAGGTCCCGGTCCCGGCACTTCAGGATGATCTCCGCGATCTGCTTGCGAACCGCGGCGTCCGCCGTCCTCGGGAGCGGCGAGCCAGGCTGCTTGCCGCCGCCTATGCGGCTGATCTCCCACACCGCGTCATGGATGGCCTTGAAGAGGTCCGACGCGGCCTTCAGTTCGTCGGCGGCCGGCGGGAACACCACGGCCGCGCGCTTAAGGAACTCCGAGGCATAGTGGCGCTGCGTCGCCAGGTCCCAGATCATCGGATGCAGCAGGTCGGTGCGCCGCTTGGCGGTTTCGGCGTCGTCCCTGGAGAGCGAGGGATCGTCCAGACGCTTGGCCAGCACCTCGTAGGTTGCCGGCCCCGCGTGGAGGTGGCCGACGGCGCGCCTTCTCAGTTCCGGTATCGCTCTGGCCAGTGCCGCGCGGAATACGTCCGCTTCCGCCGGACGCGGGTGCTTGGCCGCGAGCAGCACGGCGCCGGAGGTCTTCGCGAACCAGTCACCGAACTTGCGCTTCTTGGCCGGATCGAAGCAGAAGCCAAAGCTCTCCCAGCCCGGTTCGCACCAACCGATGAGCGTCTCGCCGTTTCTCTCGTACCCCACGATCACAGCCATCCAGCCGGGCTCGGGCAGGTCCGCGACCAGCACCGGCCACTTGTGCTCGGCGATGGACGCCACCACCTCTCTCCGCAGCGTCACCGCGTCCCACGGAAGCAATGGCGGCGTGCCGGTGAGCGCCGGGTCGAAGACGAGGCGCGCGTCGAAGCCGGCCGCGTCGAGCGCGGCCAGGTACTGCGTGGCGGGGGAGGCGGCCACGAACCTGTCGCTCCTCTCCCATTTGGCGTTGTCCTGGCGGTACCAGACGAAGCGGAAGGCGTCGCCGCAGACGCCCATGAAGAGCGGGAAGATCTCCGTGGTGTACCAGTCTCCAGTGGGGGCGAAGCCTGCCTCGGGGCCCATGAACTGCACGAGAGGGCGCAGCGCGCCAGGCGCGGCGAAGCCTTCGATCCAGGTGCGGCGCCTGGCCTCGGGCAGTTTCAGCTCCATGGCGTCGGGCGCCCCACGAAATGCGCGAGGAGTCTGTTGACTGGTCATGCTCTGTCCTCCTTCGGTGGCCGGGGGGTGCGGCGCCCGGCACCCCGACGCGATCAACACCACCAGCCCGATGCCGGTCAGTAGCACACCGCGCCTGGCTGACCTATCAGCATGTTCAGGGATCATCACTGCTGGCTCCTCAGAACGCACCAGCTTCGTCCGCGGATTGACGGAAAGACTCAGCCGCCGGTCACATCGTAGACACCTGCCAGCCGGCCGTCAAACGGTTCGAGCGGACGTCTCTGGCTTGTCCCGAGGTTCAGGCGACATGCCTGGATCCCTCCCAGAAAGCGTCCCTCATTGCGTGAAGCGGTCCATGGCGAGCCCCCGCTATGCTACCGGGAACGCAGGCCCTGGACTGGACGCCCGGGGCCTCGTTCGTTTCTGCCTCCACCAGGCCTTCTGGCCTCGCTTCCGGGCGGCGCAGGCCACGTTGGCGTCAATCCCACAAGAGCACCGGCTCCTCGCTTCGGCGCAATTCCTTGCCGCATCGAGGACAAGGACCCGGGTGCTCCCAGTATGCC
>CAYWTX010000524.1:0-11793 GCA_964461295.1 uncultured Planctomycetaceae bacterium | reverse complement strand
TCACGAAATAACCTGAGCAAGCCAGTCTTGGTGGCACAGCTTTCCAAGCTGTGCAGCACAGGTCGGAGACCTGTGCCACCTGGGAAACGTGAACAAGTTATTTCGTGACGGCGCCTTACAGGGATCTCCAGCCTGAAGGGCTGACATGGGACAGCCCAGGGCAACGCCCTGGAAAGGCGTATCCGAAGATGGCGAAGCCCTGGAATGGGCGAAAGAAGCCGTTGCCCGGGTGGGCAGTTCTTGCGCCCTTTCAGGGCTTGTTGCCTTGGGACATCCATTCCCAGGGCGTTGCCCTGGGCTGTCGTCTCTCAGCCCTTCAGGCTGAAGAGCGGACACCGCCTCACCTGGCAAGCGGGCAAAGCGATACTGTTCTTCGTTTGCCGTGTTCTGAGCGGCGCCCGAATCCCCAGAACCCGTGTAACGTTGCCACAGCGTCCAGCTTTCCTACCTGTGTGCATCCCCGTTCATCATTGGAGACTGTAGCATCATTGTTGCGTTCTATTCAGCCCGACGGGCTGACGGAATGCAGCCCAGGGCAACGCCCTGGGTGCCGGAAACCCAGAAGGACAAGCCCTGTAAGGGCGAAAGAAGTGCGTGCAGAGGTTCTCTCGCCCTTACAGGGCTTGGGCTTGGGAGGTAACGAATACCCAGGGCGTTGCCCTGGGCTGTCCTATGTCAGCCTTTCAGGCTGAGGAACACGCATCACCCCCGGCTCGGACCGCAATACCGATGCTACATTCTCCATCATTGTTGCCTTTCCTCGCCGTCTTCTCTCCGCGACGTGCGTGCCTCCGTGGTCAGCACTTCCCTCATCCGCCGGTACTGGCTCCTGAGCAGTTTCTCGCTCAGCGGGCAGGCCACGTGGCCCCACGGCAGCGGCTCATCCGGCGGCAACTCGCGGTGGGCGATGGCCGCAGGATCCACGCCCGTCTTCTCGAACGCCGCAACCCACTTGTTCCAGTCCCAGTGCTCGTCCCAACTGTCCAGCCGGCAACCGGCGCGCCACGCCTCCTCGATCACCCGCCCCACCTCGCGCCCGCCGCGGGCGATGACGGCTTCCAGCACGCTCCGTTCCACGCGGTGGAACTTGAACATCACGGGGCTGCGCTTGGCCAGGTCGCGCAGCCGGTAGCGGATCTCCAGCAGTTCCTCCGCCCGCCGCATCGCGCACCACTGCATCGGCGTGTGCGGCTTGGGCACGAACCACGACACGCTGCCGGAGATCGCCCCGCGATGGCCGTCCACCTCCCGCCGCGTGTCGCTCAGCCTCCGGCACAACTGAAACATCGCGTCCAGGTCCGCCTCCGTCTCCCCCGGCAGGCCCGCCATGAAGTAGACCTTCACGCTCCGCCACCCCGCCGCGAACGCCGCCCGCACGCCGCGGACCATCGCCTCCTCGGTGATCCGCTTGCGAAGGGCCCGCCGCAGGCGCTCGCTGCCCGCCTCGGCCGCGATCGTCAGCCCGCCCTTGCGGACCTCGCTGGTCAGCCGCGGCAAGTGCTCGAGCTGGCTGTCGACGCGCAGCGACGGCAGCGAGATCGACACGTGCCTGGGCGAGAACTCCGCGCTCAACGCGTCGATCAACTCCCCCAGACGCGGGTAATCGCTCGTCGACAGGCTCAGCAACGCGATCTCGCGATACCCCGTCGCCGCGATCGCCGCCCGGGCGATGGCGAGAATCTCCTCCACGCCGCGGATCCGCACCGGCAGCCGGATCGCCCCGGCCTGGCAGAATCGGCAGGCGTTCGGGCAGCCTCGCATGATCTCGATCACGACGCGGTCGTGCACCGCCTCGGCCAGCGGCACCAGCGGGGCCAGGATGGCCGGGGATTGCGTGAAGTCGCGCATGTGGACGTGCTCGATGAGGGAGGCAACCCCCGCCTCCGCCGGGGCGGGGCATCGCCCGTTGCTCCCGACGTGGTAGAACTGCGGGACGTAGGCGCCGGGGATCGTCCGGGCCGCCTCGAGCAGCACGTCCTGCCGCGAGGCCCCCTCCCGCTTGGCGCGGCCGACCAGGGCCACCAGCAGCGGCAGATGCACCTCGCCGTCGCCGATCAGGAACACGTCAAAGAACTCCGCCATCGGCTCGGGCGTGTCGGCCAGCGCGTCGCCGCCGACCACGATCGGGTCGCCCGGCCCGCGCTCGGCCGCGTGCAGCGGCACGCCGGCCAGGTCCAACATCGTCAGCACGTTGGTGACGCACAGTTCGTAACCCAGCGAGAAGCCCACGATGTCGAAGTCGCCCACGGCGGCGCGGCTTTCCCAGCCGAACAGCGGCACGCCGCGCCGGCGCATCGTCGCCTCCGCGTCCGGCAGCGGGCAGTACGTGCGATCGCACGCCACGCCGGGCACGGCGTTCAGCAGGTGGTAGAGCACTTGGCTGCCCAGGTGGCTGATGCCGATCGCGTACGTGTCGGGAAACGCCATGCACACCGACACGTCGGCCGCTCGCACGTCCCCGCAACGGGCGTTGATCTCGCAGCCGATGTACTGTCCCGGCCGGCGCACCCGAGGCAGAAGCTCGCGGCTGATCTGTTCGCGAAGGTCTCTCATGGGCGAATCGTACCGGCTTCCCGGCGTCGGAAGAAGAGACAACCGAGGACGACAACGAGGACGACGACGAAACGTGGCTCCGCTTCGTAGTGCCGCCCTAAGGCGGGGCGTTTCTCGTCTTCGATCACGTGCCGGGATTCCGCCTTACGGCGGGACTACGAACGAAGAACAACCTTCGTCCTCGTCCTCGTCCTCGTCGTCGGCCGTTCCCCTCCCCTCCTTAGGGTCCGTCACGAAATAACCTGAGCAATCCAGTCTTGGTGGCACAGCTTTCCAAGCTGTGCAGCACAGGTCGGAGACCTGTGCCACCTGGGGAACGTGAACAAGTTATTTCGTGACGGCGCCTTACATTGCTTCGCGCGCCTTGCGATGCGCCTCGGCGTAGTGGTCGGCCAGGCGCTGCCAGTCGAACCGCGCGGCGCAGTTTTCCACGCGGTTGCGCTGCGCGATCCGGTCGCGCCGCCCCAGCCGGCAGAACTCGAACATCCACTGCGCCATCTGCTCGGCGGCGTCCTCGGACGATCGCCCGCGCCGGGCCACCACGTGGATGCCATTGGCGTCGTGGTCGCTCATCGTCGCCTTCACGTACGTGCCGAAGCCGCTCAGGTCGCTGGCCATGGCCGGCACGCCGCGAACCACGCACTCCAGCGGCGTGTACCCCCACGGCTCGTAGAAGCTGGGAAACAGCCCCATGTGGCAGCCGCGAACGAACTGGTCGTAGTCCAGCCCCAGCAGCGGGCTGGTCGGCCCGATGAAGTCCGGGTGGTACACCACCTTCACGCCGTCGGTGGCGTTGTTCACCAGGTTCAGGTAGCGAATCTGCTGAAGGATGTCGTCCTGCGCGTCGTCCACCAGGTCGTGCGTCACCACCAGCGGCAGGTCGCGCGACTTTCGGGCGTACATCAACCGCCGCAGCCGCAGCCGCCAGTAGTCGTCCACCAGCGTCTGCGGGTCGGGCGTGACGCCCTGCGCCGCGGCCAGGAAGAGCCGCTCCCCGGTCTGGTCGCGGATCGCCTCGCAGTTGTGCCGCAACTCCTCCAGCATGGCCGAACGGTGCAGCACCTGCGAGTTGGTCTGCCGGAAAGCCGCCCGCGTGACGATGAAGCACACCACCGTGCGGTTGAGCTGCGCGGCGCGGATCTTCGCGTTCAGCCGCGCCAGCGCCTCCAGCACCAGGTCGAAGCCCTTGTTGCGGTACTCGTAGCGCCCCGACGTGAAGAAGTACAGCGTGCGGTCCAGATCGAACGTGTAGCTTGGAAAGAACTGCGCCATCACGAACTGGTTGATCTTCTCCTTGTACTGGCGGTGCAGGTTCTGGAACTCGTGCATCGCCACGAACCGCTCGATGTTCAGGCCGTTGGGCAGCACCACGTCGGCCGACCGCCCCAGCAGGTGGCGGCACTCGTCGTTGGTCACGTCGCTGACGGTGGTGAAGACGTGCGCCCCGTGGGTGGCGGCACGCTCCAGACACACCTGCGGGACGATGTTGAACCGCGTCGCGTCCATCCGCCAGTCAACGAAGGGCAGGTGGTCGTAGAACCACGGATCGTTCATCGCCAGGCAGCGACCCAGCAGCGTCGCGTGCGTGGTGAAGACGATCCCCACCGGCAACTTGTGGTAGCGCAGCTCCGGGATGGCCGACCCGGCCATCCACTCGTGGAAGTGGGCGATCACCTGCCGGCGGAGCCCCTTCTGCTCCAGCAGGCGGGCGAAAAACCGCTCCACGAGGTACCCGAACAACAGCACGTACTCCAACAGGCGGTCGCCCTCGCCGCACGAGATGCCGTGGTGCTCCCACATGCGATACTTGATCTCCCCCAGCTTCCGCCACGCCGAGTCGGGGTTCAGCAGCACCGTACGCGGCTGGCCCGTCACCAGCCAACGGCCGTACCGGGCGTCGATCCCCTCGCTCTGCAGCGCCTTCACGGCCCGGCCGACGGACCCGGCCGGGCGCATCTCCTCGAACTCCAGCCCGCTGGCGTCGGGGTTGTACGGGCCGATCAGGCAGTAGCGGCGGTCCCACCGCTCGACCATGACGGGCACCTTGGAACGGATGACCGTGTAGATTCCGCCGAGCTGCTGGCAGACCTCCCATGCGATCTCGAACAGCAGCGGCTGGGTCGCGCCCCCGGCATGCGCCAATTCCGGTTCCGGCGTCGCCGAAGGCTCCTGGACCTTCTTGTCACGCATCCATCCTGCCTTTCCAGCGCCCCTTGAACGCCGAGCATTCTACCGCGGCCGGGAGGCAATCCGCCACACAGAGGCTCAAACCGACCAACGGTCCCTTCGAAAAGGTCGCGTTGGGAGCGGGACGGACATGGGCGAGAGGCGAAGGCATCCCTCCTTCCGAAGAACGGATCCCCTACTTCCCTCTGTACCTCCGCGCCTCCGTGTGGCATCCTTTGCCACCGAACAAGGAGATGCATCCCATGGAGCGATCGACGTCCTGCCTTCTCGCCGTCGCCCTCGCCGCCTCGTGCCTGCTCGCCGCGACGCCGTCCACGCCACCGGCATCGGCGATCCGCATGCGGTTCCTGATCGTCGACAACGGCGGCAACCAACTCCTCTGCGTCGACCAGATCGACCCGTCCAAGGGCTGGTCGGTCCCCATCCCCGCCGGCAGCCGCGACGTGCAACTCCTGGACCCCAACCGCGTGCTGGTCAGCCACGGCAACGGAGCGGGCGAGTACGCCACCAAGGACGGCGCCAAGCTCTGGGCGGTGGACAAGTTCAACGGCGTCAGCTCGGCCCGGCGACTGCCCGGCGGCAACACGCTGCTGGCCTCCGGCTCAGCGCTCATCGAGGTGGACCCCGAAGGCCGGGACGTGCGGCGCACGGAGGTGAAAGCCGTCGCCGACCCGCGGTTGATCCGCGTCACTGCCGCCGGCAACGTGCTGATCGCCCTGGCCGGCGGACACAAGGTGCTGGAGGCCGACCGCGACGGCAAGGTCGTCTGGGAGGCCGCCCTGCCGGGCAAGGGCTACGTGGCCGAGCGCCAGGCCGACGGCAGCACGATCGCCACCGTCGGCGCTGAGTGCCTCGTGGTCCGGCTGGGCAAGGACGGCAAGGCGATCGACGCGGCCACGCTGGGCGGCAAGGACAAGCACCCGCGGGCCCGACTGCAATGGTTCTCCGGAATGCACGTGCTGCCGGGCGGCGACGTGGTGGTGGCCAACTGGCTCGGCCACGGCAAGACCGCCGCCGGACCCGACGTGGTCCGCTTCACGCCCGACAACAAACTCATCTGGCAATGGGAAAACCACGAAGCGGTGAAGACGGCCACCAACGTGCTGGTGCTGGCGGAGAAACCGTAGACCGGACCGAATGCGGAGCCCCTTGGGCCCAGCCAGACCCGCCTTCGCGGCTGGAGGTCCAAAGCGCGTCCCGCCGGGCCATGGACGACCGGCCGCGGCTAGCGCCCCGTCTGCGTCCTGGCGTCCAGCAGGGCGCTCAGTTCCGCCTCCGGCAGGACGTTCTGCTCCAGGCAGAGCTGGCGGATCGTCTTGCCGCTCTCGTGCGCCTGCTTGGCAAGTTGCGCGGCCCGGTCATACCCGATCCTCGGCGCCAGCGCCGTCACCATCGCCAGCGACCGCTCCACCAATTCCTCGCAGCGCTGCCGGTTGGCCGCCAGGCCGCGAACACACTTGTCGGCGAACACCCGCGCTGCGCTGGCCAGCAGGGCGATCGAGCACAGCAGGTTCGCCGCGATCATCGGCATCGCCACGTTCAACTCCAGGATGCTGCCCACCCCGCCGGTGGCCCCGGCCGCCACGGCGGCATCGTTGCCGATCACCTGGCAGGCGACCTGGATCACGCTTTCGCAGATCACCGGGTTGACCTTGCCGGGCATGATGGAACTTCCCGGCTGCGTGGCTGGAAGGAGCAGTTCGCCCAGTCCGCAGCGCGGCCCGCTGCCCAGCAGACGGACGTCCGAAGCGACCTTGCCCATCGCGATGGCCGTGCACCGCAAGGCGCCCGAGGCGAACAGCGCCGCGTCGCGCGCGCCCGAGGCCGCGAAATGGTTCTCCGCCTCGCGCAGCGGCAGGCTGCACGCCGCGGCCAGGATGCGGCACACCTCGCCCGCGAAGCCCGCCGGCGCGTTGAGGCCCGTGCCGACGGCCGTGCCGCCCAACGGCAGTTCGCACAGGCGCTCCAGCGCGGCGGCCAGCATGTCGGCCGCGCCGCCGATCTGGGCGGCCCAGCCGCCCAACTCCTGTCCCAGGCGAACGGGCACGGCGTCCATCCCGTGCGTGCGCCCGATCTTCACCACGTCGTTCATCTCGGCCGCCTTGGCGGCCAGCGCCGCCCGCAGGTGCCCGAGCGCCGGCAGCAGCTCGCCGCGGATCGCAACCGCGGCCGACAAATGCAGCGCCGTGGGGATCACGTCGTTGGACGACTGGCCCATGTTGACGTGGTCGTTGGGGTGGATGCCGACAGCCTGCGGGCCCGGCGGCAGGAGCTGCATCGCGCGGCGGGCGATCACCTCGTTGGCGTTCATGTTCGTCGACGTGCCGCTGCCGGTCTGGAACACGTCCAGCGGGAAGTGCTCGTCCAGCTTGCCGTCGGCCACCTCCGCCGACGCCCGGATGATCGCGTCGGCGATGCGGGCGTCCAGCCGGCCCGCCTGGCAGTGCGCCACGGCCGCGGCGCCCTTGATGCGCCCCAGCGCGGCAATGAAGCGCCCGGGCAGCGGCCAGCCGGAAATGGGGAAGTTCTCGACCGCTCGCGCGGTCTGCGGGCCGTACAGGGCGTCGGCGGGAACAAGCACCTCGCCCATGGAATCGCGTTCTGTGCGCATCGCGGACATAGTTCGCTCCTTCGCTTGAGTCGGGCAGGGATTATACACCGATACCGGGAACCGTGGGACCGGGCACCGGAACCCACCCGCTGAAGCGGGCATGCCTCGCCAACTAACTGCCGGCTACGGGCTACCGGCCTCCGGGGCCACCAGCGGGTAGTTCACAAACGCGGCCGCCAGTTCCAGGCAGCTCATGCGGCCCAGGCCGCCGTGGAGGAATCGCCGGCTGAACTGTTCGGCCAGCAGCCCCTTGAGGTCGTCGGGCGCGACGCCCATCGCGAAGGCCAGGTGCCGCCCGTTGATCTGCGGGTCGCCGACCAGGTTGCGGCAGGCGTCCAGGTACAGGGGCGTGTCCGGCCAGAGGCCGTCGCCCGTGGCGGTCCACAGCGAGAAGATGAACGGCAGGTTCATGTCGCACCGGAACACGCGTCCGCCCTGTCGCGTGACGGCGATCTCCTCCAGCGCGGCGCTCCGCACCGAGTTGCTGATATGGCCCATCATGATGCGGATGTCCTGCATCACGCCGGTCTGCTCGTGGCGGCGCTTCGCGTCGAGGTACTCCTCCACCTCACGCCGGTGTTTCTGCCCGTCGGCCTTCACCCGCCCCGCGTCCGTCGGGGCGAAGTGCACGCTCACCACCCGCTCGCGGGCCTCCAGCAACACGCGGTGCAGCCCCTTGCCCAGCAGCAGCACGGAACCATCGGGGCAGCGCTGGCCGTCCACCCATAGCGCCGACGAGTCGCGTCCGAGGATGTCGTGGGCGAGCACCAACCCGCACCCCGCCGCCTCGCTCACCTCCAGCAACCCGTACAGGTAGCTCCGCGACGTCCGTCCGCCCCCGGGCACCGTGATGCACTGCCGCTGCGCCAGGCCGGGAATGCTCGATACAGCCGACGCCGCCAGCGGCTCGAACTTCGCCTCTCGCCCGCCGGCCTTGATCGTCATGCCCGTCTCCGGCCGCGCCTCCGCCATCCCCCCCAGCGCCGCCAGCGGGTCGTCCTCACCCGGACCCAGAGGCCCCGCCACGAGCCAGTTGGCCATGCCCGCGTTCAGGCCGAACGCGTTCACCGGCACGCCCTGGCGCCGGGGGTGGGTCGGCTCGCCCGGCAGCGTGAGCACCGCCGGCGTCGGCTCGGGCCGGTCCATCTCCAACGGGCCCTTGCTGCCCAGGATCATCAACGCGTGGTTGCCCGGAATGCCCACCAGGCCCCGTCCCACGGCCATGATCCCCATCGGCCCCGAATGCAGCGACCAGTTGATGTAGTGTCTGCGGCAGTTGTAGGCGATCTGTTCGCGGTGTTCCGGCGTGGTGAAGTTCCAGACCAGGTCGGCCGCGTAGGGCCAGTAAAACAACGGCCCGGGGATGCGTTCGCCATGCTCGCCGCCGTAAGGGCCTTGGCGCGAGCGCTGCTCGATGAGCACGTCGCCGCGCGCCAGGTGCGCCGGGTCGTCGAACAGCACGCCCAGAAACGCATGCGCGATGCCGATGTCGATCCCCGGTTCCCAGTTGGTCACCCAGTTCAGCGGCTCGCGATACTGCCGCTTCCGCGCCGCGATGCGCCCCCGCAGTTCGTCGATGATCCGCCGGCCGAACTCCGTCTTCGCCTTCTCGCGCAGCGCAGGCAAGTGGTGCTTGCGGAACAGCAGCCGCGGATGCTCGTCCTGGCCCAGCGGCGGCGCCGACGACGCGGCCCACTGCCGCCGCCACGACACGCCCTCCACCGCGCCGGCGAGGGTCTCGTGGTTCATGTGCCCCTTGTACGTGCCGGTCAGCCCCTTTGCGCCGCTGGCGAGCGCCAATTCGTACTCGAGATAGCCGCCCTGCACGTAGTTGTCAGCCATCACCGCCGACTCGATGTTCAGCACCCAGTTCCGGCCGTCACGCCGGCTCTTCATCACCCAGCCGGGGTGCTCGCGCTTGTTGTACCGCATCCCAACGCCCCAGAACGACTCCGACCACTCGCCGTTGCGGCGGATCAGCGTGATCTCCAGGTCGCTCCGGCCGCCAATGACCGGCCGCTTCAACCCCTCGCGCACGGTCAGGCGCAGCACGCCGTCGTCGGGGACTTCGCCGCTTTCCGGAGCCGGCGGCGTCAGCGCCGCGCGCCCGCGGTCCAGAGGCCGGAACGCCGCCGGCCCCGCCTTGCCGATCAGCAGGTCGTGGTCGGGCGCGGGGTCCGGCAGCTTCCGTCCGCTGGCCGCCTCGATCTTCCGCCTCGCCTCCGCCACGGCCGCATCCATGCCGCTGACGCCCTGGGCCAACGCCCGGTTCAGCGCCGGCATGGCGCCCGGGTCGCCCAACTCGCCCAGCACGCCCAGCCAGACCTGCAACTCCCGCACGTCGGGATGCAGCTTGAACCGGCAGATCGACTCGACAATGGTCTTCACCGCCGGCTTGCCAATGCGGCGGCAGACTTCCACGGCCGCCTGCTCCATCGTCGCGTTGCTCTCGCCCTCGATGGCCACCTTGCCAAGCGGCTCCAGCACCGGCGGACCCATGGCCGACAACGCCTCGACCACCGTCTGACGCAGCGTCGCCGAGGCGACCGACCGCGGGCCGAGGTTGTCCAGCAGGTGGATCATCGCCCCCGCCGTCTCCACCCCGCCGATCCGGCCCAGCAGCGCCGCCACCTCCAGCCGCACCGGATCGCTCACCCGCTCGCCCAGCACCGCCTGAAGCCTCGCAAGCACCGGCTTGCCCAGTTCCCGCACGGCCGGGCCGACCGCGTCCCGCACGCCCTTGTCTTCGTGGATCAGCGCCGCCAGCAGTCCCGGCTCGGCGGCCGGCAACTTCATCGCCGCCAGACCCCGCGCCGCCGCCAGGCGAACCTCGGCGCTGTTGTCCTTCAGCCCGCGGGCCAGCCAGTCGGCGCCCGCCGACTGCTTCAGCGTCGCCAACGCCCTCACCGCCTCCAGCCGGACCTCCACCATCGCGTCCCTGGTCATCGTCTCGCCCAGCCAGAAGACCCCCTCGCCGCCCGGCAGCTTGCCCATCGCCACCGCGGCCGCCACGCGGACCTTCCGCTCGTGGTCGGTCAGCAGCGTCCGCACGTCGGGAATGGCGCCGGCGTCGGCGATCTCCCCCAGCGCCCACACGCAGTTCAGCCGTACGTTGGGGTCCTTGTCCTCCAGGTAGCCTTTCAGGGCCGGCACCGCGGCCGAGAGCTTCTGCCCCCCGATCTCCAGCGCCGCCTCGGCCCGCGTGGCGGGCGCCCCCAGGCGGCTCATTACGTCGTCCCCGCCGATGGTGTTCTGGTCCACCTTGCGCTTCAGCCCGCCGACGACGCGGCTGGCGCGGTCGCACGCGACTTGCCCGGCCGCGACGGCCGTCGCGGCGGCCGCGATGAGAATCCAGCGAAACGACCGATCCGGCATAGGTGGTCCTCGAGTTGATCTACATCATCAACCCCGCCCCGTCGTGCGGGTGCTTCGCCTGTTCGTACGGCAAACAGGAGAGGCCCTCGCGCGGGCTTCCTGCCGCAATCCCCCTGCGCCGCGCGGCGGCACGCCCGCGGAAACTCCGCGGGACACCCCTGTGCCGACCGGCCTGCCCACCTGCCGGCCGCGGGGCGGCCAAACTCCCGACGCATTTGTTGAACTCCTCGGCCGGACAAGCGTTCAATACTCAGTAAGGAGCGTTCATGCCAAGACTGTCGACAATCCTGTTCCTCGCCGCCGCCACGACGGCGTTCGCCCAGCCGTCGGCCGATTCCGATCGCGACCGCGCCGAGGCCCTCCAGCGAATCGCCCAGTCCGACAACCCCACGGCCGAACCAATGCTTGCCGTCGCCGCCGGAGATGCCTCGCCCGTGATCCGCCAGGCGGCGCTGATGGGTCTCGCAGGCCGGGCGGGCGCTCTGCGGGCCGAAACGCGCCTGGCCGTGCGGAAGGCCCTGGCCGACCAGCATCCCCTGGTGGTGCTGGCGGCCGTGGAGGTGCTACAGGGACATCGCGACCCCAACGCAGCCGATGCCCTGGCCCGGCTGGCAACCCGGCCGCCCGCCTGCCGCGACGAGCACGTCCTGCCCGGCAGCGTAACCGGCACGGTCCGAACGCGTCCGCGGGAGATCGCCGAGGAAGCCTTCCGCGCCTTGGGGCAGACCGGCTGGCAGGGCAGCCCGGCCGTGGCGATGGAGCTTCTGGCCAGCCGCGTCGCGCCCGCTCGCGCGCAGGCGGCCGGGGCCGCGGCGACGCTCGCCGCCGGCGGCAAGCTGGACGGCAAGGGCCGCGAGGCGCTGCTGGACGCCCTGCGCCCGCTGCTGCGAGACCCCTCGCGAGAGGCCCGCGTGGCCGCGGCGGCGGCGATGGCGCGGCTGGGCGAAAGCGGCGGCAGCGGAATCCTGATGGACCACCTGCGGCGGTTCCGGGAGTGGCCTATCTCGCTGACGGAAGCGGAAGTGACCTCGGCGCCGGAGAAGACTGGCGCCGCTGAAGCGGGCAGG
>CAYWTX010000523.1:0-15232 GCA_964461295.1 uncultured Planctomycetaceae bacterium | reverse complement strand
GTGATGAGCTTCGACACCGACCGGGAAGTGCTGAACTTCCTGAGCGTGGAGTCGCACAAGTTCTTTCCCGAGGCGGTGACGGACTGACAGGGACCGATGCCGGGCGCCGGAAACCGTGGGGCCGGACGCCGCTGGACGGTCCCACGGCGCCCGGTATCGGGTTGACGACATTGGAAACGTTGGAAACAGAAACGGACAAAACGGCGAAGGCCCATCAGGCTGCTGCCCGCAGGTGGGGCCTGTGGTTGGAGGTCGGGGGCGACCTGAGGTTTCTGTCGCACCACGACTGCCTCCGGGCTGTGCATCGCGCGGCCGCCCGCGCCGGCGTGCCCTTGCGGTGGTCGCAGGGGTTCAACCCGCATCCGCTGCTCCGCCTGGCCCTGCCGCGCTCCGTTGGGGTCGCCAGCCGGGACGATCTGGCCGTCGCGACAGTGGATGCGCCGGTGGACGCCGCGGGCATGGTGCGATCGCTCAATGCCGCATCGCCTCGCGGGATGCGGTTTTTCCGGGCCGCGGAGATCCCGCCCGGTCAGCAGGTGCAGGCCCGGCGGGCGGAATACGTCCTGCCGGTGGGCGGGGATCGCGCGGGGGCGATTGGCGAGGCGGTCGCCGCCTTCGCGGCGGCGCCGGCCTGGCCGGTCCGGCGCGAGTCGCCCGCCAAGAAGCCGGGCAGGCCTCCGGCGGCGCGGACGGTGGACCTTCGGTCTTTGGTTATAGATATAATGATAAAAGAGTCCCAGGGACCGGAGTCCCTGGATCGTGCAGTGCACTTTGCCCTGGCGCCGGTCGGCGACCTGTGGGCGCGTCCGGAGGAAGTCCTGGGCGCCCTGGGTCTGGAGCCGTCGGTGGCGCTGGCGGACCTGGTGCGGATGTCGGTGGATTACGGCCTGGACGTCTGAGCGCGGCCGAGAGCCGCTTGGAACGACGCCGGGCGCGATGGAGCAACTGATGGAACGGGAAATGTTGATCAACACGGTGGAGGGGCAGGAGTGCCGGATCGGGATCGTGTCGCCGGGCGGCCTGGAGGAGTTGTACGTCGAGCGGGCCTCGGCGGCCAGCCAGGTGGGGAACATCTACAAGGGGCGGGTGATGAACGTCGAGCCGGGCATCCAGGCGGCGTTCGTGGATTTCGGCAGGGAGCGGAACGGTTTCCTGCACATCTCGGACCTGCATCCGTCGTACTTCGCGCGCGAGAAGAAGGGCGCCGAGGCGGTGGGGTGCAAACGTCCGCACCGCGTGCGCCCGCCGATCCAGGAGTGCGTGCGGCGCGGGCAGGAGGTGGTCGTCCAGATCACCAAGGAAGGCATCGGCACCAAGGGTCCCACGCTGACGACGTACCTGTCGATCCCCGGACGCCTGCTGGTGATGATGCCCGGCATGACGCGCCTGGGCGTGTCGCGCAAGGTCGAGGACGAGGGTGCCCGCAGCCGGGCCCGCGACGTCCTCAACCAGCTCAAGTTTCCTCCGGAGATCGGGTTCATCCTCCGCACGGCCGGGGTGGACCGCACGAAGCGCGACTTGCAGCGGGACCTGAATTACCTGCTGCGGCTGTGGAAGTCGGTGAAGCAGCGGATCAAGGTGTCCAAGGCCCCGGCGGAGATCTACCAGGAGTCGGACCTGGTGATCCGGACGGTGCGCGACGTGTACAACAGCGACATCAAGCGGATCGTCTGCGACAACGAGGCTGTGGCCCGCAAGGTGCGGGACTTCCTGAACGTCATCGTGCCGCGCACGCGGCACGCCATCGAGTTGTACAGGGGCAAGGAGGGGCTGTTCTACGATTACGGGCTGGAGCACGAGATCGAGCAGATGCACAGCCGCGTCATGCCGCTGCCGGGCGGCGGGTCGCTGGTGTTCGACCAGACGGAGGCGTTGGTGGCGATCGACGTCAACAGCGGGCGGTTCCGCCAGCACAGCGACGCGGAGACGACGGCGCTGAAGATCGACCTGCAGGCGGCGGATGAGATCGCCCGCCAACTCCGCCTGCGCGATCTGGGCGGCGTGGTGATCATCGACTTCATCGACATGATGGAGGAGCGCAACCGCCGCAAGTTGGAGAAGGCCCTGCGGGACGCGATGAAGCAGGACCGCGCCAAGACGAAGGTGGCTCGCATCAGCCCGTTCGGCATCGTGGAACTGACGCGCCAGCGCATGCGCCCCTCGCTGAAGCAGGCCGCCTTCCGCCGCTGCGAGCACTGCGACGGCACCGGCAGCGTGAAGAGCACCGAATCGGTGGCGCTGCAGGTGATGCGCGGCATCCAGCGGGCGTTCGCCAATGACGACGTCGCGCGCGTGGAGGTCGCCGTCGCCCCGCAAGTTGCCGAGCATCTGAGCAACCACCAGCGGCACCAGATCGCCCGGCTGGAGAACGAAGCCGGCAAGAGCGTGCTGATCAAGGCGGGCGCGAACCTGGCCGCCGGCGGCTGGCAGTTCACGTGCACCAACCGCCGGGGAAGCGTGGTGGCGTGGGAGCGGCCCGAGCCGACGCCCGCGCACCGACGCGAATTGGCCACGGTGAACATCGACGAGGTGCCGGCCCCCGTGCCGGTCCCGACGACGGCGCCCACCGGCTCGGAGTACGAGGCAGAGGCGGTCGAGGCCGTCGATGCCTTGCTGGCCATCGACCCCGACGAGTCGTTCATCGACGAGGACATGCTGGATGCCGAAGAGACAGAGCGGCCCGCCTTGCCGGCCCGGCGGCCCGCCGCGGCCAGGGCGAATCCGCGGGCCGAGGCGAAGGCGGCGAAGCGGGCCGAGGCCATCGAGGATGCCGAAGGCGAAGAGGTCGGCGACGAACTGGAATTTGGGGGCGAAGGCGAGGGTGGAGGCGAGTCCAGGGACGAAGTGAAAGCCCCCCGCGAGGCGGCGCCGCCGCCGGCAGGCGAAGCGGGCGCCGAGCCCGGCCCGGTTCAGCCGGGCGGGAAGAAACGGACGCGCCGGGGGCGGCGCGGCGGGCGCAAGCATCGCCACCGTCGCGAGGACGAGCAGGACGCTCAGCCGGGACAGGACGGAGGGGCGCCCGCGTCCCGGGCCGGCGGACAGACGCCGCTGCCGTTTGCCGCGGAGCTTGTCGCGCCCGAGCCGGGCGAACCTGCCGCCCAGCCCGCCGGGGCGGATGAGGCGGAAGCCCACGACGAGCCGCGGGCCGAGCCGGTCGGCGACGAGCCCGACGAGCCGGGCGCTCCGAACGGCGAAGCCCGCAAGCGCCGCCGTCGTGGGCGGCGTCACCGGCGCGGCAAAGGCGGCGCGAACCCCAACAGCGGGCAGGGCCCACAGGGCGATTCGCCGGCCCAGGAGGTGTCGAGCGAACCGCCGCCGCCCAGGTAGAGGCGACCCGTGCAGGGCCGATCGCTGATTGGCCGCGGGCTTCCTTGCAGTGGCCAGTTCCCTTGCCTGCGCCGAAGGCGTCCGGAAGCCTCCGTGAATCTGCCTGTTCGGGATAAGCACGCAACCGCCTGTCCTCCCGGGTTCTTCCGCGGTGGTTGCCGAACCGCTGATCGCGCAGCAGTCTGCTTGACGAACAGGCCGCCGGGAGCGGATACTGGCCGGCTCGTAAGGAAACCCTCACTATGGCAGAGGTCATTCTGGAGAAGGTGACGAAGGTCTTTCCCGGCGGGGTGGTGGCCGTGAAGGAAGTGGACCTTCACATCCACGATGAGGAGTTCATCGTTCTGGTGGGGCCCAGCGGATGCGGCAAGAGCACGACGCTGCGGATGGTGGCCGGGCTGGAGGAGATCACGGCGGGCACGATCGCCATCGGGGGCACGGTGGTCAACAACGTGCCGCCCAAGAACCGCGACATCGCGATGGTCTTCCAGAACTACGCCCTGTACCCGCACATGACGGTGTACAGGAACATGGCCTTCGCGCTGAAGTTGCGGCGGTTGCCCAAGGCCGAGATCGACCAGCGCGTCCGCGAGGCGGCCCGCATCCTGGGCATCGGCGATCTGCTGGAGCGCAAGCCCAAGGCCCTGTCCGGCGGGCAGCGCCAGCGTGTGGCCGTGGGGCGTGCGATCGTCCGCCAGCCGAAGGCGTTCCTGTTCGACGAGCCGCTGAGCAACCTGGACGCGAAGCTTCGCGTGGAGATGCGGGCCGAACTGAAGCGCCTGCATCGCCAGCTCCAGACGACGACGATCTACGTGACGCACGACCAGGAAGAGGCCATGACGCTGGGCGACCGCATCGTGGTGATGAAGGACGGCCTGGTGCATCAGTGCGGCCCGCCGCTGGAAGTGTACGACACGCCGAGCAACCGCTTCGTGGCCGGGTTCGTCGGCACTCCGCCGATGAACTTCTTCACCGGGCGCCTGTTGAGCGAGGACGGCGGGGTGCTGTTCGACGAGGGCTCGGCCAGGATCCGCCTGACCGACGAGCAGGCCCGCAAAGTGGCCGGGCATGTCGGCAGGGAGATCGTGTTCGGCGCCCGGCCGGAGGCGATGGCGATGGCCGGCGAGGGCCGCTTCGCGGGCGAGGGCAACGTGCTGCCGGTGCAGGTGGTGGTGCTGGAGCCGCTGGGCGAGAAGATGGACATCTACGCCGCGACGCCCAGACACGGGCACATCGTGGCTCGCGTGGACGCCAGGCGCGACATCCAGCCGGGCCAATCGCTGTCGCTGCATCTGGACATGCGGAAGGTGCATCTGTTCGAGGCCGGCGAGGCGGGGAGGAACCTGCTGCACGCCGCGGCAGAGGCGTGAGAGCTTGTGAAGGAATTGCAGAAGCGGCCTTCCTCCCTCTTAGCCCCGCAGGGGCGTCGAGGATCTAGCCGAGGGCGTAAGCCCAAGGTACACAAGCAATTAAGCATGGAGCCCTGAAGAAGCGACAGGAAGCTGCCGGCGTCGGCCAAGCCGCGAGTTTGGATTCCCTCACGAGCTCTGAGCGAAGGCGGCAGGCAGCAGTGCCGGCAGCGGGATTGTTGAGGGAGACAGGGCCCGTAGGCCAGGTCAAGACGCCCTTTGAGGCAAGCTGCGACCGGCCTTTGCCGCCAGGCAATCGAGCAACCAGGCAACCAAGAGGCCAAGCAAGCAGGAAGCCCATGATCACCATCAGCGCATTCGCCGACGAGATCAGCCCGGACCTGAACGTCCAGATGGACGCGTGCGAGGCCAACGGCGTGCGGTGCATCGACGTTCGCGGCATCGACGGGATCAACGTCTCCAAGATGACGCTCGCCCAGGCGGGCGAGTACGCGGCGCGGCTGAGGGACCGCGGCTTCCGCGTGCCGTGCATCGGCTCGCCGCTGGGGAAGATCCGCATGGACGAGGACTTCGCCGCCCACCTGGAGTTGCTGAAGCATTGCGCCGAGGTGGGAGCGGCGTTCGGCACGCCGCGCATCCGCGTGTTCAGTTTCTACCCGCCCGCGGGCAGGAAGATCGCCGAGTTCCGCGCGCAGGTGATGGAGCGGATGGCGGCCATGGCCGGGGCGGCTGCCGAGTGCGGCGTGACGCTGTATCACGAGAACGAGAAGGCGATCTACGGTGCCCGGCCCGACGGCGTGAAGGACATCTTCGCGGTGGTGGGCCACGAGCGGCTCAAAGGCGTCTTCGACCCGGCGAACTTCGTGGAGGAGGGCGTGCGGCCTTACGACGACGGCTGGACGAAGGGCTTGGCGGAGCTGACGGACTACATGCACATCAAAGACGTCGTGCACGGGCAGAGCACGTGCGTGCCGGCGGGGATGGGGCAGGGGCAACTCCGCGAGATCTTCGCCGACCTGAAGCGGCGCGGGTACAGCGGCTACATGACGCTGGAGCCCCACATGTCCAAGGCGGGGAAGTTCTCCGGCTTCACCGGGCCGGAGTTGTTCAAAGCGGCGGCCGATGCGCTGAAGGGCCTATGCGACGAGGCCGGCATCGATTACGCGAAGGCGTAAGAGGCAGGAGGGAAAGGCAGCAGGCGGCAGGACCGGCGGAACGGGCCGCGGGCTTGGGAGAGTGATGCTTGGGGGCAACGCGGCGTTGAGATTCGGCAACGTGCGGAGCACGTTCGCGGGGCGGCGGTCGGCGGAGTTGGGCGGCAGTTGCCGGCGACGTAAGTCAAGATGCGGTGTCGGCGTTGCTGCCGCGACGGCGCGGTAGGCGGGATCCAAGGCAGGCCGGCGGGCACCGTGTTTGCTTGCAGGTCAGGGGCGGGAGGTGGTCTATGCCCTCAGACAGGCGAAAACACCGCCGTCTTTCGCTGCGCCTTCGGCTTGCCCGGCTTGACGGGCTCTCCACGGGTGAACTGGTGGCGGAGGCGTGGACGTCGAACATCTCCACAGGCGGGATGTACGTGGTGCTGCCGAGCGGCGAGGCGCCCGAGCCGGGGAGGAAGCTGATCTTCGAGTTGCAGGTGCCTGCCGGCGACGGCTACTCGCCGTCGGGCGGGAAGATCCGCGGGGCAGGGGCGATCGTGAGGGCGGACGCCGCCAGCGGCGTGGGGGCGGGCATCGGCGTGCAGTTCCTGCCGCCGCTTGCGCTGGAATTCTAAAAAACCAGAAAAAGAGTAAAATTCTCAGAACATTCCATATTGACGGACGCCCCAGTTTCCCATAGAATCACTTCCGGTTCGCCCGCATCCAGAAGCTGCACCAGGGGCGACAGGCTTCCCGCAGTGACGAGTCCGCCGGAGACGGCGGGTGCTCGGCAGGCAGGCTCGCCGGGCGCTGCGACTGGAGCGACGGCGCGTATAATACCCCAGACTGCTGCATGGCGGCGGCGGCTTCCTGTGTCAGGGAAGGCAATCGGCATCGAGGCCAGGCAGACAGGGCTGACATATGTCATTGTCTTTCGTTCCCGATTCGTCGCGGTCTTCGGGTCTACTTGGTCTAGCGTCGCCATCGACGGGAAGCTTGCGGCGGGCGGACAGGGGGCTGTCCGTCTGTATCGTGGGCGGCAGCTCCATCCTCAGAACGTCGCTGGCGGCGCTGTTGGAGGCACGGGGAATCCACGCCGTGATGCTGTTGCCCGACAGCCAGTCGCTAGCCATGCGGCGCATGGAACTGACTGAGAAACGAGCCGACCTGTTGGCGGTTCTGGTCGCCAAGGGGGCGTTCCGGGCGTTCGACGAGGTTCGCGCTGTCGTTCAGGCCGACCTGCAACTTCCCCTGGTCGTGCTGTCGGATGACGTGTCGGCCGGGCAGGTGCGCGCGGCGTTGCGGGACGGGGCGACGGCATACGTGAGCCTGGAGACCGAGCCGGGCGAACTGGTGCACGGGTTGCGATCTGCCGCGGCCGGGCTGGCGTATGTCTCGCCGGAAGCGTCGCATTTCCTGAGTCGCGAGGCCTCCGACGACGACGGCCTGGGGTCGGAGCGCCGCACCGCGCGGCTGAGCCGGCGGGAGTTGGAGATCGTGCAGCTCCTGTGCGAGGGTCTGAGCGCCAAGCAGGTGGCCCGCCGACTCCACCTGTCCGCCAAGACCGTCGAGAACCACCGGTACCATGTATACCGCAAGTGCGGCATAGAGAGCATGGCCGGCCTCATGCGCCACGCCATCCAGCACGGGCTGGTCTCGATCTAGGCACGGTCTCCGGGGGTCGCCAAACCGCAAGCGGGCGACGACGCGCGGTAGCCGTTGGCACACCATCCGCAGGGTATTGACCACGGGGCGAATCCGGCCTAGACTCCTTCGTCGCTCGCGTTTGGCCGGCTGCGCCGGCGCGGATGGCGGGAAACCCCATACACAGCCTGGGAGGCACACATGGCAGCGCCGAAGTCGGTGAAGCAACTCAAGACCGTTGACAGGAAGGTGAAGTCTGTTGTGCAGGCCGCGCTGGAAGCGGGCAAGGGCGTGCTTCGCCTGGCGCCGTGCTGGGTGCCGCGCAGCTTCCTGCATCCGGGCAAGCGGCTGAAGCTGCATCCCGACGACCTGTACGCGTTTGGGCTCGATCGCGGCGGCATCGACGAGCGATGGTTCGCCTCGACCACCGAGGCGGCCAACGACAACCGCACGAGCGACGAGGGCCTCAGCTACGTCGTCTTCGGCGATCAGCGCGTGCAGCTTCGCACGGCCGTGGGCGAGCTGGGCGCCGAGATCGTTGGCCCGGAGATCTGGAAGAAGTACAGGCGCTGGCCGGTGTACAGCAAGTTCTTCGACAACATGGGTCCGATCCCGCACCACATGCACCAGAACGGCGACCAGGCGGGCCAGGTGGGGCAGGAAGGCAAGCCGGAGGCGTACTACTTCCCGGCGCAGCACAACAACGTGGGCAACAACTTCCCGTTCACGTTCTTCGGGCTCAACCCGGGCACGACGAAGGCCCAGGTCCGCGAGTGCCTGGCCAACTGGAACAGAGGCGACAACGGCATCCTGGACATCTCGCAGGCGTACCGGTTGAAGGTCGGCACGGGCTGGTTCGTGCCGCCCTGCGTGCTGCACGCGCCCGGCTCGTTGTGCACGTTCGAGCCGCAGTGGGGCAGCGACGTGTTCGGGATGTACCAGAACCTGGTGGAGGGCCGCGAGGTGCCCTGGGCGTTGCTCGTCAAGGACATGCCGCGCGCCAAGCAGCATGACCTGGACTTCATCGTCGACCAGCTCGACTGGGAGCAGAACGTCGATCCCAACTTCAAGAAGAACCACTACCTTGAGCCTGTCCTCGACGAGCGGACCTCCGGCGAGGGCTGCGCGGACAAGTGGATCTGCTACGGCCGCATGAACGGCTGGCAACCCGTGACGGCCAAGGAGTTGACGATCGAGCCGGGCGTGAAGTGCAAGGTGAAGGACAACGGCGCGTACGGCCTGATCTGCGTGCAGGGGGAGGGCAGGATCAACAAGGTGCGGCTGAGCAGCCCGAAGCTGATCCGCTTCCACGACCTGACGGAGGACGAGGCATTCGTGACCGACGACGCGGCCCGTTCGGGCGTGGTGTACGAGAACACCTCGACGACCGAGCCGCTGGTGGTGCTGCGGTACTTCGGGCCGGAAGTGAACCCGCAGGCCCCGGGCGTCGGCGGGTAGAGGAATTGCGGAATGCGGGTTCCCGGGCAGCGGAGCTCGCTGACCACCGCAACGTTTTCTTGTGGAACGACGGTTCCGGAAGCTCAATCAACGCGCGGTCGGTGAATCCGCAATGGCAGCGTATGCGGACTGGACTTCGAAAGGATGGACCGATGACCAGGCACGTGAACAACTTTCCGAAGCTCCATAACGCGATGTGGCCGGGGCTGGTGGGCAAGGAAGCGGGGACGGACAACCCGCCGATCGGCCTGGATGCCATGCTCGACTACACCGCGGCCGCGCAGGTCGACGGCGTTAGATTCGACGGCGTGGATATTTTCCTCTTCGACCCGCACGTCAGCATTGACGCGGGGCGCGACGCTTTGAAGGCCCTGGCCGACAAGGTGCAGCGGCGTGGGCTGGTGATCGGCTCGGTCGTGGCGCCGGTCTGGCCGCCGACGGGCGGCGGCTCGGCGGCCGACGCCGGCGAGGGGCGCAAGAGGTTCCTCGGCCAGCTCGCCAAGGCGTGCCGGATCGCCCAGACGCTACGCGAGATCGGCATACGGCCCGACGGCGTGGTGCGAATCGACTCGGCCTGCTCGGTGGCGGAGTGGGCGGCCGACCCCGCCGGCAACAGCAAGCGGATCGCCGAGACGTTCAAGGAGGCCGTGAAGATCGCCCGCGACCACGGCGAGCGCCTCGCGGCCGAGGGCGAGATCTGCTGGGGCGGCATGCATTCGTGGAAGAGGGTGCTGGCCCTGCTGGAGAAGGTCGGCGAACCCAGGACGCTGGGCTTCCAGGCCGACATGGCCCACACGCTGCTGTACACGTTGGGCTACAACGCGCCCGAGGACCGCATCCTGCCGGAGGACTTCCAGTGGGGCGACACGGCCACGCTCGACGCGGCCGTGAAGATCATGGCGGACGCATTGCGGCCGTGGACGATCGACTTCCACGTGGCGCAGAACGACGCGACGGTGCATGGCACGGGTTCGCACGACAAGACGGGTCGGCACTGCCTGAGCGACGACCCCAACGGCAAGCTGAACATTCCGCACGCGGCGGGCTTCTGGCTGCGCGGCGCCGACGGCAAGCCGACGAAGGCCTGCCGCCACCTCTGCTGGGACGGCTGCATGTTCCCCAACAAGGTGATGGCCCTGCCCAAGACGTGGAACGGCATCCTGGCGACGATGCTGGCGGTGCGCGACGAGCACGGGTGGAAGGAGTAGGGTGGCGGCGGCGATTGATGCGGCATGTGGTCTGGTCGAGCCTGGTGGAATCGGGTAGAATTGTGTCGAGGTGTGAGATGGCGCTGACCTTGACAGATGAAGAGTTGCAGACGATGGGGATGTCTGCGCGGGAGGCTCGCGTAGAGATCGCCTGTCGACTGTTCGATGCCGAGCGCGTGACCTTTCATGCGGCCATTAGGTTGGCGGGCATGAACCGGCTTGATTTTGAGGCAGCGTTGCACGATCGAGGCATTGCGCTCTACCGGCCGACGATCGAGGATACCGAGGCCGACCTTGCGACGCTCGATCGAATAGGAGTGTAGGCGTGGCAACTGCTGTCACAGACCTGCACGGCTTGCGGCAGTGCCGAGGGCAAAGCTGAGATACCCAAGTATGATCTACGTTCCAAGACCCTCCACGGGGAGGATTCAGTTGCAGATTCTGTCGCTCGGCACAGCGCCCGGGCGCTGGCTTTGGGTGTTCTCAAGGCTCTTTTGTCGCGGCGTATCTTGCTCGGCAAGATGGAAATGGCAGAAAGCCAGGATGGCTTTGTGAAGGAGCTTCAGGAATGCGATTGCCGATCGGGACTGCCGACAGACGTTCCAGAAAGCAACATCCACGCCCTTTGGCGTGAAGGCGCACGTTCTTCGGCCTGAAGGGCCGAGGGAATACAGCCCAGGGCGAAGCCCTGGGAACACAGGCGACCGAGGCGTAAGCCCTGGAAGGGCGACGGAAGATCAGCGGATACAAGTGCATGCCCCAATCGCTCGCGAACATTCTGGTTCACCTCATCTTCAGCACGAAAGGGCGTGCGCCTCTGATCCAGCCTGGTCTGAGCCCGGACCTCAACGCCTACCTCGGCGGAATCCTCGCGAGCCTGGAGTGCCCGCCGGTCCTGATCGGGTCAGTTGTGGACCACGTGCACATCCTGTGCGCCCTGTCGAGGAAGCACGCTTTGGCGGAAGTGGTCGAAGATGTCAAGAAGGGCTCTTCCAAGTGGGTGAAGACGAAAGGCCCCGGGTTGGAGAACTTCTATTGGCAGGTGGGGTACGGCGCGTTCTCGGTGAGTCAGTCCAACGTGGAAGCGGTGAGGGCATACATCGCCGATCAAGAGAACCATCACAAGCGGATGTCGTTCCAGGATGAGTTCCGGGCGTTCTTGAAGAAGCATGGTTTGGAGTACGACGAGCGGTACGTGTGGGATTGATTTCCGCCGCCCTTTCAGGGCTTGACGGGTCTTGGTTCGGTTACCCAGGGCGTTGCCCTGGGCTTCATTCCATCAGCCCGTTGGGCTGAAGAGGGAGGATCGGTCTGCGGTTACCCAGGGGCGTTGCCCTGGGCTTTATTCCGTCAGCCCGTTGGGCTGAGGAGGGAGGGTCGGTCTGCGGTTGTCCCAGGGCGTTGCCCTGGGACTTATCACATCAGCCCGTTGGGCTGAAGAGGGACATGGTCCAGACCATTGCGTGACCGGCGGCAGCGGCCGGAATCTTCGGCCTGAAGGGTCGAACAGCCCAGGGCGAAGCCCTGGGAACAGGAGCGCCAAAGGCGTAAGCCCTGAAAGGGCGAAGGAACAGCGCACAAGAAGGAGCGACCGATGGCGAAGAAACTGAACGTCGGGATGATCGGGTACGGGTTCATGGGGCGGACGCACAGCAACGCCTACCGGCGGCTGACGAACTTCTTCGAGTCGCCGTATGAGCCGGTGCTGAAGGTGGCGTGCGGGCTGGAGGAAGCCGCGGCCAAGAAGTTCGCCGACGCGTGGGGCTACCAGTCGTTCGTCACCGACTGGCACAAGGTGATCGACGACAAGGACGTCGACATTGTGGACATCTGCGTGCCGAACAACATGCACGCCGAGATCGCCATCGCGGCCGCAAAGGCCGGCAAGATGATTCTCTGCGAGAAGCCGCTGGCCCTGAATGGCGAGCAGGGCAAGGCGATGGTCGAGGCCGTCGAGAAGGCCGGCGTGCCGAACTTCGTGTCGTTCAACTACCGGCGCGTCCCGGCGGTCACGCTGGCCAAGATGCTCATCGACGAGGGCCGTCTGGGTCGCATCTTCCACTACCGGGCGAACTTCCTGCAGGACTGGACGATCTCGACGGCGGTGCCGCAGGGCGGCATGGGCACGTGGCGGCTGGACGTGAAGGCGGCCGGGAGCGGCGTGCTGGGCGACCTGCTGGCGCATTGCATCGACACGGCGATGTGGCACAACGGGCCGATCACGTCGGTGAACGGGATGATGGAGACGTTCGTGAAGGAGCGCGTGCACGCGGACACGGGCAGGAAGGAATCGGTGGGCATCGACGACGCGTGCACGTTTTTCTGCCGGTTCGGCAACGGCTCGCTGGGCAATTTCGAATCGACGCGGTACGCCCGCGGGCACAAGGCGCTGTACACGCTGGAGATCAACGGCGAGAAGGCGTCGATCGCATGGGACCTGCACGACCTGCACCGCCTGGCGTGGTTCGACCACAGCGACGAGGCAAAGGTCCGCGGCTGGCGGTCGATCCACGTGACCGACGGCGGCGACCATCCGTACATGAAGCACTGGTGGGTGCCGGGCTTGAACATCGGCTACGAGCACAGCTTCGTGCACCAGCTTTACGACTTCCTGGAAGGCGTGGCGTCGGGCAAGCCGGCCCAGCCTGATTTTCGCTGTGCCCTGCGGACGCAGCGCGTCTGCGACGCGGTGCAGGAATCGGCCCGCGCGGGTGCGTGGGTGAACGTGGCGGAAGAGTAGGCAGCAAGTTGAGGAGTCGCCGTGGCGACCGGCAGGGCAGGGGGAAGACAGAAACGTCGAACGCCCAACACTGGGCTTTGGGCGTCGAGTGCAGAGAAGACGCCGGGATGAAGGGACCATCCGGTTCTCCCGTGCGCGGGGCTATGCCGAGGCGGGCCGCCTCCCCCTCGGCCTGGCCGTCGGAAGAAACCGGAACCAGCCTATTGCAGATTTCGTGGAATGCGGTATAATCCGCGCGCCTGAAAGCGAGGAAACAGCATGTTCTACCGCACGTGCCTCACGGTATTCGCGTTGGTGCTGTCGTCCACGGCTGCGCTGTGTCCAGCCCAGCCGAGCGTCAGCGATGTCGTCGTCGGCGTCTCCCAGAGCCGGTACGGCACGTACCAGGTCGCCGTGCAGGACATGGGGCTGGGGCTGTATGGCGGGTCAGCCTACAACCAGGGCTACCGCGACCGCGACGGCTTGGCCGGACCGGGCAGCCTGGGCAACCAGGAGGCCCGGCTGTACTTGCAGGACCAGTTCGCGTCGATGGGCCTTGGCGTGACGACGCAGGGGTCCTATCTGAGTGTCGTGGGGCAACTGATGGGCACGGTGACCCCGAGCACAGTGTACATCGTCTGCGGGCACTACGATCACATGGGCGGCACAGTGGCCAGTCCGCGTCCCGGCGGCGACGACAACGCCTCGGGCACGGCCGGGGTGCTGGAGGCCGCGCGGGTGCTCAGCGGGTATCTCTTCGAGTCGACGATCCGCTTCATCGGCTTCAACGCCGAGGAAGACGGCCTGCTGGGCAGCAAGGAGTACGTCGGTGCCGTCAAGGCGGCGGGGGAGAACATTGCCGGCGTGATCAACCTGGACATGATCCTGCGGCCGGCGTCGGACATCACCGGAACGCCGCCGTGGGTGATCGACCTGGACCTGGTGACGCGGACGAGCCACGCGGGTTCGGTGTCGTGGGCGAACCTGTTCCGGAGCACGGCCGCGACGTACGCACCATCGCTGACGGTGGACGCGACCATTTCGAACTTTGCCGGTGGCAGCGATCAGGACCCGTTCGTGGCCAATGGGTACTCGGCGTTTCTGGCGATCGAGAACACGGTTGGGGAGGTCCAGGGCGGGCACAACGCGTACTACCACGGCCCCGGCGATGCCAACGACGCGGCCGCGGGGGCGAAGTACGACTACGCGTTTGCGACCGACGTGGTGCGTGCGACGGTGGCGATGATCGCGCAGGAGGCCGGCGTGGTGCCTGAGCCGGCGAGCATGGCCATTCTTGCTGCGGGGGCGATTCTGGCGGCCATCCGCCGACAAAGCACGAAGATCACGCGCCGCACCCACTGATCGAGTGCCGGAGGCAGTCGGCGAGCCTGGAGGATTGCGCATGAGCAGCCTGAAGGAGGGTCGCATTCGTCGTCCATGGCTGGCGGTTGCGGCCATGGCGCTGGCGGGTGTGCTGGGGGCGCCCGCGCCGGCGGCGGCCCAGCAGGGCACGTGGGTGTTTTTCGCCGACAAGGGCCTTTCGACGGGAGCGGAGACGGAGGCGGCGGTGTCGGCGCTGGCGGCGACGTACGACCCTCGCGCGATGGAGCGGCGGCAGTTGCGGGGCGTCTCGGGGGCGCTGCTGGACGCCCAGGATCTGCCGGTGGCGACTGCCTACCTGAACGCCGTGCTGACCACCGGGGTGACGTTGCGGACGAGCATAGGCTTCGCCAACGCCGTCAGCATCGTGGGCGACGAACAGCAGCTCGCGGCGATTCGGGCGCTGCCGTTCGTGACATCGATCAGGCCGGTGGCCGTGGGACGGCCGGCATACGCTGAGCCGGTGGCGGCGCAGCCGCAGACCGCGGCGGGGGCCGGTGCGGCGGGCGTCGGGGGCGCGGCGGACTTCTATGGGCAACACTCCGACGAACTGAGCCAGATTCGCATTCCGCAGGTGCATGCGATGGGCCATACAGGCAGCGGCGTGCTCATCGGCGTGATGGACACGGGCTTTACCTACAACGTGCATGAAGCGTTTACCGTGCCCGGACACGCCCTCAACGTGGTCAACAAGTGGGACTTCGTGGGCAACGACGCCGACGTGAGCGACGGTTCGGCCCACGGGACGGAGGTGCTGGGCATCATCGGCGGGTACAAGCCCAATACGTATGTCGGCGGGGCCTACAATGCTTCGTTCCTCCTTGCCCGCACCGAGGACAACACGGCCGAGTACCGCGCCGAGGAGGATTACTGGGCGGCCGGGGTGCAGTGGTTCGAGTCGCAGGGCGCCGACGTGGTCACCAGCTCGCTGGGGTACATCGACTGGTACACGCAGGGGCAGCTTAGGGCGCGCTCAAGAATAACTTGAAC
>CAYWTX010000522.1:0-17430 GCA_964461295.1 uncultured Planctomycetaceae bacterium | reverse complement strand
CTGCCTGCCCTCTGCCTCCTGCCGCCCTCTTCTTGCGTGCAACTTCCGGGAAGCCGCTATACACTATGGCAGACACTGGGGACGCTCGCGCAGCTCACGTCGCGGCTCCCGGTCGAGGAGAAGCCATGACGCGCTATGCGGTGATTCTGGCCGGCGGAGCCGGCAAACGGCTCTGGCCGTGGAGCCGTCTGTCACGCCCCAAGCAACTCCTGCCGCTGCTGGGCGGCAAGACCCTCATGCACCTAGCCGTCGAGCGGCTGGAAGGTCTGTTCAGCCCCAAGAACATCCTCATCATCACCAACGCCGACTACACCGACTCGGTTCGCGGCGCCCTGCCCGGCATCGTGCCGCAGAACGTCGTCGGCGAGCCCGTCGGGCGCGACACCGCCAACGCCGTCGCCCTGGCGGCCGAACTGATCGACGCCCGCGAGCCCAAGGCGACGATGGCGGTCTTCACGGCCGACCAGGTCATCCGCCCCATCGAGCAGTTCCAGGCGTCGGTGCGTGCGGCGATCCGCGCGGCCGAGGAACACCCCGACGCGCTGCTGACGTTCGGCATCCGTCCCACGTGGCCTAACACGGGGCTGGGGTACATCCACAGCGGCAGCGAGTTGGGCAACGGCGCCCGCCCGGTGCAGGGCTTCAAGGAGAAGCCCAACCACCAACTCGCGCGGCAGTACGTCGACAGCGGCGAGTACTTCTGGAACAGCGGCATGTTCGTGTGGAAGGCCAAGACGATCCGCGAGGCGCTGGCGGAGTTCCTGCCCGCGTCGTTCGACGCCCTGCGCGGCATCGGCAAGGCCTCGCGCGAGGACAAGGACATCGCCCCGCTGTTGGCGGCCGCGTACCCCTCCCTGCAACGCATCAGCATCGACTTCGCCGTCATGGAGCGGGCCCGCAAGGTGTTCATGGTCGAACTGGCCTGCGAGTGGTTTGACGTGGGGTCCTGGCCGGCGCTGGAAGAGGTGGGCGAGAGCGACGACGCCGACAACACCGTGGTGGCGGGCAAGGTCGTCCTCGTCGACAGCTACCGCAACGTCGTGGCCACCGAGGACGGGCACCTGCTGGCCGTTCTCGGAATCGACGACTGCGTGATCGTGCATTCCTCCGACGCCACTCTCGTGTGCGCCAAGAGCGACAGCCAGCGCCTCAAGGAACTGGTCGAGCTGATCGAGAAACAGCACGGCCCGAAGTACGTGTGACCGCAATGTCGCGATGGCTGGGAATCGACCACGGCAGGAAGCGCATCGGCCTGGCCGTGGGAAACACGGAACAGGGCATCGCCACTCCCCTGTCGGTGCTGGACGCCGCGGGGCTCGAGACGCTCGCCGCCAAGGTGGCCCTGACGGCCGCCCAGTATGGCTTGGACGGCGTGGTGGTCGGCTGGCCGATCAACATGGACGGCAGCGAGGGACCCCAGGGGCGACTGGCGCGACAGTGGGCCGTACGCCTGGCCGAAATGACCGGGTTGGACGTCCGCCTGTGGGACGAGCGGCTGAGCAGTTTCGATGCCGACGGCCTCCTGGCCGGGCACATGACGCGAATGAAGCGGCGCTCGTTGCAGGACGCGGTGGCCGCCGCATCGATGCTCAAAGACTTCCTGGCCCGCAACGGCCCGGAAACGGCGCCCAAGCCCCAGGACGCCAACCCGCCCGATCAGCGAAGCTGACCGGGCACGACTCGAGCCGGTTCCCGCGTCACTTCTTCTTGACCTTCTTGCTGTCGCCGGCAAGGGCTTCCAGGGCCGAGATGGGGTCGAGGTCATCCTCGGTGCCCTGCGAGGCATCCGAGAGAAGGTCTTCGGGTTCCTGCCGGGTGGCGACGTCGGCTTCGAGCTCGACGACTTCCTCGGCGGTTTTTTTTCCGCGGCGGGCGGCGACGGGGGCGATCTGCTCGGGCTCGCCGTTGACCTGGACGGTGAAAACGATGGACCCCACGACCAGGCGGTCGCCGGCCTTCAGCGCGCACTCGTTGATGCGTTTGCCGTTGACGTACGTGCCGTTGGAACTGGCCAGGTCCTTGACCTTCAGTGCCGCGCCGGTGAACGCGACCTCGGCGTGCCTGCGGGAGATGCTTACCAGCGGAATCCGCAAATCGCAGTTCTCGCCGCGCCCGATGATCGTCAACGGCTTCTTGACGTCGAAATCCCTGCGTTGACCGTTCGGCTTGAACATGACCAGCTTGACTTCCATTGCGATGCCTCACCGTGCAGTATGCTGTGTCTCGGGAACGACCGCCACGCACCTATGACGCCGGAACTATTCTATTGCGTCCGACCGGCGCTGCAAGAGAAAAGATGGGGTCCACGATGGCGCGAGCCCTGTACATCCACGTTCCCTTCTGTGTTCGCAAGTGCCGGTACTGCGACTTCTACTCCATCCCGCTGGCCGACCCGGCCCGCGCCAGGCCCGACGTGCAGGCGTTCCTCGATGCGCTGGGCGCCGAACTGGCCCGCCACGCCGGGCAACTCCAACCCCCGCTGGGATCCATCTTCGTCGGCGGCGGGACCCCCACCGCCCTGGCCGTGGACGACCTGGCAACGCTGCTGGCGCCGCTGCGCGGCCTGGCCGGCCCGGACACCGAGTGGACCGTCGAGGCCAACCCCGGCACGCTCGACCCGGCCAAGGCCGCCGCCCTGGCCGCCGCGGGCGTCAACCGCGTCAGCGTCGGCGCGCAGTCGCTCCACCCGCGGGAACTCCAACTCCTCGGACGCATCCACGCCCCCGGCGACGTCGCCGACGCCGTCGCGACCCTTCGCTCGGCCGGGGTCGGCAACATCGCCCTCGACCTCATCTACGGCCTGCCGGGCCAGACGCCGGCCACCTGGCGCGCCACGCTGGAGGCCGCGCTGGCCCTGCGGCCGGAGCACTTGAGCTGCTACTGCCTGAGCTACGAGGCGGGCACGCCGCTGGCGGCGGCGAGGGATGCCTCCTTGCTGGCGGAAATGGACGAATTGACGCAGGAGGCGTGCTACCGTGCCGCGATTGCCGCGACGGCGGGCGCGGGTCTGGAGCACTACGAAACCTCCAACTTCGCTCGCCCCGGGCGACGATGCCGCCACAACCTGGTCTACTGGCATAACGAGGAGTACCTGGGCCTGGGCCCGGCCGCGACGAGCTACCTCGCCGGGCGGCGGCGAACGAACCGGCCGGACGTGCGGGCGTACGTCGAGTCGCTCCAGGCTGGCGGCGATCCCCCGTGCGAGGGCGAGCATCTCACCGGCCGGACGCTGATGGCCGAAACGGCCATGCTCGCCCTGAGGCTGGTGGAGGGGCTGGATCGAGCGGCCTTCCGCCAGCGGTTCGGCCTCGACGTGCTGGAGGTGTTCCCGCGCAGCACGGCCCTGCATGTGCGTCTGGGCGGGCTGATCGCCACGCCCACGCACGTGCGCATCGCCGAGCCGTTCTTCTTTCTCGCGGACGCGATTCTCGCCGACGTGGTCGCCGAGGCATGAGGCGGACGAAATGGCAGGTCCCGGGTCGGCTTCGTCCAGTTCCGCCCCTTGGACTCCGCCGTCGCCAGCGCGGCCTCTTCGGCTATGCCGCGAGTTCCACGCACGAGGACGACGGGCGGGCAATCCGCCGGGAACCCGCGCCCCAATGGCACTTTCGGCGGTGAAGATGGTATGATGGTTGCGATAGACGGGCGAGGATACGGCATGAGCACAACAGAGCTTCGCAACAGGGCGAAGGAAGTCATCGAGAAGTTGCCGCCGGAGAGACTGAAGGTCGCGGCCAGCTTCCTGGCCTTCCTCGACACGCCGGCGGGCAAGACTGCTCAAGGCGGTCTTGCCGGCGCCGCCCGTGCCCGCCGCCGGATTGAGGCGGCCGAGCGGGACATCGCGGCAGGCCGCGGCGTCGACTGGCGCAAGGTCCGCTCCGATGTATAGGGTCGAGTTGGCGCCAAGCCCTCGGAGGTTCTTCGCCAAGGCGGATCGGCCTCTGGCTCTGAAACTTGCCCGCTGCTTTCGTCAGTTGGAGGCGGACCCCCTGCACCATGGCAACATCAAACCGCTGGGGGGGCCGTTTGCGGGGCTGCGGCGATTCCGAGTGGGCGACTGGCGGGTGGTCTACCGCATCGGCGAACGCGATCACGTTGTGTACGTGGTCGACATCGCACATCGCTCGGAGGTCTACGGGTAGGGTCGAGATTGCCCGACGCGCCCCTTACGCCGCCTTGAGGTGCTCCGCCACGGCGTCTTCCTCGCGGTTGCGGCGATTGGCCACCACCGATTCGAACACCAACACCACGATGGCCGCGGCCGCGAGCAGGTCCCACCAGTTCCGCCCCTTGGACTCCGCCGTCGCCAGCGCGTTGACGGCTTCCAGGCTGCCGGCCACGTAGACTCGCTCGAGGCCTTTTACGTTCAGCAGCCGCTGGAACACCTTGGGCGGCATCGCGGCCAGGGCGCACTCCGGGCCGTACGGGTTGATCACGAACGCCCCCGAGGGACCCTTGCCGCCCGAGGCCCGCACCACCTGCCAGCGGTACAGGCCGATCTCGCCGGTGTCGATGAACACGGCCCGCGGCCCCTCGGGCGTCTGCGTCAACGGCACGGGGCTCGGCGACGGCACGCCCGGCGGCGCCGTCACCTGCACGAAGAGCTTCTCTCCCACGGCCGGCGGCTCCAGGGCCGCGAAGCTCGGGCAGATCGCCACCGGCGAGCCGGGCGTCAGGTCGGCGGCGTCGCGTTGCGGGTCGCGCCGGGCCAGCAGGCTGGCCCGCGCCGCCAAGGGAAGGAACAGCCCGCTGATCGGCAGGTTGGTCCACTTGGGGTTCGCCGTCGTGGTGCACACCACCACCCGGCCCGAGCCGAACGGCTTCCACTGCACCAGCCCGTCGCCGCCCTCCAGCCGCACGAGCGTCCGCTCGCCCGGCACGGGGCCCGCGAAGCGGTAGTACCGCTGGGCCGCCACGGTGAGGTAGTCGGCGTGCCTCTCGTACAGGCCGGCGAAGTACTCGTGCCGGGTATCGACCTTGTCGACCTTGAAGCTCCTGGCGGCCGGGCCTACCTCGCCCACGGCAGCGCCCAGGCGAGAGGGCAGCAGGCCGCCCTCGGCGGGCACCTGCTGCACGAGCCGCTCGTTGTACGCGGCGACGTCGGTGGCCGGACCGAGGAAGAACATGGCCGTGCCGCCCCCGGCCACGAACGCCACGATCGCCTTGGCCTGCGCCTCGCTGAAGCGAGGCACGTCGGCGAAGAACACGATGTCGGAGGCGAACAGGTCGGCGGCGCCGAACTCGCCGATGTCCACCGTGCGCGGGCGAATCGGCCAGGGCTGGCTACGGTCGTCGTAGGGATCCAGGGCCAGCAGCAGCATCGCCGCCGGCGCGAGCATGCCCGTGTTGGCGTCGGCGCCGCTATCGGCCACCACCAGCGCCCGCACGCGGTCGCCGATGGTCAGGGCGAAGCGCCGCACGTTGTCCGCCGCCAGGTCGTCCGTCGCGTCGATGGCCACCTTGCCGGTGACAAGCCCGCCGGCGGCGAATCGATGGTGGAACCGCACCAAGGCGCTGCTGCCGGGCATGCCGCCGGCCGCGAGGGTCTTCCGCACGCGACGCATCACGCCCACGCCGTCCAGATCCAGGGCCACGTCCACCGTGCGATCCGTGGCCGAGGAGTTCACCAGTTCGGCGGTGAACTCGACGACGCTGTCGACGACGCGCCGCCCGGTGATGTCGAGGCTCGCCACGCCGACGTTGGCGACGTCGCCGCGCGCCGCGTCGACGACCAGCAGGTGCACGTCGCGTGCCTTGGGCAGCGAGTTGGCGTCCAGGGCGGCAACCTCCTCGAACGTCGTCCGCTGGAGGTCGCTGAATAGGTAGATCGCCTTGCGGGCGCTGGAGTCGCCGGCCAGCATTTCGTACGCCGCCTTCAGCCGCCCGGCCAGGTTCACGCGCCCATAGCCGACCCGAGCCCTGGCCACCCCCGAGCGCAGGTCCTCCAGCGAGGCCGTCAGGCCCGGCGACTTGTGGGCGTCGTTGGCGGTGAGCACGGCCGCCAGGACCGGCTTGTCGTCACCGCCCAGCAGGGCGTTCGCGGCCGCCTTGGCCCGCTCCAGGCGCGTGGCGCCCTCGCCGGCGGCGGCCATGGAGTAGCCGTTGTCGACGATGACGACGGCCGCCGAAGGCGAGCCGCCGAGCCAGCCTCCGGCGGCGCGGCTCAGCGGTTCGGACACGCAGATGGCCAGCAGGGCGAACAGTGCGGCCCGCAGCAGCAGCAGCAACCAGTGCTGAAGGCGACGGCGCCGGGCGGTCTTTTCCATGCTGCGGCGCAGGAATCGCAGCGTGGGAAACATCATGTCCCGCGCCCGCACGCTGGACAGCAGGTGCAGCGCGAACGGGATCGCCGCGGCCAGCAGGCCCAGCAGAAGCCACGGCGAGTCGAATGTGAAGGCGAGGAACATCCCGTTGGTTGCGAGGTCCTGTCAGGGTCCGTCACGAAATAACCTGAGCAAGCCAGTCTTGGTGGCACAGCTTTCCAAGCTGTGCAGCACAGGTCGGAGACCTGTGCCACCTGGGAAACGTGAACAAGTTATTCCGTGACGGCGCCTTATCGGAAGCGACCGGGGCGACACGCCCCGGCTCCGTCCATCTGCCTGTTGCGGGCGTTTGCTCTATCCGAACATCATCTTCCTCTTCGCCAGGTACTGAAGCAGCATCGCCTCGTAGGGCTTCTCCGTCGTCGTCAGGACATACTCGATGTTGCGGTTGCCGCACTCGCGGCGGTAGTTGTCCACGAACGCGCGCATCTCCTCGAGGTAGCCCTCGCGGACGTACCGCGGGTCCACCAGCAGCCGCTCGCTCGTCTCCATGTCCACGAAGGACAGGATCTTCCTGAACGGAAAGTCCAGTTCGGCCGGGTCCAGCAAGTGGAACACGATGATCTGGTGCTTCTTGTACACGAAGTGCTGGAGGGCCTTCATGATCTCGGCGGGGTCGTCGTAGAGGTCCGAGATCACGATCACCAGTCCGCGCTTCTCGATGCGGTTGGCCAGGTCGTGGAACGTCGGGCCGATCCGCGTGCCTCCGCCCGGCCGCAAGCCCTCGAGGTTCCTGAACACGCGGTCCATGTGGGCGGGCGTTGAGCCCGGGGTGAGGTGGAACCGCATCCGCTCATCGAACGCGATCATCCCCACCATGTCCTGCTGGCGGGCCATCAGGTACGCCAGGCACGCCGACAGGAAGCAGCCGTACTCGAACTTCGTCATCCCGCCGCCGTAGCGGTAGGCCATCGAGTTGCTCGTGTCCAGCAGCACGTACGTGCGGAGGTTGGTCTCCTGCTCGTACTGCTTGATGTAGTAGCGGTCGGTGCGCCCCCAGGCCACCCAGTCCATGTGCCGAACGTCGTCGCCGGAGGTGTACTCGCGGTGCTCGGCAAACTCGACGCTGAAGCCCTTGTGCGGGCTGCGGTGCAGGCCGGAAATGAACCCCTCGACGGCCTGCCGCGCCAGCAGGTTGAGGTTCTTCAGCTTCCCGGCCTTGTCAGGCTCGAAGTACAGGTACGATGATCTCGGCATCGCGCATTCACCACAGAGGCACAGGAATCGCAACGAACAAGAACAGCAAGACCTACCCGCTGAAGCGGGCAGGCCGCTCCGTCAGGAATCGTCCTCGGCCGTCTCCCGGTCCCGCTCGTCCTCGTCGTCGTCGGCGGCGGCTGTTCCCCGGTCTTCCGGTATCCGTTCTCCGAACGCAAGGAAGACGACGCTCATGCCGCCGTATGGTTTGACCCTCTGCACGCGCAAGCGGCCCAGCGCTTCGGGCGGCTGCACGTCGTCGGGCAGACGGAGCACCACGATTCCGTCGGTCGCCAGGTGCTCGGCCAGCGGAACAAAGATTGTACCCTCCGCCTGCCGCCACGACCAATGCCTCGCCGTCTCGAACGGCGGATCGACGAACGCGATGTCCACGGCCCCGCCGACGGATGCCAGGCGCCCCGCCAGCCGGGCCGTCACGTCGCCGCCCCAGAGCGTGCACCGTCCGGCCACGCCGAGCGTCCGGATGTTCTCCTTGAGCGCGGCGAGCACGCCGCCGTCGCGGTCGGCGAAGCAGCACGAGGCCGCGCCTTGCGACAGCGCCTCCAGCCCCAACGTGCCCGTGCCGCAGTAGAGATCGACGACGACCGCCCCCTCCAGCCAGGGCCCGAGCATGCCGAACAGCGACTTCTTGATGTGCCCGGTCATGGGGCGCGTCTCGGCCTGCCGCGGCGGCGGCAGCAGTTTGCGGCCCTTGAACTCACCGGCAAGGATGTGAAGGGACATGGGATCTCTCCGTACGCCTCAACGGGAAGTCGCCCGGTCGATCGCGCCCAGGTCGTCGATCCCCTTCGGCGTGGCGTCGGCATGGGAAACAGACTACGGCGTTGGCGGCGTCTAAGCAACGAACCACATTCTTCCGAGCCACATTCTTCCTGAAGTCTGAGGTCCTTCTGAGTCGCTGCCTGGTAGTGCGGGAGCTGCGCTTGCCCTCCTACGGGCCGCCGGCCGGACACTCCACACCGACTCGCCGGGCCACGACGAACGGGTGCGGCAGGGGATTCTGGCCGTGGGCGAAGTGTTCTTCTTGAGCCCAAGGGGCTGAGAGAATCCGTGGGCGATCCCCCCTTCTCCGCTATCGCCTACGCCCAGGTCTGCGTCCAGGTCTCTTCCCCTCGCCCGCGGCAACGGCTATGCTTGCGCCCATGCCCCGCACAAGGAACAAGTTCATCGGCGGCCTCTTCAACTACTGCGAGCGGTGGTGCGAGCGGCGCGACCACGCCGGCCGCCGCCGCGTGGCCGGCACGGAGCAGCGTCGCTTGGCCCGCCGGAGTCCGAAGGGCCAGGACGCCAGCGACACGGGCTTGGCATTGAGGGACGCCGCCAGCGACTTCGGGAGGGCCCGGCGCGACCAGATCATCGAACTGCTCCGCCTCGCCGACGGCCTCCTGCGTTCGCGGGAGGAACCCATCGCCGGTTGTCTGGCGTTCGTCTGGCCGCCGAACGACGAGCCCGCGGAGGACGCGCGAACGTGCTGGCTCATACGCGGGATGCATCACGCATGAACAACCGCTCCCTCCTCACCACCGAGCAACGCAACCCCCGCTCGGCCGGCATCGACCGCATGGATTCCCTCGGCATCGTCGACGTCATCAATGCCGAGGACGCGGGCGTAGCCGCGGCGGTGCGGCGGCAGCGCCGCCAACTCGCCCGCGCCGTGGACGTCATCGTGGACCGCTTCGCTCGCGGCGGGCGGCTGTTCTACGTGGGCGCGGGCACCAGCGGACGGCTGGGCGTGCTCGACGCGGCCGAGTGCCCGCCCACATTCGGCACGCCGCCGTCGCGAGTGCAGGGAATCATCGCCGGCGGGCGGCGGGCCCTGGTGCGTTCCGTGGAAGGCGCCGAGGACCGCCAGGCCCAGGGCGCAGCCGCCATCGACAAGCGCCGCGTCGGCGAGCGCGACGTGGTGGTGGGCATCGCGGCATGCGGGCTGACTCCCTTCGTCCGCGCCGCCGTGCGACGGGCGGCCCAGCGCGGCGCCGCCACGCTGTTCGTGACCTGCGCGCCGGAAGTCCGCGACACGGTCCAGGCCGATGTGGTCATCTGCCCGGTCGTCGGGGCCGAAGTGATCACAGGTTCGACGCGGATGAAGGCCGGCACGGCCACCAAGCTGGTGCTCAACGCCCTGACGACGGCGGCGATGGTCCGCGGGGGCAAGGTCTACGGCAACCTGATGGTGGACCTGAGGGCCACCAACGCCAAGCTCCGCGACCGCGGCGAACGGATCGTGATGGCCGCGACGGACCTGCCCCGCGCGGCGGCGAAACGCCTGCTGAAACGCGCCGGCGGCGAGGTGAAGACGGCCATCGCGATGCACTGCCGCGGGCTGGGCGCGGCCGCGGCGAGGCGGGCGCTGCGCGACGCACAGGGGTTCCTGCGCAAGGTGACCGAAGAACACGGCCTGTCGCCCTGAGGGCCAGGCGCCACGGCTGTCGGCATGCGGCATCTGCATCATCGGGACTCGCGGCGAAGTCCTGGCGCCATCTCTCTCCATCGTCAGGCACGGGGCCTGCGCTGAATCCGGGGCCGTCCCCGCTTGGCCTGAACACCACAGAATCTGGGAGGTAGTGAAGGGCTCCGCTCTGCCGCCCCAATGTACCCGTAACTCCTTTGTATGCGGCAGGTAGATCGTTGTCAAGAGGGGCGGTTCTGGGCGGTCCGGCAATCGGTCGACAAATCCTGAAAGAAGAATTCATTTAAGAAAGCGGCCGAACTGCATACGCTGTGTAAGAAGCAATTGCATAGGCTGGGATTTCCTTCGGCGAGGCCAAAGGGAGGTCCGCGAAGAAGGACGGAAGTGCTTGTGCACGTCGGCGGCCGAAGCGCGGCGGGCGCAGGCTGTAGTGGGCGCCTCGGCGACACGAATGCCGTGGGTGTCACTAACAAGGAAAAGGCCAGGACGGATCTTGCCGGGGTTTCGGCGGTTCACGTCTACAGCAGGATGCTTGGGCGCACCAATTCATGGCCTGTGTTGACGGCCATCGCCGGGTTACGTCTTAGATGGAGGTAGGTCTGCGCCTGCCGCGGCCTTTCTCTGAAGGCTGTCCGGCGGATGGAACTGCGGCAACCGTTGCGGTTGCGGACTGCACTTACTGATTGACGAAACGAACGAAGTCGGCCGCCAAGGGCTCAACCCCGTTTCCGGGCGGAACACGGGCGCGAGCGGCGGAGTTGTTGGGCATGGAACCTCTAGGTAGAAAGTCGAAAAGGAGATTCAGACATGAAGAAGGTTGCACTGCTAGTTACATTGCTGGCCGTAGTCGGCATGGCCTCGTGGGCCTATGCCGACCTGAGTTCTTCCGCTGTGGCCAAGGTGTTGATCAACGTTAACCCCAATGTGGCGGTCAACGTCTCCAATGTGCCGCCCCCGGTCAACATCCAAGGCGGCCTGGTTGCCGTCACCGTGACCTTCCAGGTGGAAGGCAACACCCAGGCCATGTCCCTGTTCGTCGAGGCCTCGGACCTATACAAGGGCACAAAGGCCAACTCTGAAGTCCCCCCGATCGTCCTGGAAGCCGCCGAGGGTGCCGTGATCGAGCCCTCGGATGCTACCCCGATGAACGCCGGAAGCAACACGGCCGCCTTCACAGGCCCCGGTGCCCCGGTGGGCGATTTCGCCACCCAGTTGAGCGAGTCGATCCTGTTCGAGAGCAGCCAGAACAATCACTTCAGCCAGCCCGTGGACGTCACGGTGACCTGGAACCAGAGCGACCCGGAGAAGCCCCAGGGCCAGTACGGCGGCTACGTTCGCCTCACCGCACTTGTCCAGCCCACCGGTACCGGTGGCTAAGCATTCCCTGTCCGAGAGTTGAACCCACACACACCATGCTCGACAGCTCCGCCGCCCACGCCCGTGCCGCTTTGGAAGCAGAACAGTGCCGATGGACGGGAAACAAGGAAAGGAAGACGGCTGCCATGACGAAGCTGTGCAGGCACCGATGCGCTGCCCTTCTGGCCATCGCTCTCAGCGCCCCCTTGGCCAACGGAGGCCTTCGGATCGCGCCGTCGTATGTCGAGGTGGCCTTGGACCAGGGCAGGCCGTCCGGCAGTTTCGAGGTCACGAACACCGGCGAGAAGGTGGAACGGTACCGGGTCGCCGCCAATTTCTTCACGTTGGAGGGCAGGGGAATTGTGCGGCCCAAGGACAGCCCGTACTCGATGGCGGGCATGATCAAGTTCAACCCGGCGGAGTTCGAGTTGCCGCCCAACGCCAAGCGCCAGGTCCGGTTCATCGTACTGCCCCGAGGCAAGCTGGATCCCGGCGAGTACTGGGCGGGCATGGAGATCGAGTCGCTGAATCCGCAGACGCACAAGGGCGCCGACGCCAACGGGCGCGAGTTCGCGGTCCAGGTCATTCCCTCGATCCTGGTGCCGATCTTCGGGAAGGTAGGCAAAGTGCGGTACGAGGGGAAGATCAAGGCCCTTCAGCTTCGCGGCACAGCGGAGAAGCCCGAGTTGCTGGTTTCGGTCGCCAATACGGGAGAAGGCCGACTGGGGTGCGCCGCCACCTATGAGGTCGCCGACTCCGCCGGCACGGTGCTGCAGTCCGGCCCCCTGGCGAAATCCTACGTTTTCCGAGGAAGTACTGCCCTGTTTGGCAACCTCATCAAGCCGCTGCCCGCGGGCGACTACACCTTCCGCGTGCGGTGCACGGCGCCGGAGACCGACAAGCCGCTGACCGCCGAGGAGAAAATCCACTGGACCGCGCCCGCCGCTCCGGCCTCCAGGCCCGCTCGTGACCGGCCGCCGAAAAAGATCGCCCCCGCGGACGACGCGAATTCCGCTCGCCCCGCCGGCGGCTCGGCCGGGAAAGGCCCAATCACCAAGTGACACGGCCCATGCGACGGCCCGGGCCTTGCCTCGCTCATGCCGGCGCTGGGTGCGGCGGGAGATTCCGGCAATCGGTCACCACTGTCTCCACCGACGGATGGGCTGGAAATCTTAGGCAGGCCTTGCTTGTGACGTACCGGAAGGTTCTGCCGCATCCTGGGGGCTTATTCGTCCTGATTGCGTTTGCCTTCCGGCCTTCGCCCAGGTAGCATGGGCTCGTTGGTTTGGCGAATTTCCACTCATCGCTCGCCATGCAGATCCGTGCGAGACCCAATGGTATCACGATGGGCGAATCGAGAGCCCCCGGCCGGTATGCGCCTGGTCAGAATGGGGGAGCGAGTTCCTGCCTGGATCCTGTTATCGCTGCTATCGCTGGGTTCGGCGCATGTCCAGGGCGGACAACCGGCGGCCACCCGACCGGGCGATCGCCCCACAACCAGTGCGCCGGCTGCCAGCCATCCCGCGACCGCGGATCCCACACGCCCGGCCAGTGGCCCGGCGGCCGGGTCTCCCACCGACTCGACCGCGGTTCCTCCGCCCGTCGAAGGCGCCCATGCCGCCAGCGGCGTCGTCACTGAGGTCATCGGCCTGACCGTCGTCGGACGGCGGTCGCGGCAGCGTTTCACGCTCGACGACATGGAGCGGATCGTCCACAAGAACGCCTATCTGCTGCCGCTGGGGCGGCTGGCTCGGGTTCTCGAAGCCAGGTTCACCGAGCAGGATGGGCTGTACGTCCTGGAATCGGCCGCGGGCAAGTTCGTATTGGACATCGCGAAGCAGGAGTTGCGGGATGCCGGCGGGCAACGCAGGTCGATTCTGGTCGTCGTCAGCGCCACCGAACTGTCCAACCGGCCCGAAGTGTTCATCTCCCCGAACGAAATCGCGAATGTCCTGGCGGTGACGGTCGCATGGAACGAGGAGCAGTACGCCTACCGGATCGACGTGCCCAGAACGCTCAGGGTATGGCAGGTCAAGGGAATCGCGAGGCAAACGGCGGCTGCCCACGAACTCGGCCTGGAGTTGCCCGAGCTGCATCCGCCGGCCGGACCGGAAGACAGTTGGTTGCAGATGGTGGAATACTCGCTGAAGGCGGATCGCGAATGGCGGCGAAGGGGCACCGAGACCAGCCATCGCCTGAGTGTGCATCCGCCGACGGAGACGCTGTGGGGCAGGGCGTTGGGGGGCGCGTACAAGCTGCGCCTTTCGCATCCGGGCTACGTGAGGCAGGACGGCGACACCGAATGGACGCGTGAGTATCCCGACGTGCGCATCGATTGGGGGAGCTGGGTGTACCAGGGCAACCGCTTCGAACTGGTGCTGGGCGACCACGTGGTGGGGCTTACACGGCTGGCTTTTCCCAGGGCCTCGCTGACCGGGGCGAAATTGACGGCCCTGTCGGGCTTCACCGACGCGGACCTGGCGGACGTCACGACCTTGAACAACGTGGCGGGTCTGTATGACCGGTCGCATCAGTTCCAGGGGCTGGCCCGCCTCGGGTCCAGAGTGGACCTGTTCGTCAACAACCGGCTGGTCGACACGCAGGAGGTCGTCGCGGACAAGGACACTCAGCCGGGCATGGGGCGCTACCGCTTTGAGGATGTCCAGATGCCCGTCGGCTCGCTGGTCCAGGCTCGCGTGGTGATCACCGAGCCGGAGGGGACGGTGCGGTCGCTCGACCAGGAGTTCCTCGATACTCGCGTGCTCCTGCCCGCCGGCAGGGCCATCTATCAGGCGGAGGCCGGCTCGCGGAGAATCCGATCCAATTACCTGGCGGAGAATGACCCCAGGGAGCGAGTCAGCGCGGGGCGGCTGTGGGGCCAGGCGGCCTCGGCAAAGCTGTTGTACGGACTGACGGACGAGCTGACCGTGGGTGCGGCCGGCGCGACGCAGAAGGACTTGTACCGGGAGGACGCGGCGATCCTGGGCGACAGGAGCTACGCGACCTCCAGTTCCCATCTGGGTATTCCTGTGTACTGGAGTCCTTCCAGCCGGTTCCTGATGTCCGCGGAAGCGGGCTTCAGCGACGGTGAGGGGCGAGGCGACGACCGGTACGACGGGGCGGCGGGGATCCTGTCCTGGCAACTGTTCCCGGTGACCGGGCTGACCCTACAGGGCGACCTGTACCACTACGGGCAGAACTACTTCGACGGGAGCGACCCGATACTGCGCAACCGGCGGGGCTGGGAGGTGACCGGGCGGTGGGACATCGCCAAGACGGTCGGCGTCGCGGCCGCGGTCGGCGGGGTGGAATGGGTCCGCCAGGAAGAGCCCGCCGACCCTGACGGCCTGAAATACGCCTCGCTGAGGGCACACACCAGCATTCTGCCGCGTACGAGCCTGGAGGCGCAGGTGGACAGGATGGGCACGGGGCAGGTCAATGGCTTGCTGAAGAGCATCTCGATCAGGTCGGGTCCCTGGGCCGGCGTGGAAGCCTCTCTGGAAGAGCGATGGGGCGACGACCTCGCCGTCATCGGCAGAGACCTGCTGGACGGCCTGTCCTTGAGGGGAATCCCCAGCTACCTGACGCCGTCTCGGGAGATCGAGGTGCGAAGTTGGCTGTCGTCCGACCACCGCGTCGGCGCTCGCTACACCGAGGAGCACGGCGACAAACGCAGGATCTGGGCCTACCACGCCTCCAGTTTCCGGGTCCCGTACGAACTGGCCGTCGAGAACCACCTCGGTCGGGACATCGACACCCAGAGCAACCTGCTATCCAGCCGGGTCAACCTGTATCTGGATTCCGAGCGCAGCCATTCGGTCGGCATGCGGGTGGACTACGAAGACAGGGAATGGCGGGTGCTGGCCTTCGTGAGTCTGACCGACCTGATCGCCTTCGACCGGGGACGCCCGGCCGTGCTCAGCCGCAAGAGGATCAACCCCGATTCCGGCGGCATACATGGGCGCGTCTTCGTGGACTACAACGCCAACGGCATTCTGGACGAAGGAGAAGAAGGGCTGGAAGGCATTGGCGTGCTGTTGGACGAGCGGCGGCGGACGACCACCGACAAGGCCGGGCACTACAGTTTCGCCGCGCCGTGGAACGCCAAGAACGTGCGGGTCACTATCGACATGACAACCGTGCCGGCCATCTACTCCGTCGTCCACGGGGCACAGGGGGCCGGGACGCAACCCGGCAACCTCAGCCGGGTCGACCTCGCAGTCACCCCCGTCATCTCCGCCTCCGGGAAAGTGGAAACGGAGGGAGCCGACAAGACCATCGCCATAGCGGGGGTCCGTGTCCGCATGGTGCGCGGCGAAGACCGCAAACTCATCAGCGAATCCATCACGGCACGGGACGGATCATACCTGTTTTCTGATCTCCGGCCGGGCAGCTATGTTCTGGCGGTCGATCCCTCAACGCTGCCGCCGGAGTTCACGATCGACCAGCCGGAGCACTCCATCAAAGTGTCGTTCAGCAGGGATTTCCAGGATTTCAAGGGCCCGACCTTCCACGCCCGGCGCCGGCCGACAACGCTTCCGAGTCAGCCCGCCACAACCGCGCCCGCCCCGTGACCGCTTCGCGCCTCCTGGAGAATGCTCCGGCGTTCCCGGCGGAAAACCCCTTGCGGTATTCGCCAGATGTGCGTATAATTAGCACATTCAACGCTCGTGGTGAAACGCTCATTGCTCAAGTGGATCGCTCAGTACTTGAGTGGAATGCTCAATACTCGGTGCTCAAACGCTCATGGCCATGTTCCGAGGCCTGAGTTCGGAACGGTTGGGTAACTCGTAAGGAGGAGTTCCCATGACGTGCTGTGCTCGTTCGATCTGCGCGTTGTCCGTCGTCCTCGTCGTTGCGGTGGCCGCCCAGGGAGGTATCATCAACCCCAGCTTCGAGGACGGACTGGCCAATTGGACGCCGGCCGGGGCCGCCGGCGCCTTCACCACTGTTGGCGCCGACCCGTTACCCACCATCGGCCTTCTCTGCCTCAACGGGCATCTGGCGTCACAGCAGGGCCAGAACAGCCTTCAGGCCGGCCTCAGCCAGAAGTTCTACATCCCCGCCGATGCCACGTCCCTGTCCGTCGACGTCGGCTACAGCCTCGTCAACAACTCGTCGCACTGGGCCAGGCTCTACATCCTGGATGACCTCGTCCTGGGTAACATCATCCAGACTATCGACTTGTTGGCGGGCGCCGCGACGCCCTTGCCCAATTCGTGGGACCGGTATCTCTCCGACGTGGGCAACTGGCAGGATTCTCCGGCCAAGATCGAGTTCGGCCTGTCCGTCAGCGGGGAATTGACGACCAAGAGCATCTGGGTGGACAACATCCAGTTCACTCCCGAGCCGGCATCGGCCCTGATGCTCGTCGCGCTGGGCGGCGTGCTCCCGCGGCGCCGTCGCGCCCGGTCGGCTGATTGAGCGATCGCTTCCGGCCTTGATGCCGCCAGCGGCGGCGGTCCGCCGGCGCCGCATCAACACCGCATCGCGACTTTGCGCGAGATTCCAGGTCCGGCAGAGACGCTCCCACGCGCGGCTCGTGCGCGGGCCTTCCCTACCTCTCGGCCCTGCGTTACAATCTGACCCCACCCTTGGAGAAACCATGCTTCGCGTTGCCATCATCGGCGTCGGCGGCTACGGGGCACAGATTGTGGATGGCCTGCTGTCCGCCGCACAGCGCGGGCGCTGCCACATCGTCGCCGCGGCCGACGCCGAGGCCGCCGCACGCGACGCCGCCGCGCCCAAGCTCGCCGCACAACAGACCGCCTTCCACGCCGACGCCGTCGAGATGCTCGACGCCGTTGCCGGCCGATGCGAGATCGTCTACATCTGCACCGGCATCGCCAGCCACGCCGCCCTGGCCGTGGCGACGGCCCGGCGCGGGTTCCATGCCCACCTGGAGAAACCGCCCGCCGCCACCGTACAGGAGGTGGACCAGATGGTCGCGGCCTTCCGCCAGGCCGGGCGGATGTGCCTCGTGGGCTTCCAGAACCTCCACAGCGCCGAACTGTTGCGCCTGCGCGAGGCGCTGGCCGCGGGAACCATCGGCAAGGTGCTCCGAATCTCCTGCGTCGCCAACTGGCCTCGCCCCACCAGATACTACGCCCGCAACAACTGGGC
>CAYWTX010000521.1:0-1733 GCA_964461295.1 uncultured Planctomycetaceae bacterium | reverse complement strand
TGCGTCTACCCATTCTGGGCGGCTGCGTGGCCGCGGCCAGCTTGGTTGCGCCCGCGATGGCGGACGACGCCGCGGCCGCGGCGCCGAGGATCGACACCGGCGACACGGCGTGGGTGCTGATGAGCGCGGCCCTGGTGATGCTGATGACGCCGGCCCTGGCGTTCTTCTACGGCGGGCTGGTGCGCAAGAAGAACGTGCTGTCCGTCCTGATGCAATGCTTCATGATCCTGTGCATCATCTCGGTGCAGTGGGTGCTGGTGGGCTACAGCCTGGCGTTCGGGCCGGACAAGGGCGGCATCATCGGCGGGCTGGACTGGCTGGGCCTGAAGGGCGTGGGGGCGGTCCCCAACGCCGACTACGCGGGAACGATTCCGCACAGCACGTTCATGATCTTCCAGATGATGTTCGCGGTGATCACCCCGGCGCTCATCATCGGCGCGTTCGCCGAGCGGATGAAGTTCTCGGCGTTCTGCGTGTTCACGATCCTGTGGGCCACGCTGGTGTACGACCCGCTGGCGCACTGGGTGTGGGGCAAGGGCGGCTTCATGGGCCTGATGGGCGGTTGGGGCGCGCTGGACTTCGCCGGCGGCACGGTCGTGCACATCAACGCAGGCGTATCGGCCCTGGCGGCCGCGATCGTCCTGGGTCGCCGGCAGGGCTACCCGCGAGCGATCTCGCCGCCGCACAACCTGCCCATCGCGGTGCTGGGCGCGGCGCTGCTGTGGTTCGGGTGGTTCGGCTTCAACGCTGGCTCGGCCCTGGGCGCCAACGGCCTGGCGTCAAGCGCGTTCGTGGCGACGCACACGGCTGCGGCCGTCGCGGGCGGCACGTGGGCGACAATGGACTGGTTTTTCCACCGCAAGCCCACGACGCTGGGCATGATTACCGGGGCCGTCGCCGGGTTGGTCGCGATCACCCCGGCCGCGGGATTCGTTACGCCGGTGGGCGCGATGTGCATCGGCGTCGGGGCGGCCGCGCTGCCCTGGCTGGCGGTGACGTTCCTGAAGACGCGGTGCGGCTACGACGACTCGCTGGACGCCTTCGGCGTGCATGGCGTGGGCGGCATCTGGGGCGCGGTGGCCACGGGCCTGTTCGCCTCGGCAGAGGTGAACCCGGCCGTCGGCAGGAACGGGCTGTTCTACGGCGCGGGCGGGCTGGATCAGCTCCTGACGCAGGTCAAGGCGTCGGGCGTGTCGATCGTGTTTTCCTTCGTGATGGCGCTGGTCCTGTTCAAGGCCGTGGACCTGGTGATGGGCCTGCGGGTGGGCGAGCACGAGGAACGAGTGGGCCTAGACCTCACGCAGCACAAAGAAGCTGGGTATACGGTGATCGATTAAGGAATCGGTCCGATCTGACGGATCCGGCGGATCCGGGAACGAACAAGGAAAGCAACCCATGAAATACGTCATCGCGATCATTCAGCCGGACCGATTGGACGAGGTTCTGGCGAGACTGGAAGACAAGGAGATTCACCTGGTGACGGTCACCAGCGTGGTCGGGCGCGGAAGGCAGAAGGGCGTGGCGGAGGTGTACCGCAGCCACAAGGAGGCCGGCAGCCTGCTGCGGAAGACGAAGTTGGAGATCGCGGTGAATGACGCCTACGTGCAGCCGACGATCGACGCGATCCTGGCCGGGGCGAGGACCGGGCAGATCGGCGACGGGAAGATCTTCGTGCTGGACCTGCCGCGGTGCATCCGCATTCGGACGGGCGAGGACGGAAACGAGGCGATCGG
>CAYWTX010000520.1:0-1503 GCA_964461295.1 uncultured Planctomycetaceae bacterium | reverse complement strand
GCCTCCTCGCTATTCCGTGTGGGTAGGGTAGCCGACGGCCGGGAGGTCGAAGTCCAGCTTACCGGCGATCAGGTACACCATCGTGATCAGGTAGCGGCTTGACCGGAACCCACGCGCCTTGATCTTCGCTGACTGAATCAGGCCGTTGATCGCCTCCACCACGCCGTTGCTGATCCGCGAAGTAAACCATCGCAGCACGCCATCCCAATGCTTCTTGATCGTCTTGGCCGCTTTTATCATCGGCCCGATCCGACTGTGCGTCGCCCAGTAGTACCACCGTTGCAGCAGCGGCCCGGCCTCCTCCACCGTGTCCAACGCGAACAGGTCCTGGAACACGCTCTTGAGCTGCATCGCCTTCACCGTCGCCAGCTTGCTCTTGCGAAGGGCGTCGAACGTCTCCGCCTGCCCGGCCGTCCAGTTCCACTCGTTCTTCAACCAAACATACCGCGTGCCTCTCAACTCCGGGTGCGTCTTCTGCTCCTGCCGACGCACCTCATCCACCGCGCCGGTCACCAATTGCATCAGGTGGAACTTGTCGAAGGTCTGTTGTGCCTGGGGAAACTGCTCCTCCAGGCCGGAGATGAACGCCGCCGACATGTCCAGGCACGCCTCCTCGATCTGCTCCGCCTTGCCGCCGTGGGCCTCCAGGTCTTCCCGGAACCTCTTCACCGTCGAGGCGTCCTTGCCCTCCGTCGCGAACAGCACCCGGCTGTGCTCTTTGTCCAGGTCCATGAACACCGCGATGTAGCTGTGGCCGCTGGATCGGCTGGTCTCATCCACCCCGAGGACCGTCACTTCCGAGAAGTCCGCCTCCGACCGCGCCTTCTCCACGTAGTGCTGCAACACCCGCCACAGCCGCGTGTCATGCTCGTCAATCAGCCGGGAGGCCTGGGTCGGCGTCATTCCTCCCTGCACCAGCATCAGCACAAAGGCCTCCATCAGCAGCGTGAAGCCCACCCCGGGACGCGCCCACGGAACCGCCACGGTCTTCACCCCATGATCGGGGCACTCGATCCGCGGCTGGCGGGCGTGCAGGAACGTCTTGTGCTGGAAAAAGTTCAGGTGCCGCCAACTCCGCTCGGTGCTGTCGTAGACGCCGCAATCGGCCCGGCCGCACTCCGGGCAGGCAAACCGGCTGCCGGCAGGGAAGTCCAGCCAAAGGTCCAACTGGTACTTCTCGTTGGAGAAATCGATCTTGCTGACCACCCACGGCTCGGCCAGGCCCAACGCTACCCGGAACAGTTCCTGCATCTGGTTACGCATCGTGTTGCTTCCTTCCCGCAGGACCGTGCATCATCCCAGCCACCTGAGCGGAGGATAGGGCTCTGCGGGGACGCAACCCGAGCGCCGACTCAGGGACCTGTACGGCAGGCGAGCCAGCTCGGTCCACCCGGGCTGGCCGCCTCATCTTCCCCGCCTGCCGGCAGGCCCAAAAGCGCAAAATCCCGGGGGGGCTGGGGGGCAGGCCCCCCGAGAGCTACCCACACGAAACAGCGGGGAGCC
>CAYWTX010000519.1:0-16936 GCA_964461295.1 uncultured Planctomycetaceae bacterium | reverse complement strand
GCTCTTCTGCTCGACCACCATCGCCATCACCTTCAATCGATCTCGATCTCGCCGACTCATCTCGATCCGGTCTCCATCCCTGTTCATCCGCCTTCCTTTCATCCTTTGGGGAAAGCGGACATTCTTACTGGGCAGGAACCTGACATTACTACTGGGCTATGACACACCGGCCGCTCCTTGTTGGGCTGTCCTGGACGTTATCGTACATTCGCGGCCCTTCGCTTGAATCTTCGGAGCATCGTCCTTGTGCAACCGCACGCAAGGCGATGCCTTTGATGGTCGAATCGGTTGAAGGTCTGGATGCCGGCCAGCGGGTGCGTTGCCCGTTCGGCGGGCATTCGCGGGCCACAAGAAGGCCTGAACGGTTACGTGAAATTGCCGGTTTTCCCGTCCTCCTCCTCCTCGCTTCCAGCAACTTCCCCTAGCGTCGGCGCTCGCCCGCGCGGTAGGGTGTGTCGCGCGCGCTGGCACCCGTGGCGGCGCCCGGAAGGATCCTATGGACACTCTCGTCATCAACGGCGGCAATCGGCTCAAGGGCGTGGTGCGGGTCAGCGGCTCGAAGAACGCGGCGCTGCCGATCATGGCGGCGGCCATCCTGGCCGAAGGCCCGTGCATCCTCCGCGACGTGCCCAACCTCGCCGACATCCGCACCATGTGCGGCGTGCTGGGCGACCTGGGCGTGTCGGCGACCCGCGACGCTGAGAACCACCTGCACATCAACGTCCAGGACGAGGCGTGCGTCCACGCCAACTACGAGCGCGTGCGAACCATGCGCGCCAGCGTGTGCGTCCTGGGCCCTCTGCTCGCCAAGCGCCGCAAGGCGCGCGTCGCCATGCCTGGCGGCTGCGCCATCGGCTCGCGCCCGGTGGACCTGCACATCCGCGGGCTCATCGCCCTGGGCGCCGAGATCACGCTGGAGGGCGGCGACATCGTCGCTGAGGCCAAGAAGCTCAAGGGCAACACCATCTTCCTCGGCGGGCCGTTCGGCTCCACCGTCCTGGGCACCGGCAACGTCATGTCGGCCGCCGTCCTGGCCGAGGGACGCACGGTGATCGAGTCGGCCGCGTGCGAGCCGGAGATCGTCGACCTGGCGGATTTCCTGAAGGCGATGGGCGTCCACATCGAGGGCGCCGGCACGCCCCGCGTCACCATCGAGGGCGTCGAGGAACTGCACGGAGCCGATTACACGGTGATCCCCGACCGCATCGAGGCCGGCACGTTCATGATCGCCGGGGCCATCACCAACGGCGAAATCAAGCTCAACAACGTGCGGCTGGACCACATGATGGCCGTCACGGAGAAGCTGCGCGAGGTCGGCGTGATCATCGAGGGCGTCAACGGCGGGGCCGAGATCGGCACGATGCGGCACCTGCAGCCCACCGACGCGGCCGCCCTGCCCTACCCCGGCTTCCCGACGGACCTGCAAGCCCAGCTCATGAGCCTGCTGTGCGTGGCCGACGGCAACAGCGCGGTGACCGACAAGGTGTTCCCCGACCGGTTCATGCACGCCTCGGAACTGCGACGCATGGGCGCGATCATCCACAAGGAAGGCCCCACCGCGATCATCGCCGGCGTCAAACGCCTGGTCGGCGCGCCCGTGATGGCCAGCGACCTTCGCGCCTCGGCCGGGCTTGTGCTGGCCGGACTGAACGCCCGCGACACGACGGTGGTTCACCGCGTGTACCACATCGACCGCGGATACGAGAAGATAGAGGACAAGCTCCGCTCCCTGGGCGCCGACATCCGCCGCGTGCCCGAAGCGGACGTGAAAGAGTACGCGTAACGACGGGGACCAGGACCACACAGAGGCACAGAGAGACAGAGATGAAGCAAAGGATCAGCTTCTCTTCTTCGCTCTTTTCCTCTACGCCTCTGTGCGGCATCGTTTCTTCTCTCTTCCTGGCATCCCCCGTCCTTGCCCAGTCCACCCAACCTTCCTGGGGCGAGTTTCACGGGCCCGGACGCACCAACGTCAGCCCGGAGACCGGCCTGCTTGCATCCTGGCCCGAGGGCGGCCCCAGGCTCCTCTGGACCTACGGCGACTGCGGCGGCGGGTACTCCGGCGCCTCTATCGCCGCCGGGCGCATCTTCACAGCCGGGGACTTCGCCGACGCCGAGCACGTCATCGCCTTGGACGCCAATGGCAAGTTCCTCTGGAAGGCGCCCAACGGCAAGGCGTGGCGCGGCGCCAGCCCCGGCTCGCGCTCCACGCCGACCTACGACTCCGCCCGCGTGTACCACCTCAACCCCACCGGCCGGCTCGCCTGCCTTCGGGCCCAGGACGGCAACGAGGTCTGGGCGGTGGACCTGCATGAGCGATTCGGCGTCCGCCACGGCATCTGGGCGCTGGCCGAGTCGGTCGTCATCGACGGCAACCGCGTGCTGGTGACGCCGGGCGGCAAGACCGCCATGGCGGCGCTCGACAAGCACACCGGCCGCACCGCGTGGACCTGCACCAGCGACGACGACCGCGCGTGCTTCGCCTCGAGCGTGCCCGTCACGCACAAAGGCATCCGCATGGCCATTGCGCTGACCGCTCGCTGGGCGCTGGCCGTCGAGACCGCCACCGGCAGGCTCCTCTGGAAGCACCCCTGGCCGGCGCCCTACGGCCAGACGGCCGCGTGCCCGGTCGTCAGCGACGGGCACGTCTTCATCGCGGCCGGCCATTCGCAGGGCGGCGCCCTGCTGGAGATGACCGGCGACGCCAACGGCGTCAGGCAGGCGTGGTTCCGCAAGGACCTGGACAACTGCCACGGCGGGGCCGTCCTCCTCGGCGGGCGCCTGTACACCACCGGTTGCCGCCTGGGAGGCAAGTCGTTCTTCTGCGTGGACTGGGCGACCGGCAAGGACGTCGCGAGGACCGCCGAGATCCCCAAGGTCGCCCTCACCGCCGCCGACGGCCGGCTGTACGGCCTGACCGAGAACGGCAAGATGCTCCTGATCGAACCGAAGGCGGATGGTTTCCGCGTCGCCGGCCGGTTCTCTCTGCCCCGCGGCGACGGCGCAACGTATTCCCACCCGGCCATCTGCAACGGACGCCTGTACGCCCGCTGGGGGAAGAACCTCCACGCGTTTGACATCAAACCCGCAGCCGCCAAGTAGCGGCCTTGGAACGAACCAGGCAGACTCGTGCTCTTCACAACGTATCAGTTCGTTCTCCTCTTCCTGCCTGCGGTGGTGGCGGCGTTCTACCTCGCCGCGCGGCTGGGCGGGCGATGGGCCGCTCTGGCGTGGCTCGCCGCGGCCTCGCTGACGTTCTGCTGCTGGGACGACCCCGCACGCCTGCTGCCGCCCATCCTCGCGTCAGTGGCCGCCAACTACCTTTTCGGCGTGCTGCTGGGCCGCCCGCTGCCCGCGCTGTGGCGCAAGCTCGTCCTTGCCGCGGGCGTCGCCGGCAACGTCGCCTTCCTCGGCTACTACAAGTACGCCAACTTCATCGCCGACAACCTCGGCCTCGGCCGCCTCGGCCAGATCGCCCTGCCTCTGGGCATCTCGTTCTACACGTTCCAGCAGATCGCCTACCTCGTCGACGTCTACCGTGCCGCCGCCCGCCCCCGCGACGCCCTGCGCTACGCCCTGTTCATCACTTTCTTCCCAAAGCTCACCGCCGGTCCCATCGTCTACCACGACCAGATGTTGCCACAACTGCTGGCCGACGACTTCGGCCGGCCGCGGGCGAGCAACTTCTCGGTGGGCCTGACCATCTTCGTGATCGGCATGGTGAAGAAGGTCGCCATCGCCGACCAGCTCGCCCCGATGGCCAACGTGGTGTTCGGCGCCGCCGCGGGCGGGGCCGTGCCGACCTTCGCCGACGCCTGGCTGGCCGCGCTGGCCTACACGCTGCAGATCTACTTCGACTTCTCCGGCTACAGCGACATGGCCATCGGCCTGGGGCGGGTGGTGGGCATCCGCCTGCCGCTGAACTTCGCCTCGCCCTACAAGGCGACGAACATCGTGGAGTTCTGGCGGCGGTGGCACATGACGCTGTCGCGGTTCCTGCGCGATTACCTCTACATCCCGCTGGGCGGCAACCGCAAAGGCAAACCGCGCCGGTACGTCAACCTCATGCTCACCATGCTGATCGGCGGGCTCTGGCACGGCGCCGGCTGGACGTTCGTCGCGTGGGGCGGTCTGCACGGCGCGTACCTGTGCATCAACCACGGCTGGCGGGCCCTGCGGGGGCGCGCTTGGCGCGGCGCGACCGCTCCACCCAGCCGCGCAGGCCGTGCCGCCGCCTGGGCCGCCACGTTCCTCGCCGTCCTGGCCGCGTGGGTGTTCTTCCGCGCCGCCGACTTGGGGTCCGCATGGCGGATGCTCTCGGCAATGGCAGGCCTCCACGGCCTGGACTTTGCTACGACGATCAGGAGCGCCTCGCCCGCCCTGCTGTGCCTGGCCCTGCTCGCATGGGTGCTCCTGGCCCCCAACACCCAGCAGTGGATGGCGTCGTTCAAGCCCGCATTCGCAGCCAACGAAGGCCCCGACGCCGCCGCGCTGCCGCGAAAGCTCCGCTGGCGGCCCGCACGCGCCGTCGCGTGCGTCATGGCCATCGCGGCCGTGTACGTCCTGATGAAACTCGGCGGTGCCAGCAACTTCATCTACTGGCAGTTCTGATATGCACGAGAACGCAAACAATCCATCAAGCCGCCCCATGCGTCGCACACGACGCTACCTGCTTGCGTTCGCCGTCACCGCCCTCGACCTGCTGGCCGCGGTGGCGGCCATCAACCTGCTCGTGGACCCCTACCGCGCCTACCGCGTTCTGGCCAGCCCCACGCTCGACTCCGCCAAGCCTACCGGCGGGAACCGCATCACCAAGGCCGAGATGGTCAAGCACGAAACCGCCGAAACCATCGTCCTGGGTTCCTCTCGAGTCGAAGTGGGCATCGACCCCATCGGCCCCGCCCTTGCCGGCCGCCGCGCCCTCAACCTCGGCCTGGCTGGGGCGACCATGCACGAAGCGTTCCATGTCTTCCAACTCGCCCGCCGGTGCATGCCGCTTCGCACCGTGATCTTCTTCGTCGACTTCCCGGCCTTCGATGCCTCGCGAAGCCCCGCCAACGAGGACTTCGCCAAGAGCCGCTTCGACCCCAGCCGTCGCGCGTGGGAATACCACGTCGGGAACCTCATCGGCTGGGACGCCGTCGAGTGCTCCTTCCGCACGCTGGGCCGGACGATGGGCAGTCAGCCGCGCCAGCCGTTCCCCGCACTCGGGCACGCCGTGCCCGAGAAACTGGCCGCAATGGGTTTTCGCCTCGCGGTGAAGCGCCAACTGGCCGCTTCCGCCGGCGCCCGCCCGAGCGCGTACCGCCTGAGCGAACCGGCCCTCGGCCAATTCGGCGAACTGATCCGCACCTGCCGCCGCGACGACATACGCCTCTACCTGGCCTTCCCACCCATCCACGCGATGGGCCTGGAGGCCCTGCGCGCTGCCGGCAAGTGGAATGACTACGAGAACTGGAAGCGAGCGATCGCTCGCCTCGTGAACGAGGAAAACGCCGCAGCAACCGCCCACGAGCCGCTCGTGCTATGGGACCTGTGCGACTACGGCCGGTACAACACCGAGGCAATCCCGCCCGATTCCGCCGCCAGCCCGCACATGCAGTACCATTACGACCAGACCCACTTCACCCCTGCCTTCGGGGAGCTTCTCCTCCACCGCATCCTGGCGCCGTCCGCCGCCACGGGCAATCCGGAGTTGGGCCATCTTGGCCAGCGAATCACCGCCGCAAACATCGACGCCCACCTCGCCCGTATCCGCGCCGATCGCGAAGCCTACGTCGCCTCCCACGCCGCAGACCTGGCCGACCTGCTGCCGCCGAAGTAGCCGCGACGCCCCGCGGCGCTGCCTCCCCTCGTTCCGGCCTGGTTCAAATAGGGGTGACACTTTCCGCGTTGCGTGCTTTCTGTCGCCCCTTCGGGCTGGGAGGGAAGTGTTACCCAGTCACTGGTCACAATTGAACCAGGCCCTCGTGCCCCTCAGACCGCGTCAAACTCCGTCCGCGCGATGATCTCATCCTGCATCTCCGGCGTCTGGCGGGTGAAGTAATCGCAGTAGCCTCCGATCCGCACCACCAGGTCGCGGTACGGTTCGGGGTCGGCCTTCGCGGCCCGCAACGTGGCGGCGTCCACCACGTTGATCTGCGCTTCAAAACCCCCAAGCCGCAGGTACACCTCCACCAGGTCCCCCAGCCGCCGGCGTGCCTCGGGCGTGCCCAGCAGCTTTCGGCTGAACTTCATGTTGTACGCCAGGCCGCCGATCATCGGCGAGTGATCCCACGACACCGTCGACAGGACCGCCGCCGTCGGCCCGCGCCGTTCCCGCCCCTGGGCCGGCCCGCCGCCGTCGGCGAACGGCTGCCCGGTCTGCCGACCGTCCGGCGTGGCGCCGGTGCACGTGCCCAACCGCTGGTGCATGACCCACGTGAACATGCCGGGCACGAAATGCGCCCCGTCCGGCTCCATACGCTGCCGGCGACACTGGTCCACGCAGAACGTCACCACCCCGGCCACCAACGAATCCACCGCCTCGCACTGGTTGCCGTACTTCGGGCATCCCTGGAGCAGGCGCTGACGCAACGGCTCCTGGCCGGCGAAGTTGGCGTCCAGCGCGGCCTTCAGTTCAGCCAGACTCAGCGTGCCACGGTCGTACACCTCCTCGCGAATGGCATGGAGCGAATCGGCCAGGTTGGCGATCCCCACGAAGGAGCATTCCACCCAATTGTACTCGGCCCCGCCATCGTCGATGTCGCGCCCACGCTCGATGCAACTGCGGGTGAACAGGCCCTGGAGCGGCTTGCGGCCATGCTCTCGCCGCTGGCGACGCCACTGGTTCTGCACGGCCGCCTCGGAGGCGATCTTGTCCGCCAGGCGCCGTTCATAGGCGGCGAGGAACTCCTCGAACGTCGCCGCCGGGCCGGAGGCGGCCTGTGCGGCCAGTTCCTCCAGCAGCAGCCCGCACGTGTTGAAGTACGGCGAGGCCACCCACACGTTGCTGGCCCCCACGGGAGTGATCTCCACGCACGTTGAGTTGATGTAGTTGCAGGCGTCCTGGGGCGGGCAACCCAGCCGGGCAAGCCCCTCCTGTATGGTCTGGTCGCCGAAGAACGCCGGCGTGGCGTATCCTTCGGCAACAAGGTCGATCGCCAGGTCGGCAAGCCCTTTGGGAGTGGCCTCGTGCCAGCACACGGCCACCGTCGGGTAGACCAGGCCCGTGCGGCGGATGGCCTCCAGGCACAGGTACGACAAATCGTTGGTGACGTCGTTGCCGGCGGCGTCGCGCCCGCCGACCATCACTGACATCGCCAGGCCGTCCCCCACCAGTTCGTTGATCAGCAGGTACAGGCACTCCAGCAGCACCAGGGCCCTCTCCCGCGTCAGCCGCCCGTGCTGGATGTCGGCCTGATAGAGCGGCCAAAGGACGCGGTCCAGGTGCCCGGGCACCACAAGACTCGCCTGCCCGATGGCCATCAGCGAGAAGTCCGCCAGCCAGACGAGGTGCAGCCCGTCCAGGAAAGTCCGCGGCTTGTGGTGGGCGATCCGCCGGCACGATTCCGCCATCTCGGCCAACTCGCCGCGGCGGGCAGCGCCCTGCCCTGGCATCGCCGCCTCAGCGGCTTCGGCCGCGTTCTCCAACAGTTGGCTGAAGCCTTCCAGCGCGTACAGAAATGACTCGTACACCTCCGCCTGGGCGCCGGAGGCCCCGGTCAACCGCTGGCGCAACTCGGCCGCGGTCGCGTCCAGGCCGTGCTCAAACGCCCGCGAAAGGTCCAACTGGCAGTGCCCGGACTGCCCTGGGGCCGGCGGGAACTTGTCCAGGTAGCTCCGGGCATCTTTCAGGTCCGCTTCCTGCGGCCCCTCCGGCGCCAGCCGCCCCATCAGCAATTCCAGGTCGTCCACCGCGAAACGGATGGCCGAAAGTTGGCTGCGGGTTTGCAGGCCCTTCCGCACCTGCCAGGAGGCGACGCCTTCCGAGTCGCGCAGGGACTGTGCAGCCACAACGTCAAGCCGCTGGCGAAGGGCGTGCTTGCGTGAGAGGCATCGCCCCCGCAAGGTCGATATGCGTTCCTCATCGGCGACCATGCCAAGACACTACCAGACCCGCCCGGCCTCGCCAAGCCGGTGCGCGGTTCGGAAATCCGCCCCGGCGTTGGGAACACAGCCGCCCCCGTCGTACACAGCGGAGATTCCTCACCCCATCCCGTGGCGTCGCCGGCCGCGCGCGGTAGAATGTCCCCATGCCCGACAAGAAGATGCTCATCCTGGGCAACATGGACAAGCCCGGCGTCGCCGAGCAGATCGACGCCCTGCTGCCCTGGTTCGGCAAGCAGGGCGAGGTGCTTGGCGTGCTGCCCTGCGGCCGCGACGTGGCCGCCGCGGCCGCCGGCGGGGCCGACCTGTGCATCGTGTTCGGCGGCGATGGCACGCTGCTGGCCGCGGCACGGGCCCTGGCCGACCACTGCATCCCCCTGCTCGGCGTGAACATGGGCAAACTCGGGTTTCTCGCCGAATTCAACGTCGAGCATATGAAGAAGCACCTGGCCGCCATCCTCGCCGGGCAGGTGCCCATCTCCGAGCGCATCATGCTCTGCTGCCGCGTGCTGCGCGATGGCGCCGCCGCCTTCGCCAGCCCCGTCGCCAACGACGTCGCCATCGCCGCCGGCCAGCCCTTCCGCATGATCGACCTGGACGTCGCACGCGGCAACGAGCACGTCGCCCGCTACTGTGGCGACGGCCTCGTCATCGCCACGCCCACCGGCTCCACCGGCTACAATATGTCCGCCGGCGGGCCGATCCTCGAGCCCGGCCTCCAAGCCGTCGCCATCACCCCCGTCGCGCCCCACTCGCTGTCGCTTCGCCCCATTACGGTACACATCGCGCTGGCCATCCGCATCACGGCCGTGCGGGTGAACTCCGGCTCCGCCGTCATCGTCGACGGCCAGGTGAGCGCCCAACTCCGCGATGGCGACGTCGTCGAGGTCCGCCGCCACGAGCGCTGTCTCCGCATCGTGTCGCACCCCGGCAGGCCGTTCTTCCACACCCTGGCGAGCAAGCTCCAGTGGGGCAGCAGCCCCCACCACACCGGCGGAGAGATCGCCAGACAGGCGTAGATTGGCTGCGCGCCCGGCACGAGCACCCCTGCCGCTTCCAGATTGGCGGCGGCTATTCTGGTGCGAATCGGCTACCATTCCGCCTTGATGGGCGAGGACTGGAACAAGGTCATCTGCATTGATGCGTGGGCGCCGGATGAGTCCTATGACAAGGGGCTTTACCCCGAAGGCACCCGGGTGAAATCCGCATACTTCTCTCCAGCGGACGTGGGAGCATCGCCCTTGCGGCCGGCGTGGCGGTACCTGTTCAAGCAAAGCCGCAGTTGGGCGCCTTGGCAGTTCTGGATGGAGGTAATGGCATATCGGATCGGTCAGGTGATGGGAGTGCCAGTCCCGCCTGCTTACGTAGGCCTCACCAATATCGAGAAGCCTGACGAGGCGGTTTGCGGTGCTTTGATTGAGTGGTTCTACGGGCCTGGCGAGCGGTACATAGTGGGTTCGCTCCTCATTGGACCCACTATTCCTGGATTCGACTACGACAAAGGAATACAGCACAACTTGCAGAGCATTCTGGATTGGTTCTTACCACCCCTAACGGTGGACAACCAACGGAGCGTACTGACGCACTGGGCCCAAGTGTTGACTTTCGACGCAGTGATCGGCAACACCGATCGTCATCAGGAGAACTGGGGAATCGTTCTCCAAGAACCGGGCGTGTCTCAGCCTTGTCCCAGGTTCTCCCCCGCCTTCGACAATGGTACGGCCTTGGCATACGAGCAAAGGGAGGAGCGGTTCGACAAGTTCGAGGATCAAGCGTACTTGCTGCGGTACCTGACCAGCCCCAAGCAGGCCAAGCACCACATGCGGTGGAACCTCGACGACGAATGCCCGATGAGTTTCCATGGATTCGTGAAGCGTTACGCAATCGCCTACCCGGAGACGAAGCAGGTGGTCTTGGCCACGCTGGAGTTTCGCCTCGAGGACCTTCAGGCGAGATTGGTCCCGCTCCTGGAGATTCCCGTCGCGCCGCGGTACCAGTTGACGAAGAGGCGGTTGGACTTTACGCTCAAGCTTATAATGAAGCGAGTCGATCTCCTACGCGCAGTTCTGGAATGAAGTACATCGAACACATCATCGAGCCTGAGAAGCTCCTGCTGTCGTGGCAGCCGCCTTCGGGCGCCGATCGACTGCGGCGCATCGTCGCCGAGTTGCGCCGTCGTGGTGACGACGCGGATCTGGTCTACCTTCGCCAGAGCGACGACTACATCGATGCCATGCGGCACGGGTTCAAGGAGTATCCCGGCTTCTCGGCCGATGGCGACCTCAAGAACGTCTTGCCGGTCTTCATGAAGCGGCTGCCCCCGCGCAGCCGCCGCGACTTCGATGCCTTCCTGAGCGCCATCCGAATCAAGCCGGGCTCACGGATTTCCGACTTCGCGTTGCTTGGCTATGCGGGGGGCAAGCTCCCCGGCGACGACTTCTACATCATCCACCCCTTCGACGAGGCCAGGCCGCCATTTGAGTTTCTCCTCCCCGTGGCCGAGTATCGGTACTACCAGGACGCTGTCCCGGTCGGCACCATAGAGGTTGGCATGGAGGCACGCCTGGAGCTGGACCCGAGCAATCCCCGGGATCCCGACGCGGTACGCGTCGTCCTTCCCGATGTCGCCGACTCCACCGCGGGTTACGTCTGCCGAGGACTGCTGCCCCAGGTCCGGCGGTGGCTGCGGTCAGGCTGGGGTGTTCGAGCGGCCGTGGAGCGGAAAAACGGCGCGAGCAACGCTCCAATGCTTTATCTGTATGTGACGATCCGCTTGCCGGAGCAACTCGACAGTCTGACGGACGAGAAGACCGCGGTCGCGGTATAGCGGTTTGCCTTCCTACTTCCCCACGTCCAGGCAGTACAGGTGGATCAGGTCGCGACACAGCAGGCGGTTGCCCGCCATCGCCATCGGGCCCAGGCTGTGATGGCCGGTCACCTTCGCCTCGGCGAGTTGCTGGTAGCTGGCCGGCGTCGCCTTCAGCAGGCGCATCAGGCCCGCGTCGTCGAGGGCATAGATCATGTCGTCGGCGATTACGAACGGTCCGCCGTCGGCGCCGAACTTCGTCTTCGCGCCGCTCGCCCAGACCACGTTGCCGCCGAGGTCCAGGCAGCACATCTGCCCGTCCGGGCGCACGCCGAACAGGTGCCCCTTGTACAGGATCGGCGTCTGCTGTTCGGAGCCGAACGTCGTGGGCGGCAGGAGGAGCGTGACGGCCGGCACGTACTGGTCGCCCTTCTTGGCGATCTCCAGCATGCACGCGCCGGCCCCATAGCCGCCGCACAGGAACACCTTGCCCTTGGCGACCGGCACGGGGGTCGGCACGTTCGTGCGGATCCGCCAGTCCTCGGTCTTCCACAGCACTTTGCCGTCCTCGGCCGAGACGCCGATGACCCCGCCGCTGCCGCAGTACACGTAGGTGTCCGTGCCGTCCTCCATCTGCATCTTCACGATGGAGCTGTGGGTCATCATCCAGTTGCAGTCGTTGGGCACCGACCAGGCCACCTTGGGCGCCTTGCCCGGCTCCGACGGCTGGCACTGGAGGGCCATCATGAGGATCGCGTCGCCCTTGGGGTTGGTGCCGTCGGCCTTGGGCACGTAGACGTCCAGACCGTCAGGATCGATGCCTTCGGGGTCGGGGACGTGGTGCTTGCGCCCGCCGGGGGCGAGGATCGCCTTGTCGCCGTCGATCAGCGGGCACTGGGCCGAGTACCACAAGGGCACGACCGTGCCATACTCGCGAGACAGGTCGATCACCCACAGAACCGCGCCGGTGTTGCTGTCCAGGCACGCCACGTGGCACTTGGGTCCCATCGAGACCACGAACTTGTCGGTGACGGCCGGCGTGGCGCGGCTCATGCCGTGGTTGCGCTTCACGGAGACCTTGTACGCCTGCGTCCAGATGTCGCGCCCGTCTTCCAGGGACATGCAGCGGATGACGTCGCGGCGCTTCTCGGTGTCGTAGTCGTGGAGGTACACGCGCCCGTTGAGGACGGCGGGGCCGGCGTGGCCCTCGCCGACGTCGCGCTTCCAGAGGACCTTGGGCCCCCCGGCCGGCCAGGTCCTGGCCAGGTCGCTGCCGTCGCCGATGGCGTCCCGCGCGGCGCCGCGGAAGCCGGCCCAGTTGCCCGCCAGTTGCGGCGCCGGCTTGCCTTCGCCCTTGGCAAACTCCAGCGCCATGGGTTTGGGCGGGTCGGTGTTCTGTCCGGTGGGCTTGTCGCGCCCGGGCACCCGCAGGGCCAGCGGATCGACCTTCCTGCCCTCGTGGGTAAGGAACAGCGGGATGCCGCCGGCGACCCACAGCGCAACGCCGGCGCCGCCGACCAATGCCGTCGCCACAAACGCCACGATGCCGATAACCAATGTCTTCATGCTCGTCGTCTCGCGATCGATTCTAGCAGATTCAACCCGCCATCGCCGACAATGGCTTGCCGGCGGCGGCGACTGCGACCCGGCGACCGATCGCTCCGGTCCTCCCACGCCGGAGGCGTGTTCGATCAGTAGGCGCTTGCGGCGCCTTCAAGGAGAAACCATGCCAACGGCAGCGAGCTGGATCGTGGCGGCGGCGGTTGCGGCGGGAATCACTTGCGCGGCCGCTCTGGCCGCCGACTCGCCCATCCCTCAGCCGGCGGGGGGCACGCCGGCCGCCAAGCCGGCGAAGAAGCCCGCCGCGCCCGCGAAAAAGCCGGGGCCGAAGAAGCCCACCACCCAGCCGGACGCCAACGACGTGCAGGTCGAGGCCGAGAGCTTCAAGCTCACCGACTGCGACGTGGTCGACGCCAACGACGCCAGCAAAGGCAAGTGCATCCGCATCGCCAAGGAGACCAGCAAGGCCGAGGCGGCGGTGGAGCTCAAGGCCGGCACGTGGCAGGTCGAGGCGTACGTGAAGTGCGAGGACCTCAGCCACGACGCGTTCTACCTCAAGATCGGCGAAGGGCCGGAACTGAAGGTTTTCCCCAGCCATGCCCGCCTGCCGCAGAGGGATTGGTGGCGCACGCCGGTGGAAAGCGACGTGAAGCCCCCGCCGCAGTACACGTTCCATCTCGACAAGGACGCCCGCGTGAAGGTCGTCATCTCGGCCAGGGAAACGGGGATGCTGGTGGACCGGTTGATCTTCCGCAAGCAGCCTTGAAAGGGCTGACGGAACGATTGCCGGATGCGGAATGCCAGATGGGCTGGCGCCTCTTCGATGGCCCCACGGCGATGGGGTTCGCGGAGAAGCGTCAACTCATTCAGCATTCTTCATTCAGCACCTGGCATTCGCCGCCGGGCGCGGGCGAGGGGCGAAAGGTCCACACCGTCGTTGCCAGCCCCGCGAGCCACAGGACCAGCCCGCCGGCGCGCAGCAGCGCCGCGGGCAGGAAGGCGTGCGGCGTCGCCGCGGACGCCACCAGCGCCAGCCCCGCAACCGAAAGCGTCGCGGCCGCCAGGGCCGGCCCGCGCCGCCCCGGCCGCGAGAGCGAGTCGGCCAGTCGCACCAGGGCCAGTTGCACGCCGCCGGCCATGCACAGCAGGACGAGCACCTGGAACTCGAACGCCCAGGGATTGGGCAGCAGCCACACCTTCTGCCGCCAGACGGTGACGATGAGCATGGCGACAGGCAGCGACAGCCCGGCCAGCAGCTCCCGCCCGGGCCGGGCGAGCAGCGCGCCGCCGGCCAGCAAGGCCGCCGCGGGAATGCGCAGATCGCCGATGAGCCGGGCGGGAACGGGCGCCCAGCGGCTGTCGAGCAGCCAGAAGGCGCCGCCCAGGGCGGCGAGCATTCCGCACGCGGCCAGGGCCGCCCATGCGCCGCCGCGGCGCGGCAGGCGGACGCGCCGCCACGCGGCCGCGTCGATCGCCATCATCGCCACCAGCACGGGCAGATAGATGACGGAGACGGCCAGGACGCGAAGCGCCAGCGCCGGCGCGGGATGCCATCCCACCCACAGCAGGACGGCGGATTCGGGCACTTCGATTTGCCCGCCCGGGACGGCGGCGCGGGCGGCCCACGTGGCGGCCAGGGCGGTAAGGACGGTGGCGACCGGGCTGGGCACGCCCACCCAGGCGACGAGCGCGCCGTTGACGGCGCCAAAGGCCAGGCCCGCGCCCGCGGCGGCTGCCAACGCCCACGTGGGGTTCACGCCGCGGGCCATGAGCGCCGCGGCGACCAGGCCTCCGACCCCCGCGGCCGCCCACACGCTGAGGTCGATGGCGCCGACGCGCAGGGCCAGCAAGAAGCCCAGCGCCGGCAGCAGCAGCCACGAGGTCATCTCCCCCACGACCACCTGGTGGAAATTCTCGCCATCGACACCCCAGGCGGGCGCCAGCACGACCGTGAGAACCAGCAGCAGCACGACGGACAGCGCGTCGCGCGACCAGGGATCGGCCAGCGCGGCCGGCCTCAGCTTGTCCTCGAGCCAGAGTCGCATGCAGGGCGGGTATGGTACGCCAAGGCCGCGAGAGGGGCAACGGGGGGAGGAAAAGGAAGACAGTCACGCTGTGAGTTCGTGGCGACGCCGCAAGGCGCTTCTTGAACGACCGAGGAACGCCCTGGAGCGTCGCCACAAGCCAAGGCCCACGCGCGAAGGCAGGTTGGATTTTGCTTCGCCCCTCACCACTCACCACTCCACTGCGCGTTTAAGCCCACGAAGGAACAGGAGCCAACATGAACATGGTTCACCCCAAGCCCGTGGCGCCGGGCGCTGCCGTCTGCTTCACGACGCCATCGCTGCCGATCAAGCCCAATCCGAAGGAGCGGATCGACCGCCGCCAGGCATGCGTCGACTGGGCGGCCGCGCTGGGACTGGAGCCGGTCTTCACGCCCAACTTCGCCGCCCACGGTGAGGTGCAGAGCCCGGAGTCCCGCCGCATGCGGTTGGACGACCTCAACTTCGCCCTGGACTACCCGTTCGTCTCCATCGTCGGCGGCGGGGGCGGGGCCATCTCGCTGCTGGATGGGATCGACTACGACAAGGCTCGCCGCAATCGGCCCGTCGTCATGGGCATGAGCGACCAGACCAAGATCGTCAACGCCATCGCAGCCCGCGCCGAGCTCGTCACCTTCTACGGCCCCAACGGCGGGTTCGGGCACTGGTACCAGGCCGACGGCAACCCGCTGCGCGACTTCTTCGTCGAGAAGACCATCGAGGAGGTACGCTCGGCCGTGTGGGGCCGCACCGCCCAACTGCGCCCGACGGGCAAGGAGCAGGACGCGGCTTGGCAGGCCGTGCCGCTGCACGTGGAAACGTTCGGCTGCCCCGACGTGCTGGAGGGGGTGACGTTCGGCGGGCACTGGGCCGCGGCCGCCCAGATGCTCTCGGGCACGGAGTACTTTCCGCGTCCCGAAGGCAGGAAGCTGGTCTTCCTGGAGGCGCTGCACGACGAGATCCTGCCGAACCTGATCGCGTTTGAGCGGATGCGGGTGCTGGGATGTTTCCGCGACGCGTCGCTGCTGTGCGGCGGGCAGTTCTGGGAGAAGCAGCCGGTGCGACGGTGGCTCATCGAGTACTGCCAACGGCACGATCTCCCGCTGGCGTACCAACTGCGTTTCGGGCACATGCACCCGATCTCCGTGCTGCCGGTCGGCGCCGAGGCGCGTTTCGACACGCGCAGCCTCGAACTGACGTGGTAGGGGGATCGAACGCCGTGTCGAGCCCGCCGGGGTGGGACGGCCCGGACAGGCCCGCCGCAGGCGGCGAGGACGACCAGACGCCTCCGCGCGTCTTCCTGGCAATTCCGGAACCCTCTGCGCTACTCCCCATACGCCGGGGTCGTCGCGTGGCGCGTCTGCACCGGCTCGGAGGCGAATTCCAGCTTGAACACCGTCACGCCCGCATGACGGTCGGGATTCCTGGCCGGCAGGCGCTTGAGCGTGATCCGCGGCCCGTCCTGCTCGAACGCCACTTCCTTGCCCGTTGCCAGGATCGTCGCCTTGCGCAGTTTCGTCGCGTACCAGCCCAGCACGATCCGCTTGCCCGGCCAGTAGCGGCACCACAGGTACAGCGTGCGCCCGCGGCGCGACGCCCCGCCCAGCGAGCTCACCCACTGCGGCGCCGCATCGAGGCGCCCGTAGGCCGCCTCGCCGTTGGCCTTCAGCCAGCGCCCCACAGCCTTGAGCGGCTCGACAGCCTCCTCGGGCACGCTGCCGTCGGGCTTGGGGCCGATGTTCAGCAGCAGGTTGCCCGCGCCGGTGCACGCGGTGTTCAGCATCTTCAGGATGTCGCGCGGGCGGTGCGCGTCCACCGCGGCCGAGGGCATGTACCCCCATGACACGTCGTTGAACGTCATGCACGCCTCCCACATCCGCCCGCCCTCGGCCGCCTTCACCTGCCCCTCCGGGGTGCTGAAGTCTTCGTCCAGTTTGCTGCGGTTGTTGATGAGGATGTGCGGCTGGAGCGTGCGGGCCATCTGGTTCATCGTCAGCGAGTCCCATCCCTCGTAGCTGGCGAACGGGCGCGACACGTCGTACCACAGCACGTCGATCCTGCCGTAGTTGCTCATCAGTTCGCGCACGCAGCCATGGGTGAAGTCGACGAACCGGCGCCTCGCCTCGCTGTCGTACGCGCAGCGGGCGCCGTCGGGGTGGTGCCAGTCCATCAGCGAGTAGTAGAAGCCGATCCTCAGGCCGAACTCGCGGCAGGCGTCGACGTACTCGCGCACCAGGTCGCGGCCGGGACCGCGGCGGACGGCATTGTAGTCGGTCTGGGCCGTGTCCCAGTTGCAGAAGCCCTCGTGGTGCTTGGTGGTCATCACCATGTAGCGGCAGCCGGCCTGCTTGGCGAGCTGGGCCCATTCGCGCTGGCAGCCGGGCTTGGGGTGCCAGGTGTCGGCGAGGGGCTCATACTTCTTCCGCGGAATAAGCTCCAT
>CAYWTX010000518.1:0-2344 GCA_964461295.1 uncultured Planctomycetaceae bacterium | reverse complement strand
CACGACGGCTAATCAGCGAAAGCACCTGTGCAAACAGACTGGCGACCGATACCATGTAAGCGTCTCCTGGGTGGGGTGTTTGGGCTTCTACCAATCCCCATCCTACCCCATTCCAGGAGACCCCGAAACCGCCCGCCGCTTATGTGGTTCCAGGACTATCTTGGACAAGAGTGATGGCGCACATCCCTTACTTCAGCGACGCCGGCGGGTACCGCATCAGCCCGCATTTCTTCCTGCCGCCCGTCAACCTGACCCTCACCGAGGCCCTGGCCGTCCTGATGCTCACCGGGCGTCTGCGCGACGGCGGGCGCCTGCCGCTGCTGTCGCACGCGGCCCAGGCCGCGGCCAAGATCGAGTCCGCCTTGCCCCAGACCGTTCGCGAGCACATCGGCGGCGTGCTGGACCGCCTCCACGTGCAGCTTGGCCCCACCAGTCGCCATGAGAACCTTGACGACGTGTTCCATCGCCTGGCCGCCGCCGTCGCCGAGCGGAAGGCCTGCCGTCTGGTGTACATCAGCTTCTCTGACCGCAAGCAGATCGCGATGATCGTCCACCCGCTGCGCCTGCTGTTCCACAGCCGGGCGTGGTACCTGGTCGCCTGGTCCTGCTCGCACCGGCAGGTCCGCACGTTCAAGATGGGGCGAATCCGCAAGCTGACCGTGCTGCCGCGGAAGTTCGAGCGCCCCGCCGACGTGGATCTCGACCGCCACTTCGGCGCCGCCTGGGGCATGATTCCCGAGGGCAAGCTCCACGACGTACACGTGCGGTTCGGGCCCAAGGTGGCCGCCAACGTGGCCGAGGTCCGCTGGCACGCCAGCCAGAAGACCGACTGGAACGACGACGGCTCGATGGACTTCCGCGCGCGCGTCGACGGCCTGGGCGAGATCGTCTGGTGGATCCTCGGCTACGGCGACCAGGCCGAGGTGATCGCCCCCGTGGCGTTGCGCAGGCGAATCGCGGAAGTGGCGGCGAACATGGTCCATGCGTACCGGGGCGGGTAGCATGGCCAATTGCCGATTGCCGATTGCCGGTTTTGTTGACACCGTCAGTGGGCCCCTCCGGTTCGTCGAACAGGGAGTGGCAACCCGGCGACCCGCGGGACGGAATCGACAATCGCAAATGGCCACTCGGCAACTCGGCTGGATAGGGACCATACATGCGCGCACTGGTTCAACGTGTCGCCTGGGCTGAAGTCGAGGTTGACGGCGTCGTCGTCGGGCGCATCGAGCGCGGCCTGCTCGTCTACCTCGGCGTCGACGCCGAGGACGCCGAACCCCACGCCGTGCGTTTGGCCGAGAAAGTCACCCATGTGCGGATCTTCGACGACGCCGAAGGCAAGCTGAACCTCTCCGTCCGGGACGTGCGCGGCGGCGTGCTGGTCATCAGCAACTTCACGCTCCTGGCCGACGCCCGCAAAGGCCGCCGGCCGGCGTTCGAGGCCGCCGCGCCGCCGGAGCGGGCCAACCCGCTCTACGAGCGGTTCGCCGACGAACTCGTGCGCCAGGGCTGCACCGTCGCCCGCGGGGTCTTCCGCGCGACGATGGCCATCCGCAGCGCCGCCGACGGCCCGGTGAACCTCATCATCGACGTCCCCTCCCGCGTCCTGTTCTGAATCTTCCCCGCGCCTTGGGCGTCCTGGGAGGTTACCATGGGGGCCGAAGGGAAGACTACAGATGCCCAAGGACATGACCATCGCCCAGTTCCAGCAGTTCATACGCGACAAGTACTACCCCACCGACTCCAAGCGAGGCACGCCGGGCACATTCATGTGGTTCGTCGAGGAGGTCGGCGAATTGGCTACCGCCTTGGCCGGCAAGGACCAGCCGAACAAGGAAGAGGAGTTCGCCGACGTCTTCGCCTGGCTGTGCACGCTGGCCAACATCAACGACGTCGACCTCACCAAGGCCATCGAGAAGTACACCGTCAAGGAGATCGAAGGGTTCAAGTCGGACCCGGCTCATCCGGAGTGAGCTTGCCGGTCGAGCTGCCGCCTGCCTGGCGCCAATTCGCTGGAAGAACGCTGAACTGCTCTGTATGCTTCCTCCATGGCACGCGGACGGCACGCGGCAAACCCCACCAAGGTTCGGCTGGACAGCCGGCGACCGGATTGCGCCAATGGCGGCGCGCCGGGCAACCTCCCCGAGCGGCTTGGCCTGCGCCGCCGGCTGACCAGTCTCCTGCTGAGCTTGCTGAGCGTCGCCCTGCTGGCCGTCTCGTTCGCGCCCATCGATCTGTGGCCGGCGGCCTACGTGGCGCTGGTTCCCTGGTGTCTGGCCTTGCTGGCGGCCCCCACCCGCCGGTGGGGGCTGATCTGTGCGGCCGTCAGCGGCCTGATCGGCTGGCT
>CAYWTX010000517.1:0-11461 GCA_964461295.1 uncultured Planctomycetaceae bacterium | reverse complement strand
CCCTGCTGCCTGCTGCCTGCTGCCTCTTCCCTGCTGCCTGCTGCCTGCTGCCTCTTCCCTGCTGCCTGCTGCCTGCTGCCTCTTCCCTGCTGCCCGCTGCCTGCTGCCTCTTCCCTGCTGCCTGCTGCCTGCTGCCTCTTCCCTGCTGCCTGCTGCCTGCTGCCTGCTGCCTTGGACCGCGGGCGAAGCCCGCGCGTCCGCGTCCTCGAACACCTCCTCCAGCCGGTCGTCGTCGATCACCGTCACCGCGCCGCTGGAGCCGTGCCGCATCGGCAGGACCTCGCGCGGCGGCGGATCGTTCCATGCCAGGCGGATGACGATCACCCGCGCGTGCCGCAGCCGCGCCGCGCCCACGTACCCCAACACGCCCGCCAGCGAGCACCGCGCGTTGGCGCCGATGCCCGCCAGCGAATCCAGCAGCCGCTCACGCTGACCCGGCGCCGACGATGCACGCACCGCCGCCGGACCGGCGGTCGCTCCGTACGCCAGCGCCACGCGGTACCCCGCCGCCAGGGCGTCCTCCACGACCGTCGCAGCCAGGCGAATCGCACGCTCGCGCCGCTCGTCACACGCCGACGACGTGCCGGACATCTGCGTGTCCAGCACCACCCAAACCGCCTGCGGCTGCGGACGCGACATCTCCCGCACCACCGGCTGCGCCCGGCCCGCCGAACGCCGCCAGTGAATCCACCGCGGGCTGTCGCCCGCGCGGTACTCGCGCACGCCGTAGAACTCGTCCTGCCCGCCCGCCCGCCCGCTCGGTGCCCCGCCCGCCTCGTAGGCTGCGCCGTGGGCGAACAACTCCACCTTCAGCCGCCCGCGCGCCGGCCAGACCACCCACTCCGCCGCCTGCTCGTGGCGACGCCGCGCCGTCGTCAGGCCCAACGGGAACGACGTGCTCAGCGTCACCCCCGTCAGCACCAGCCGCCCCCGCCGCCGCGGAGTGAACTGCGACACCGCCCGCCGGGCCGCCCCGCCCGGCAGGTGCGGGCACCACGCCGGCGGAAGCTGCCCGACGCGCCCGTCCTCGGCCACCCGCAGCGCCAACGCCGTTGGGCCTCGCCCGTCGCATCGCAGATCGTATTGCACCGACGCCTGCTCATGCTGGCGGCAGCGCCGCCCCAGCCGGCGCACCACCGCCACGTGCGCCACCATCCGCCGGGACACCACCTCCGAAATGTACAGCGCCCCCACCATCCCACCGGCAAAGACGAACAGGATCGCCAACTGGCTGCTCAACGCCACCAGCGTCACCAGCACCGTCGCGGCCAGGAACACCCATCCCCCCAGCGTGGGGCTGGTCCGCGTGAACTGCCGCCAGCGGTGCGCGGCCCGCGGAGCGGGCAACCGCGGATCATCAACTGCGAATTGCCGATTATCGCTCACGAGACGTCTTCTCTTCTTCCCTTCCCTCTTCCTTCAACATTCACGGCTCGCTGCCGCCGCTTCTTGCCTGCCTCTTCTTCCGAAGCTCGACCTTCGACGTTTGCCTTCTTCTCTCTGGCCGCTGCCATCCCTCCCATCCCCTCCGCCCCTGCCTTCCCCTATCCCGGCGCGGGCACCGCCCGCAGGATCCGGCCGAACACCTCCTCGGCCGCCGCGGCCGCTCCATCGCCCAGCACCGACCGCGCCACCAGCCGGTGCACGCACACGCCCGCCGCCAGGTCCTTCACGTCGTCGGGCACGACGTAGTCGCGCCCGTCCAGCAGCGCCGACGCACGCGCCGCCTGTGCCAGCGCCAGCGACCCGCGCGGCGACAACGCGATCGACAACTCCCCGCTCCGCCGCGTCGCCTCCGCGATCGACACCACATACTCCATGATCGCCTCGTCCATCCGCACCTCGCCCGTTCGCCGCTGCAACGCCGCCACGTCGCCCGCCGTCATCACCGGCTCCAACTCCGCCAGACGCGCGCCCCCCGGCTGCGTGCGGAGAATCTCCATCTCCGTCGCGCGGTCGGGATACCCGATCCGCACCCGCAGCATGAACCGGTCAAGCTGGTTCTCCGGCAGGAAATACGTCCCCTCGTAATCGTACGGGTTCTGCGTGGCCAGCACCATGAACGGGGGCGGCAGCACGTGGGTCTTTCCGTCGGCCGTCACCTGCGATTCGTTCATCGCCTCCAGCAGGGCGCTCTGCGTGCGCGGCGTGGTGCGGTTGATCTCGTCGGCCAGGACGAGGTTGGCGAAAATCGGGCCGGGCTTGAAATCGAACGCCCCGCGCGTGGCGTCGTAGACGCTCACGCCGAGGATGTCGCTGGGCAGCAGGTCCGGCGTGAGCTGAATCCGCCGGAACACGCAATCGATGCTGCGGGCCAACGCCCGCGTGAGCACCGTCTTGCCCACGCCGGGCACATCCTCCAGCAGCACGTGCCCGCGCGCCAGCAGCGCCGCCAGCACCTGCCTCACCGCCTCGCCCTTGCCCAGCAGAACGCTCTGCACGTTCCGCCGCAGCGCCGCCAACTTCTCCATGTCCGTCATGCACGGCTCCCGTTTCGCGCCCATTATAGCGAACCCCGCCCCGCCGAACACCCCCCGTTGCGCAGGCACGCCCCGACCCTCGCCACGGCGAGTCCTCCGGCGAAGCCTTGGCGAAAGCCGAGGCAGGCGAGGACCGACCCACGATACGAACTCCCGTTCATCCGGTCTTCGGGCATGGCTCGGTGACTGGGTAACACTTCCTCCCCGCCCCGAAGGGCGACAGAAAGCCTCCAGCGTGGACCAAGCCGCGAGCTCCGATCCCTTTGCAGACTCTCACGCACGCAAGGACCGGGTGACGCTGGGTTTACCCGTCCGGAAGTTGGTTCGCGATGACAGAACCCACTTCTGCCCGGCCGGAAGGCGCCAAAGCGGCGTCAGCAGGTGAAGGCTCCCTGCCGCGACCGAAGGCATTCGTGGCCAAGGTCCGCCAACCTTAAGCGGACCACGTGTCGCGTAGCCTTCCCAACCCGGAACTGGCCGTTGCCGGCTGGAATCCCCACGCCCTTCTCAGTGCGTTCCCGCCACCGAGATTCTGCACTGTGGCAATTGCTCACGGAGCCTTGGCAGGCGATCAACAAAAGCCTGGTTGCCTTGTCCCAGATCCAGATTCCGCAGCCGAGCCAGCTTTGACAGCGCCCGCGCATCCGCCACTTTCGTGCAGCCATTCAGATTCAGCGCCGTCAGCGTCCCCGAGAACTTCTCAAGCGGCGAAATATCCGTCACGCTCTCGCACCCCGACAGGTTCAAGCTGCTCAACCTCGCCAGCTTCGTGAGCGGCGACAGATCGCTCACCTTCCCGCAGCCGGACAGATTCAACGTCTGCAACCCGACCAGGCGCCCCACGGGCGTGAGGTCCGAAACGTTCTGCGCTCGACTGACGTCCAGGCTTGTCAGGCGCAGTTCCGACAGCGGGCCCAGGTCCTCCGCCTCCAGCCCCGTAAGCGTCAGCGAAGTCAAACTCGTCATCTTCCTCAGCGGCGAGAGATCCCTCACTTTCGCCACGCCCTGCAGTTCCAGCATCGTCAGATTGCTCAATCGTGCCAGCGACGCAACGTTCGTCAAGTGCTGCCCCGCGCCCACCTCCTGCCGCGAAAGCTTCCCCAGGCTTGGGTTCAGCGCAATCAGTTCCGCCAGCCGCAGGTCCGTAATCTCCTCACCAGGCTGCAAAGCGCCCGCCAGAGGCTGCGCCGATGGCCTTGCAGGCCCCTTCGAGGTCGTTGCCGCCACGGCTGCAGGCGGCACGGTCCCGCCCGCCTTCTGTATGCCCAGCGATGCACGCGTGGCCAAGGCGTCATCCCTTGCCTTGTGCAACTCGAAGAACCGCTTGTAGTACGCCACGGCCCGCGCGTCCATCAGCTCTCTGCCGCCGACGCCCGCCTGGCCGGACAGTGCGATGCACCACTCGGCCAGCTTCAGCGCCGATTCCTCGGCCAGCTTGTCCATCGGCTCGCACGCGAGCGGCAGGTTGTTCTTCGTCGCCTCGTCGGCCGCCGCGTTCACGAACTGTGCTGCTGCCGCCGGATCGCCCAGCTCGATCAGCCGCAGCTTCAGCATCCGCTCCCGCAGCGTCCTGTCCTGCGGACTCGCCCGAAGCTTCGCCGACAGTGCCTGCACTTCCCGCGCCGAGTCCACCCTCGCCTCAAATGCCGGCTGCCGCCTACGGATCTCCGCCAGCCGCAGCGAATTCAACTCCTCCGCTATCGCCAACGCCCGGCCCCAACTCCTGGCCGCCTCTGCCATACGCCCCGCCGCAACCGCAGAATCCGCCGCCTGCACGTACGCCTCCACCAGGCGCATGCCCTCGGCCGGCAAGTGCGTTGCGATGTACGATCGCTGCCACATGTCCGCCCACTTCAGCAGCGCGTCGCACTGCTTGATCGGCGCCTTCTCCCGCAGAAGCTGCAGCGACTCGAATGCAAGCACCTCGCTGCCCGGGCACTTCATCGCCAGGTCGCTCGCCGCCATGCACATCGCCGCCAGCAAGTCCGCATCCACCTTCATCGCCTTCGCCGTCTGCAGGATCTGCCCCGCCAGCGCCACATCGTCCGCCGTCTCCGGCGTCGCCCTCGCCCGCTTGATGTCCGGGCCGTATAGTTTCTCGAACGCCGCCAGCATGCCGCCCTGCGCCGACCGCAGCGCCGGCATGTATCCGTGCCGCCGGCAAATCGCGTCCGCTTGCCCGCCCACCACGAAGTCCGCCAGCTCAAAGCACAGCCCCTGCGCCTTGGGCGACACGTACAGCATCAACGCCTCCGACAGCGGGTAGCTGCCGTCCCTCACCGTCTGCGTGTTCGGCAGCACCGCCTTCGCACCCTCGCCGATCCCCACCGTCTTCACCGAGTCCCCCGCCGACGCCGCGGCCACCGCATCCACGAACGCGACCCCGTACGGGTCGCTCCCCAGCGCCGCCAGCACCTCAGCCGAATCCTTCTTCCGCTGAATCATCGCGCACCGCGGCGCCGACAGCACCTTCTCGTGGAACATCACCGCCAACTCCTCCGTCGGCGCCAAGCCGTACCGCCGGATCGCCTTGGATTCCCCACCCAGCGACTTCCACTCCATGGCCCTGCCCGAGTAGACCAACTGCAACTGCTCCATCGACAGCGTGTTCACCGGGTTCCGCGCGTGCACCATCACGGCCACGGTCCGCGCACCCACGAAATGCTCCTCCGCCGCCAACGCCTTCCACCGCTCCCGCGCGTACGTCATGTCCCTGTCCGTCACCTTCCCGATCGCCAGCGCCAGCTCCCGCCCATTCACGAGCCCCATCGCCGAAGAGCCGCGGGCCTCCGTCCGCGCATAGTCCACCGACGCCTGCACCTTGCCTTTGCAGTAGTCGGCCAGCAGCGACTCCATCAGTTCCTTCGTCGCCAGAGGCCCGATCGCCTTCACGATCACCTTCGCCCCCACATTCGCATCGCCGCTCGCCGCCCGCGCATCGCCCGCCCAACCCGTCAGCGCCATCAGCGCGCAAACCACCCCCGCAATGCCCCCGGCGCGCGGCCTGCCCGCTTCAGCGGCGCAGGTCCCGTGTCCCGCAAATCCCGTTTCCGCTTCAGACTTGCACGCACTCATGAACTCACCTGACCTACCCCCGTGTTCCGAGCTCCAGGCTCCGTGTTCCGGGGTCCCGGGGCCCGGTTCCCGACTACCGACTACTGCTTGCTGCCTCTCTTCGCTCCCCCCAACTTCTCCTTCTCCGCCTTCCCCGCCGCAACTCGCGCCGCCGCGGCAGCGTCCTTCGCCCTTCGCTCGATCGCCGCGTCAGCCAGCGGGATCAACCCGTGCTTCGCGTACGCCTCCATCACCGACTTCACCGTGTCCGCGTACGGCGTGGCCTCCGAGCCGCCGCACGTGGCCAGGAACTTCGCGAAGTCCTTCGCCACGTCGCTCGCCCTCGGGTGCACGTACAAGTACAGCCGCTGGCTCAGCGGATACATCGCGTTCTTGATGTTCTCCTCCGTCGGCCAGATGAGCTTTGCCTTCTCGCCCAGTCCAAGTTGAATCGCCAACACCTTCACGCTTGACCCGCTTGGCGCGGCCGAGCCGCCGTATGGCGAAGCCGGCCCCGCCGCCGTCAGGTCCACGAACCCGATCCCCTGCGGGTCCATTCCGACGGCCGCGATGACGTCGTTGCTGTCCTTCTTGAGCGCGACGCGTCCGAACTTGACGGACGTGAGGCATTCGCCGTGGAACAGTTTCGCCGCACCCGCGTCCCGCGCCGCCACGGCAGAGTTTGACGAAGCCGGGTCGCTCTTCAGCCCATAGCAGTTGATCTTGTTTACGGTAAGTTTCGTCGAACCGCGACCCACGGTCTTCCCGCTTGCGCTCAGCGCAGTCTTGCCGAACCCATTCCAGTCGTCGATCTCTCCGCTGAAGACTCCCCGCACCTGCTCCATGGTGAGCGACTCGACCTTGTTGGCGGCATTGACGACAACCCCCGCGGCGCGACCAGCAATCATGCAATCCGTCGGGTTCAGTTTGGTCCACGTTCGCCCATGCACCTGAAGGGCACGATCACTGGGCCGGTCAACCAGCAGAAGTAGTTCCCTCCCGCCGAATGTTGGTTGGGAGGTCGCAGCGCTTTCGCCCATTGGGCCGACGAAGACACCCATCGCCACAAGGTCGGTTTCCATTGCGCCACAGTGGAACTGAACCGCCTTCTTCACAATGGCGAACGCAGGAAGGAGGCCGGCGATGGAGTCGCGAAGCACGCCGCAACTGACGCCCGATACCACCACCCCCTTGCCCGCCAGGAACTCCGCGACGCGAGCCCTCCCCTCCGCCTGCCTGTGCTTATTGGTCGTAATCAGTCCAGACTTCTCCGCAATGGCCGATCCCTCAGGACCGACAGCCCATTCACAGAACTGTTTGCCCCCCTCCGGCTGGTTCGGGTGCAGGTAGAGAACCAGCGGCTCGGACAGCGGGTAGTTGGGTTCCAACAGGGTGTCGTTAACCGGCAGAACGTCACGTCCAGAGCATGGATCATGGATAGCCAGGATCTTCACACCTGCGACGGGTTCACGACAAAGCAGGAATCCAATGCCCGAGGGATCTGCCCTGACGCTGTCCAAGACCGCCCGGCCACCGGCACACTCGCGCCAGTTCCCGCCGAAAGCGAACCTCATCTGGCGCTCACCACGTGCAAGCAGTTGTGTGCAGCGGTTCTGGATCACTTGGCCGCAGATGGCGCCTCCAGCTTCGCCGTAGGCCCTTATCCTTGTCCCGTTCCATCGCGCACCATCTTCCTTGGCGCCCACGATTGCTCCAATGTCAGCACAAGTCAGCACTGCAACCGGACTATCCACACGTGCAACAACGACCACTTTAGCCCACCCCACGACATAGGCTGTCGGACACAGTTGTGATGCCGTAAGCCCATATATCCATTTTCGACTGTCCTGTACGGGCCTTTCCGGCAGCACAACTATTTGGCGGCGGCCCCGCACGAATTTCTCCAGATCAAGCACGTCTGGTTCCAGGCGCACATCCAGGCCCACCTCCTTTTCATACTGCTCGGCTAGGCCACGGACCACGCAACCACCCCAGAAGTCACCGACGATCACACCCACCCCTTCGTCGGCCTCGGACTTAGTGGACATTCCACCCGCAACGACCAATCCCAAGAGCAACAGAACCACTGTGGCGCAGCACTGATTAGATGCCGTCTGAGCATTCGGTCTGGCAGCGCACATGGTTGGCCTCAATGCGTGTCAATCTTCTTGACAAAGCCCCGGCACCTGACCTCACGCAGATTGGGCAGCGATTCCATCAGTTTGGCCAAAGCATCATCGCCATATCCAGCGCTGTCTTCGAGGTTCATAACTCTCAGTTCCTTCAGCGAACTCAGCCGAGCAAGATCAGCGTCCTCGATCGCCATGCTCCTCAGAGTCAGACTCCGCAACCTCTTCAAACCCGATGCCGCCTTCAGCAAAGTGTTCGGACCACGCCACTCAAGCTCCAATTCATCAAGCTTGTCCAGTTGTCCCACGTATTCCGCAACCTTCTGCAGGCAACCTTCGCCCATTTCGCCAGTACTGATGCCCAGGGCTCGAAGGTCAGCCAGCTTCCTCGCAGCTGCTGCAAAACCAAAACAATCCCTTCCGATGGGACTCGTCAGCCGGCGCAGGTGAGACATCTTAGCTATGGCGGCCTCCACTCTATCGGACGGCATCTTAAAGCCGCATTCGGTGCTGAGCGACTCCAAGCCCTTCACATTAGAAATCGCGATGACGCCCGCCTCCGAAATCGGAGGCCCGTAACCCAGGTGCAGTTCAGCCAGCGAGCCGACCCGGGCCAACTGCTCCAGCGCCGTTTCCGTGGTCGCCTCGAGAACTACACGATGAAGGCTGGGGCACAGCCCAAACAACTTGCGGAGACCTGGTCCCGCGTTCGCGTCCGGCTCGGAGAGCCTGCAATCAACGGTCAGAATCTCGACATGCCGCAACGGCTCTATTGCGTCGATAACGCCGGCAGCTTCAATCGGCAGACAAAGTTCAAGGACTCTCGGCGGCAGGCGCAGTTTGATACCCTCAGTCTCACCGGCATTCCCAACACGGAGCGACCGCAACCGCTCCATCGCCGTCAGGTCGAGTGTCTTCCCCTTGCCTCCCGTTGCCAGCCTCCCGATACTGAGGTCCCGAAGGTTTGTCATCTTCCTGAGGGCCGCCAAGTCGCCCTCGCCTTTCAGTTCATCTATCGTCACCCCCTGGACGTTCTCCGGAGCCACCAAGAAGCCCCTTTCAGAGGCCGCTCCTCGATCCGGGAACCCTAGCACCAGATCCTGTACCGGCAGCGCCCCGAGTGCTTTGAGCGTGTCTCCACTTGTCCCTCGTGGTCCCAACCGAAGGACACGAAGCCTCTCGAGCAGTGCAACCCCTTCCACGCTGGAGGCAAGTTCACAGTAGCCCAGATCCAGCTCCACCAATTCGTCACACTTTGCCAGCGCCGCCACGTGTGCTTCTGAACATCTCCATGCGTGCCCACGCGGCAACGCCAGCGACTTCAACTCTAACGGGGCTAATGCACCCAAGCCCTCTGGGCTCGCAGTGAACGAATCAGCTCTCAGCTCGAGCCGTTTGACTCTGCCCAACTCACGCAGTGAGCGGACCTCATGGTCGCCAACTTTGCACTCCCTACTATACGTGCCCCATACGACTGTGTCGATCCGCCAGCCAACACCATCGCGAATGATGGTGGCCGAACTGTCTACAACGTTACAGGCTTTCCGAGCTTTCGCGACTATGTCCAAACACCGCTCTGCTCCGGCTCCGCACTCAAACAAACACATCCACACTCCCAGGATACATGCACAGTTCTTCACGCTCTATCTCCTTCGCCGACAACACCCGCGATGCTGCCACGAGGTGAGTCCCCGTATCACGTAGATCAGAAGCGTTTACGGAACGACATCATATCCACTGTCGTGTCCGCCATTGATCCGTTTGTTGTTTACCAGTTTCATACCAGCTGCCTTCACGCGGTCCTGTGCGAACTTAACATACCTATCAACCTCAGCCTCAGTGAAGCCGGCCTTGTTAGGTAGCAGCTCTCTCACATCGGCCCACGCAGGCTCAAAACTAGCGGAACTCCAGCCACCACCTTTTGTTCCCACCCATGATCCCATGACCATCGGCAGGTCATCCCACTTGATATCTCGTACCCCCACCCGGGGACGCTTCATCTCGATGATGTCTGTGTACACTAGAAGAACCGTGGCCTTCACGGCCGCTCCAGGGATTGCGGGGGCCGTCCAGTCGATTTCTGCGGCTACGGCAGTCCAGCTTGCACCCGTGCCGGGAGTCGCGTTAGTACACGCTGCACCGATAGCGGCACCGGCTGCATCCTGCCACAGGACTACAACCTGGCCAGAGTCTGTGTCCGCATGTGCCGTGCCATCGAAAATCTGCTTCAGCGTTCCCCAACCACGGACCTGGGCACCCCAGCCGGGGCCTGGTCTCACTTTGATGTGTAGCGCCCCGCCGACTACCTCGATACGGGAGTACCCGGCCGGCTCCGTGTGGCCATTATAAGGGGTTATGAACGGGATCTCGTTAGACGATCCAAAGACATCGACGATGGTTGTTCCGGGCAGGACCGTTGCCGGCGCAACCGCATCCTCTGCGATAAGTATATCTCGACCAATCGCTTTCCCTTTGATGGTCACCCATGTCACTGCGCCTACCGTTGCCGTGAAGGCAAAGCCCGCCGGCGCAACCGTGCCGTCATCCTTCAGAAAGTCCACAGAGGCGCCTGTAGTAAGGGCACGCTCGCGGAGGGTGAAGGTCTTTGCTGCGCCAGCTGCGAGGCCCTGGACGTTATGTATCTCTATCCCAATCTTTGCGGTGTTGTTGTTGACGCACGTGTCGTCGTGGCTGGCGTACCTCTCGTTGACGTACAACACGTAGTGCGGAGTTCCCTCAGTCTTACTCGGATCGAATTCCGAATGCCACAGGTCCCTCGGCTTGGCGGGGGCAGCGGGTCCGATTCCCCCGACTCCCCCGACTCCAGCGCCGCCTTCCCATACGCCAGTTACCATATAATAGCATCCTTTGCCGTTGGTCCTGCCGTAGAATATCACCGTATTGTCTTCAAACGAAGCAAGAATAGGTTCATCCTTCTCCGGCGAAGCCACACCGTCGCTTGCCCTCAATGTTCTTGCGTCGCCAGGCTTTGGATTGGTTTGGCATGTGTCCGTGAATCTCGCACCTGCGGCATCGTCTACACTCAGGAAGGCAAAGCCGAAGTCAGCGGGGCAGGCAACCTTCTTCTCGTTGTCGACGGCCCTTTCATCAGTCCCCAGAGTAGCTGTCCCAGAGGCTTTAGCCCCATACGCGGATGAGACCGCCAGCAACACGATGCCAATGACTCCCGCTCCAGTTAGTGTGCTTCTCATCTTCATCTCCGGCTCCTTTCGTTTAGGGGTAGTTTGACGATCTCGTCCTTAAGCATGGATGCTACGTGCATCCGCCAGCTCCTTTGGGGGTATCTTGACAGGAACTCGTTGCATGCGCCCTCGGCCGCGCCCCTGTCCTTGGCCGCAACAGCAATGATGGCGTAGAAGTAGAGCGCCCGCTCGGCCGCCGGGCTGTCGGGGAAATGCTTCACAACGTACTCCAAGTGAGGCATGGCTTTCTTGGGGTCCCTGATGAAGTTCTGGGTAAGGGTCCCCAGCCATACGAGTCCTTCGGCTACCTGCGGCTCCTTCGCAAGGTCCGCACGATAGAGGCGCCCCAGCGTCTCGATTGCTCGCTCATGATTCTCGCGGTTGTAGGAGTACGAACGGGCAATCTGAATGCAGGCATGGACCTCCAACGCCGGCAGCGCCGGTACGAAGACGGGATCCTTGGCCAGGATACGCTCGTAGATAGCGGCGGACTTCTCCGGCTGCGCGACCCGCAGATACAGGTCCGCCAGCTTTATGGCCGTCCGCTGCGGATTCGTCTTTGCTCGGGCGACGACCTCGACGTTCCACACCGGCT
>CAYWTX010000516.1:0-10890 GCA_964461295.1 uncultured Planctomycetaceae bacterium | reverse complement strand
CCAAATCCATTGTCTGGGCCGACCCGCAGGGCGCCCTGGGGAGCTACCTCAGCGTAGCGGCGGACCTCCATGCGGGGCGCCAGCCCAACAAGTCAAGCGTATCTGAAAACGCGGCGACGGTCAAGCTCGTGGCGAATCGCTTACGAAACGCCGCGTTGCCATTCCCATCCCTTGGGGATAGGCTTGGCCGGGAAGGGCGGCAGATCTCCAGGTTTGCGCAGATTGCCCAGATTAACAGGAATCGGATGAGCCGATGCGGCATCGGCTGAACCGACACGAGAATAGGCGGTCGCACGCTTCGCTTGGGAAAGGCGGGCGTCGGTTGCAGCCTACGAGGCTGCTTGTCCAGCCGGGGAAGGACCGGCCGCGGGAGTTGACTGTTTGCCCGCGTAGTCATATTCGACGCTCCAATGAGGTGACTCAATGGGATGAAAGCTCGAGGGGCAGAGGAAACGCGGTGCTTGGCTTGGCGACCATTTGCCGCGAAGGCCGAAAGGGCGGACACAACGGAAGCCGTCGGCCTGCGCATCGGCGCGCCTCTGCTCTACTCGACCCCTTTCCTCCCTCCCGGGGCGATGTTTCGGTTGGTTCCTTTCCGCTGCCGGGCGCGAGGACGCGTCGGGTCGGCCGCGGCAGGCGTCAGGCGGTTGCCTGGAGCCGGTGGATGGCCCCGAAGGCGCCGCTGTCGCACAGGCCGTTGTACGCGGCCACGTAGGCCTCGTACATCTCCTGGTAGCGGCGGTGGGCGGCCGTGTCGGGCTGAATCCGGTCGGCCACGTGGACCATCGCCTGCACGCCCTCGTCGATGGAGCCGAACACGCCGGCGCCCACGCCGCCCAGCAGCGCCGCGCCCAGCACCGTCGATTCGCCTCCGCGCAGCGTCTCCACCGGCAGGCCGTATACGTCCGCCTGGATCTGGTTCCACAGGGGCGAACGGGTCGCCCCGCCGCCGATCCGCAGCAGCTTCAGGCTCAACCCGGCCTTGAACCACTGCTCCACGATGTCGCGAATCTCCAGCACCACCCCCTCCATGACCGACCGGGCCAGTTCGGCCCGCCCGTGCGCGAACGACATCCCGATGAACGCGGCGCGGGCCTGCGGGTTCCAACGCGGCGTGGCCGCTGTCGCGAGGTAGGGCAGGAACAGCAGCCCCTTGCTGCCCAGCGGCGCCTGCGCCGCCAGGGCCGTGAGCTGCTCGTAGGCGCTGGCGCCGCCGGTGCGCTCCACGTGCGCCTCGTGCGTGCCGATGGTGTCGCGGAACCAGCGGAACGCGGCCGCCGCGGCGTTGCTCAGCCCCTCGATCTCCCACATCCCGGGCACGGCGTGGTTGGTGATCATCATGCCGCCGAACCCGGCCGCCGGCTCACTGGTCGAGAGGATCGCCAGCCCCGCCGTGCCGAGCGTGACGGTGGCCATTCCCGGGCGCACGGCACCCATGCCGACGACGCTGCAGTTCTGATCGCCCGCGCCCACGCACAACGGCGTGCCGGGCGCGAAGCCGGTCTTCTCCGCCGCGGCCCGGCTGACCGTGCCGACGGGCGTGCCCGGCCGCGTCGGCGTGCCGAACTGGTCGCTGGTGAGCCCGAGCTTCTTCAGCAGCGGCAGGTTCCACTGCGAGCGGCGGACGTCCCACAGGCCGTAGAACGCCATGCAACACGTGTCGGTGTGGAACTGTTCGGCGCCGAACGCCCGCAGCACGAGGTCCTGGTTCTGCACGAACCGAGCCGTGCGGGCGTACAGGTCCGGCTCGTGCCGGCGCATCCACAGGATCTTCGTCACGATCCACGTCGTGCCCAGAGGCAGGCCGCTGGTCGCGTAGTACTCGGCCTCGTCCACCAGCGCCCGCAACTCCTCCACCTGCTCGGCTGTGCGCGCGTCCTGCCACGAGAACATCCGCCGCACGGGCCGGCCGGCGGAATCCACCGGCACGGTGACGGACCGCTGCGCGGACAGGCCGACCGAAGCGATCTCGCGCGGGTCGATGCCCGACCGGGCCACCGCGGCCCGGCAGGCCTCCATCGCACGCTCGATCAGCAGTTCGCCGTCCTGCTCGACCCAGCCCGCCCGCGGGTACTCCGCGCCGTAGTCGCGGTAGTGCCCGCCGAGGGCCGTGCCGGCCAGGTCGAAGATCGTGCAGCGTGCCCCCGTGGTGCCAACGTCCACTCCGGCCAGATACTTGCCCATCGGTTCACCTTTCTGACTGGGGCCGCGGGATCCCCGAACAGCCGACGACGACGACGGGGAGGAGGACGAGGACGACCGTTGTACTGTATCTGCATTTCGTTCTCGTCGTCGTCCTCGTCCTCGGCTGTTTCCCGGGTTCCTGGCTCCGTCCTTAGGTTGGGGGCAAAGCCCGCATCGTGCCTCTGTGGTGTATGTTCCGGCCGTCAGCCCGGCAGGCCGATGGATCTCATTTCGTCCAGCGCGTCGACGATCTCCGGGGCCGCCCGCGTGCCGATGCGGTCCGCCCCGGCCATCAGGAACACCATCGCGTTCTGGGGGCGGGGGAACTTCACGCCCGCAACCTTCAGCTTCACGCCGGTGCCGCGCAGCGTCTCGCGCATCACCAGGAACTGCTTCATGCCCGGCCCCTCGAACTGCCCCGTCGAGGTCTTGGCGTAGTGGATGCCCGCCTGCGCCACCATCTTGCACGCCGCGGCGATCTGCTCGTTGCTCAGGTAGCACACTTCCAGGATGCACTTGGTGACGGCCGGGCCGGCCGCCTTCGCGAACAGCGCCAACTCCTCTTCCACCGCGCGGCGGTCGCCGCTCCGCAGGGCGCCGATGTTCATCACCAGGTCCACGGCCGTGCAGCCGCGGCGGACCGCGTCCTCGACCTCGAATGCCTTGACGGCGGCCGGCGCGTTTCCGAACGGGAACGCGATGCCCGTGCCGATCTCGACGTCGCTCATGCCGGCCAGTTCGCGGCAGACCAGCGGCGTCCAGTAGGCGCTGCTGGAGTAGAACGCGGCGAAACCGTACTTCCGCGTGACCGTACAGCCGTCGACGATCTCCTTTTCCGTCGTCTCCTTGGGCAGGATCGAGAAGTCCAGCGCCTTGGCCAACGCCTTTCTGTCCAGTCGTTTCAGGTCCAGCATGTTCTCTCCGTTGGGGCCTGCTATCGCAGGAACGCGGCGAAGGCCGCGCTGAATTCATCCATCGTCAGCCCGCGCTCGCCCAGAGCACGCACCTTCTTGGCGCCCTTGCGGTGGTCGGCGTGGTAGTCGCTGCCGCCGCTGAGCATCCTCAGCCGCCCGGCATAGCGGCTGCGCACCTCGGCCTCGATCTGCTCGGGCGTGAGGCTGCCCTTGTAGCTTGTCTTGTCGTACGTGTAGCGGACCTCGATGCCGTCCAGCCCGGCCGCGATCAGGGCGTCGACATATTGTTCGCGGGTGCGTGCCCCCCCAGGGGCGGTCCCTGCCCCGTCCCCCCCGATGGGGGGGAGGTTGATCACCTCGTCGATCAGGTGTGGGTGGGCCAGCACGGCCACGCCGCCGCAGCGGTGGATCAGCGAGATCGCCTCGGCGGGGTCGATCTTCCGCCGCTGCACGTTCAGGCGTGGATTGTCACGCACCAGGACCTTCGCCTCCGCCCACGTCGCGGCGTATCCCTTGGCAGCCATCGCCTCGAAGACGTGCTTGCGCTGCACGTCTTCGGGCCGGCGCCGCGCCCGCCGCCCGTCGGGCGCGGTGTAGTTCAGCAAGTCGTTCCCCCAATCCAGGCCCATGCCCGCCTCGCTCAGCCGTTCGCACAACTCCTCGTATGCGCGGCTCTTGCTCCGCTCGGCCGCTTCCACCTCGGCCAGCAGATCGGCCTGCTCCCAGTCCAGGCCGTAGCCGCAGATGTGCACGTCGTCAACCCACGTGTCGCAGGAGAACTCGTAACCCGGCACGAGGCGCACGCCCTTGCCGGCGGCGTACTCGACGGCGGACGCCTCCCGCCCGTCGGGCAGCTCGACCGTCAGCGGCGGCGTGATGTCGTGGTCGGTGATGCCCAGGACGCGCAGGCCGGCCGCGGCGGCGTTGTCGATCAGCTCGCGCGGCGTGTCGTTGCCGTCGGATCGGGTGGTGTGACAGTGCAGGTCGCAGGAGTATCGCGCCACCGGCGGGTTCATGCTTTCGTTCCCTCGGCGACGGCCTGGCCGGCGCTGCCCAGCACTTCCATGTACTGCACGATCATGCGGACCAGATCGGCCCGGGCGGCATCCAGCAGCTTCAGCGGGTTGTACTCCGTCCGCCTAGCGCTGATGTAGCCGTACAGCGCGTCGATGTACGTCTGCTTCACCTGCGTTGAGACGTTCATCTTGGCTGCCCCCGCCGACACCAACTCACGCACCACGTCGAACGGCAGGCCCGTGCCGCCGTGGACGACCATGGGGCAGTCGGTGGCGCCCGCGAGCTGCCGCAGCGTGTCGATGTCAAGCCGCGGCTGCACCTTGTAGAACCCGTGGGCCGTGCCGATTGCCGCGGCCAGGAAGTCGACCTTCGTGCGGTTGAGGAACTCCAGGGCCTCACCGGGCGTGGTGTAGATGGCTTTGTCCTGGCGGACGACGATATCGTCCTCGACGCCGGCGACCACGCCGATCTCGCCCTCGACGGCGACGCCGGCGGCGTGCGCCATCGCCACGACGTCGGCGGTGCGGGCCGCGTTCTCCTCGAAGGGGTGCTTCGAGCCGTCGTACATCACCGACGAGTAGCCCGCGTCGATGGCCTGCGCGATCACGTCGGCGTCCGTCCCGTGGTCCAGGTGCAGCGCCGCCGGCACCGGGCAATCGCCCGCGGCCATGCGCGCCATCTGCACCAGATTCCTCACGCCGAAGCGTTTGATGACGCCGGAGGACGTCTGGAGGATGACGGGTGACTTGGCGGCCACGGCCGCCTCGACGACGGCCTCAAGCGTGAGGTAGTCGACGAAGTTGAAAGCCCCGACGCAGTAGCCGCCGGCCCGCGCGGCCCGCAGCATCGCCATCGGATTCACAACCGGCATACGATTCCCTTTCGCCCTGGCCGCCGCTTTCCCGCGGGCACCTGCCGCGCGCGCACGGCGAAGGAGCCGCTATGGTAGTTCCCGCATTCGGGCACAGTAAAGGGACAACCGGGCAGTCAAACAAGGGGAGCGCGCTTGTAATGCGCGGAGCACCGGCCGCCTGACGCGTGGGCAGGACGAGCGCGGATGAGTTCTTGACTGCAAGGAGATCGCGATGAGAGCACCTTTCTGGACAATGCTGGTTGTGGGCCTGGTCGGGTCGGGGACGTTCGGATCCTGCGTCTGATTCGCGCCTGGCTGAAGGCGGGCGTCATGGAAGAAGGCAAACTCACGCACCCGGTGCGTGGGTCTCCGCAAGGCGGAGTGATCTCGCCGTTGCTGTCCAATACCATGCTGCATGAAGTGGACCGGCAGTGGAGCACCATGCAAGGCCCGGCTGGCCGTGTTCGGCTGGTCCGGTACGCCGACGACATGGTGCTGCTGTCCCGAAGCCAAAGCGAAGCTCAGGAGGCTTGGACGGCCCTTCAGTCCCAGTCCTCCCGGCTGCTCCTGACGGTCAATCAGGACAAGAGCCGGGGCACGACAGCGGACGAGGGGTTCGCGTTCCTGGGCTTTGAGTTCCTCCGCAACCGAGGGCGGCTGTACTTCTGGCCGCGTGCCAAGGCGTGCAAGCACGTGATGGAACGAGTGCGGCAGACCACGCGGTCCATCCCCAGCTCGCAAGGGCTGGACGTGATGATCCGAAAGCTCAACCCCGTCCTGACGGGGTGGTGTACCTACTTCCGAGTGAGCAACAGCAATCGGGTCTTTCACAAGGTGGACTGGGCTGTGCGGAGCGAGGTGCAGCTCTGGCTGCGCCGCAAGCATCGCTGCTCCTGGCGAACCGCCAAGGGACGCTGGGGGTATCGGTTCCTCCATGACCGATGCCGGCTGTACCGAATGGTAGGGAAGGTAAGCCACCTGGAAGGCTTACGCCGAACGCCGCCGAAGGAAGATGGTCGGATAGCCGGATGCGGGAAAACCCCGTCCGGTTCGATGAGGGGGCGCAGGAAACGTGCGACACCGCAACGCGCCTGTGCTCTACTCTACCAGAGCCCCCCAAGAGCTACCCGCACGAAACAGCGGGGAGCCCTCTTAGAAACTAGGGCGCGTCCCTAGTTCTCCCCGCCGCCCGGCCAACACCCCGCGCCAACCACCCAGCCCAGACCCACCGGTTTGGGATAGTACAGCGCGGTGCGATTGTTCCGCAAGCGAGATGTGAGAAAGAGCAAAAGAAACAAAACCACAAGAAGCAGGAGCACAAGGAGCGCGCCGAATCCCGCAGGTGCGCCTGTCGCGCAGCGGTTGGCGCCTTGCCAAGAAACGTCCGCGCCCCACGGGCCGCGGGCCTCCGCCCCAGGGCTCAATCCCCGTCCAGCCCCGTGGGCGGCGCTGGCGGCTTGGGCGCCGCTCCCGTCTCGCCCCCATCCTTCGCGGGGCGCTTAGCGTCGATCGCCGAGGCCGCACTGGGCAGCAGGCTGCTGCCTCCCAGCGGCACGCCCTTGGCGCCCGCCCGCAAATCAATGCACACCAGCCGGTCGTGCGTCCGCCAGTACATCCGCCCGTCGGCCAACGCGGGCATCATCGGCATCTCGTATCCCCATGCGTTCGCTATCGTCGCGTCGTCCAGCAGGCGGAAGTCCCTGGGGTCGGCCGTGTACAGGTGCAGTTGGTCGCTGTCCGCGCCGCCGCAGACCACCCGCCCGCCCATCACGCGCGGGAAGTACCCGAAGTGGCTTTCCTTCGCCGCCGCCGCCGTGCCCGACACCTTCCCCGTCGCCAGTTCCACGCACACCAGCTTGCCGCGAGGGCTGCTCTCGCAGTACATGTGCCCCCCCGCCGCCGCGGGCCAGGCCAGCCCAGGCCGACCGTGCGCCTTCACCTGCCATATCTCCTTTGCCCCCTCTGGGCTGATGCGGTAGCCGACGTGCCAGCCCGCCTTGCCCTCGCCGCTGCCCCCGCCGCACACCATGTACTCGCCGTCCACCGCCACGGTCAGGCCGTCGCCGCTGGGCTGCTCCCACAGCACCTTGCCATTCGCCGGCTCGATGCACCGCACGACGCGGTCGCCCCCGGTCGCGATGACGTACCCCTTGCCCTGGTGCGTCCATGCCGCCGGGTTGCCGCCGTTGGAGGCCCCGTTGGGCAGCTTCCACAGTTCCTTGCCCGTCGCGGCGTCCAGGCCCACCAGGTTCGAGGCATTCTCGTAATGCGTCTGCCACGTGCCACCCACCATCGTCTTGTGGTGCAGCGTGTCGTTGAACACGACCACCCCGCCGACCGCAACGGGCGAGGTCTTGTAGTCGCGGTTGTAGCAGATGGCCTGCTTCTTCTCGCGGCAGAGCTTGCGGATCTTCTCCTGGTACTCATGCCGGGCGGTCTTGTACTCCCAGACCACATCGCCCTTCTTCGCCACGTCGAGGCAGAACACCCGCCCCCCGTTGACGTGCATGTAGACACGCCCGCCCGCGAAGCACGGCGTCAGCGACGGCCCGCCCTTCGTGAAGCACTGCATGTTCATCGACGTCTTCTCGAGCACCTTGCGCCACGCCGTCTTCCCCGTGGCCGCGTCGAAGCAGTGCAGCACGTCGTCGGCCTCCATGAGGAACTTCGCCTTGTACGTCTCGCCGTGCCTGGCCAGCATGTCCTGCCACGCCTCGCCGCTGGGGACGTAGTACTGCACGAACACCTTGCCCTCGGCCAGGATCGGGCTGCCGAAGCCGCCGGAAATGAAGTGTTCGCCGTCGCGCCCGGGGCTGCGCCCATCGCCGGCCATGCCGTTGGGGATCTGCACGTCGCTCGTCCAGACAAGCCGCGCGTCGGCCCAGCGTTCGACCATGGCGCCAGGCACGGGGGTTGCCGAGCAGTTGCCGGCGGGCCCCAGGTAAGAGGGCCAGTTCGCGTCCGCGCCTGTTGCGGATGCGGCGCAAAGCGCCGCAACGGCCGTCAGTATCACAATGCACATTGGTTTGGACATGGTTTCGCTCTCGGCTTCTTTTCAGCGCCCACCCCCGGCGGGGCGCGGGTCTTCACTTCCTCCACACCGCGTCCAGCACTTCCGGCGCCATCGCCAGGCACGCCATCAGGTTCAAGCTCCCCTGCGCCGCGTTGTTCGTGTGCAGGTCGCCGTCGCGCCGCTTCTCAGCCGACAGCCCCGGTGGGGCGTCCGCCACCTCCAGCGGCCATCGCCACGTGTGCCGCTCGCGCGGGTCGCCGTCGCCGTGCAGCAGCATCTCCCAGGCCCGGCGCTTGAGCTTCTCGTCGCTACGGCGCACGGCCGCCCACATCGACAGCTTCGCGTTCGCCCAAAGGATGCTCATCCGCATCCACACGCCCGGCGGCAGCTTGTCGGCATCCTTCGCCTCCGTAGCGTGATACACGCCCCAGTCCGCCAGGGCGTCGCTGAACGCCTCGTGCTCGATCAGCCCGGCCATCTCCATCCACGCCTCCGCGCCGCCCATCGTCAGCGCCAGACGGGCGTGCGGGAAAGGCCATTCATCGCTCTGGCACATTTCCCCGGTGTCCGGGCTGTAATCAAACGGGTCGCCCTGCATCAGTTTGTGCGGCGCCGACAGGATGCCGCGCAGCCCCGTGCGGATCTTCTCCAGCCATTTGGCGTCGCCCGTCCGCTCCCAGGCGCACATCCAGTTGGCCGACCACGCCGCCCACGTCGGCCCGATCCGCGCCATCGTCTTCTCCGTCGGCACGTTCGTCGCCTTGAACCGGTCGGCCTTCTCGGCCAGCTCGTCCAGCAGGTCGCGGCACCGCTCGTCGGCCGTCAGGTAGTGCATGAACCGCTTGGGCCCGGCCTGGCTCGCCCGCGGCTCCTTGCACGGGCAGCCCCAGTGCACCACGTTGTGGCGGCTGCCCTGGCCGGTCCACGCGCCGGCGTGGAACACATCCACTTCGCCCACGTGCCGCGTCATCGCCTCGGCGAAGCGGAACCATTCGCCGCGACCGCTCCGCAGGTACATCAGCCACGGCCAGATGTCCGCCCCCAGTTCCGTGTTGTCCCACGCGCTGCCCCCTCGGTCGTAGTGCCAGCAGTGCCTCTGCGGGTCGTAGGTGTGCATGAAATCGCCGTAGTGCCAGAACCCGTACCACCGCCACTGCTCCCGCTGCAACAGGTGGTAGTCCAGGTACTTGGCCAGCTCGTCCTCCACCGCCGCGCGCGCCGGCGTCGAACGGTCCACCGGCGACCAGTGCGGGCCGAACACCTCGCCCCGCCGGTAGTGTTCCGGCGCAGCCGCCAGCACCGCCGGCCGAACGATCTGCTCCTGCCGCGCCCGCAGCGCCTCGCCCGTGCTGCCGGCCGGCAGCGTCCACAGCGTCATCGACGACGTCCGCGCGATGCCGTACGGGCTGGAATACACGGCCGGGTCGGGGTTCCGCGCTTCATACACCGGCCGATGGTCGCGCCCGCCGTAGTGGCGCAGGTCCATCGGCTCCGCCTCCGGCGACCACCACCACGCCTGGATGTGGGCCTCCGTGCCGCCGGCGGCCACCGTCTCCACCGCCGTCGGATACGCCTGCCAGAAGTCCCGCACGCCCACGGCCGCCCCGCCCGCCGGCTCCGACAGCGAGACAATCCCCGGCGCGCGGCGGCAGTGCTCGGCCGTCACCCAGCAGAATTGTTCGCCCTGCCGCTTGCGCAGCACCGCGTGGTCGCACGAGTCCTGCACGAGCTGGAAATCGTTCCATGCCGGCAGCAGCCCGCCGTCCAGCGGCGCCGCGACCGCCTCGCCCCGAAGTTGCGTCAACTGCTCCGGCGTGGCGGCGTGACCCGCGTACGGCAGCATGCGGACCGGCTCGGCCCAGACGCCCTTGCCGTCCTCGCCCACGATCCGCACGAGGCGATTGTGTACGCCCTCGTGCAGCAGCACGTGCGCCCGCACGCCCAAACCCGCGATGAAGTCCGCCTCCGCATCGCCGTCGAAGACGAAGCTGTGCACCAGCTCCACGCTGTCGCAGCCGGCGTAGGCCACCACCCGCAGCGTGAACGGCAGCCACAATCGCCCGCTCTGCTCGCCACGGTAGCGGCCCGTGAGCTTCACGACGGCCCGCACCGGGCCGGACTGCTCCACCGTGAGTTGCTCGATGATCCCGGCGAACGGCTCGCGCCGCCGAACGTCGTCGCGGCCGTCGCGGCCGCGACGCTCCAGCAGGCATACAAGCTCGACGCCGCCGACGCTCGACCGCCCGTCGCGGACAATCTCCTGGATCACGTACCGCCCGCGGTCGCCCACCTCGGCGCGGAACACCCCCGTATCGACGTAACGCATCACTTCGATGCCCGCCTTGCTCACCGTCACGGGCGCCGCGGGCGCCGGTCCCGCCCCCGGCCGAACGAACAACTCGCGCCCATCCTCCGGCCCCAGCGCCGCCGCCATGCCCAGCCACTTCACGCTGCCGTCCGGCCAGTACGCCAGCGGCCAGCACTGCGTGGCCAGCCGCGTCCCGTCGGCCCGCTGGACGTGCATGCCCCCCCCGGCCGCCAACTCGCCCCGCGCGAAACTCAGCCCCCACGTCACGCCCGCCCGCTGGGCCGGCACCGTGTCCACGTAGTGCAGACGGATCCCGTTGTCGCTCATCTTGGTGTCTACCTCTTTCTCAGTTGAACCAATGCAGACAGGAATTGGGCTGTCTGTCATGACCTCATCTCTCCTGAGGGCTGGTCAATTCATTGACCGGCTCTTCTCCCCTCACACATGCAGAAGCCCCCGTGCGGAGGCACGGGGGCTTGGGTTCGCACTCGTCGCATCGCCCACCCGCCGCCGTCATTCCGGCTTGAACTTCGCCTTGATCACGTTCGCCGTCACATCGGTGATCTCCAGGTCCTTCACGCCCTCGGCGATCTTCTCGGCC
>CAYWTX010000515.1:0-24067 GCA_964461295.1 uncultured Planctomycetaceae bacterium | reverse complement strand
CGCCCTGGGAACCCGCATCCGAAGATGGCGAAGCCCTGAAGGGGCGGAAGAAACCGTTGCCCGGGCGGGCAGTTCTTGCGCCCTTTCAGGGCTTGTTGCTTTGGGACATCCATTCCCAGGGCGTTGCCCTGGGCTGTCATATGTCAGCCCTTCAGGCTGAAGAGGCGAGGCAACTGCGGTCATGGACCCGCGGAACGTACGGATTTGGTAGACCCGCCACCGCCGCGGATGATGCCCACCATGGGGATCGGCGTCAACTTGGGCACGGCCCGCGCGCCGGGTTCTCCGGTTCAAGGATGCGCGGGACGATGGACTGATACTCCAGCACATAGAGAGGCGACCAAGTGAAGAAGAACGCGATTTCGGGCCTGATGGCAGTGTTCGCCGTGTACTTCTGGTCGGCGCTGGCGCTGGTTGGCGCGGAGGAGTCGGCGGGCGGGCCGGGCGGCCAATGGGCCAAGCTGCTGGCCAAGCGCGACGCACTCCTGGCGGCCGTGGAGAAGAAGCCGGCGTGCGAGGAGATGCTGCTGAATCTGCCCGGCGCCGCCGACCACGATGATCTCTGGCTTACCCTGCGGCGCGGCGACGGCGCCTGGCGCGCCGCCTTCGGCGAAGTGCCGGGCTGGCACCAGGCCACGATGAAGGACTGGCGCAACTATTACCACGCCAACTTCACCGGCGGCTGCTGGCGGCCAAGCCTGCGGTTTCCGGCCGACGCGGCCGGGCTGTCGCTGGATGGCCGGAAGCTGTCGGGCAGAATGGGGATCGTCTACGGGCTCGACATGGCGAACGTGGACCGGCTGCCGCCGGGCGAGCACGCCCAATGGTGGGACCGGTTCATCCCGGGCGGCAACATGACGCCTCGGCGAATGACCTACTCGATCGACGCCGAGGTCCAATCGGACCGCGCGATGCTGGACCTGGTGCTGGAAGGCGGCGTCTACTGGGACCCGGCCTTCGCGCCGAATGCGAAGGCCGCGAACACCAGGCCGTCGGTATCGCGCCGGCCGATCTTCATCCGCCTCCAGGCGCCGGGCAACCGTTTCACGCCCGTCTGGGTGCGGACGCACTCCTGGGTGGCGGGCTTCCACGAGGCCGACACGACGGGCCTGAAGTACGCCGACGGGCGGTTGACGGGAACGGTTGTGGTGTTCCTGCACCAGGACGGGTGGGGGCCATGGGGCAGCGGCAAACACACGCAGCACGAGCCGATCCGGGTTTGCTTCGAGGTCGATGCGCGCCTTGACCACAACGCGCTCAGCGGGCGCTACAAGGCATCCTTCGGGGGGACGACCCTCAAGGGCAAGAGCTACAACCCGCGCGGCGACGATTCGGCCGACGTGACGCTGCCCGAGACCCGCTATGAGGGCGCCATCGGCGGCCGGGGCGGCAAGCTGGTGGCGGGGCGATATTCCGCCAAGGGCGACCTGGAGGCACAGGCCGGCTCGCTGGACGGCATGCTGCTCGACGCCCGCCCTTCGGCGCGCCGGCAGGTGACGCCGGCCGGCGGCGAGGCGACGGTCGATCGGATCGCCGCCGTGCTCCAGGAGGTCCGGGCACTGCATCTGGTCCTTCAGCATGCGGGGCTGTCGTACGCGGAGGCATTCCTCCAGTCATCGTGGCCGGCGCCGGTCGGCGCGGATGCGGCGGAGTACCTCCGCCTGGCGGTTCAACAGGCCGAAGCCTTGCCCGGGCCGGAGACCAAGCTGCCGCCGGGCAAGCCCGAGACGATCGGGGATAGTCCCAGTTTCGGAACTCGCCCGGCCGGCGTGGAGAACGATCTCAATGTGCTGCCGGGGGACGCGGGGGGTTGGGTGTTCCTGCCGCGATGGCATGTGCTGGGTCCGTTCGAGCAGCGTTTCGGGCTGGAGCACGACACGGCCCTGGCGCCGGATGTGGTGTTCATGCCGCAGGCGGAGTACCGGCAGCCGACGGATCGCTTTGGCCTGACGGACGACCGCGGATCGCCACAAAAGTGGCAGCCCCTCACCTGCGAGGACTCCCGGCTCGGCGCGCCGTGGGAACGGTCGGGGATGTGGTCGAGATACAACGGGCAGATCTGGTACGCCGCGGCGGCCTTGCGCTGCGAGCGAGCGGGCACGGTGTGGTTCAGCGTCGAGGCGAACGACTTCGCCAAGCTTTGGGTGAACGACCTGCTCGTGTGGACGGATGTGGAACGCATCTACCGCTACCGGGCCCTGGGACGCAGCTTCGTCCCGGTGGCGCTGAAGGCGGGTGAGAACCGGCTGCTGGTCCGCGTACACAACGACCGGCAGCTTGGCTGGTTGCGGCTGGCCTTGAGCCCGTCCGAACCGGCGACGCCCGCGATGCCGGCCGCGCGGCCGGCCCCTAACCGCGACCACGTGTTTGGCGATGCGCGCCCCCCCCTGGCCTGGGATGTCGCCAAGGGCACGAACGTGGCCTGGCGCAACGCGGAGTTGGGCGGCCCGGGGCGGCCGGTGGTGGTGGGCGATGCGGCCTTCGTGGCCGTCGGACGTGACACGCTGACCTGCGTGGACCTGGCCACGGGCCAGCCGCGCTGGTCGAAGCAGGTGAAGGGAGAAGCCGCGGCGGCGGCCGCCAAAGGCCAGGAACCGGCGGCCCAGGGCCCGGTCACCGACGGCACGCGGATCGCGATCCTCAGCGGCGCGGGAACGCTCGAATGCTATGACGCCAAGGGCACATCGCTCTGGTCGGCGGCGACGGGACTGGGCGCCGCCCAGATGCTCGTCTGCGGCGACCGGCTGGTCCTCGATGGACAGGCATCGCGTGAAGACAAGAAGCGGGGCGCCGCCGCGCAGGTTCGCGTGGTGGCGTTCGATATGGCCGGCGGCAAGGAAGCCTGGCGGCGGGACGTGGCTGGCGCGCGGTCGCGAGCCGGCGTGGAACTGCGGCTGGGAGGCGTCCCGTTCCTGCTGAGCGGCACGGGCACGGTCCTGGAATCGCGGACGGGTGGGCCGCTGGGGACGGTGGACGGCGAGATGGAGATGACGGACAAGGACGGCGCGGCGATCCGGAGCGTGATGGGCGGCCCGCACAAGGTGTTCTCCAGCGCCGGCATGCTCTACCTCACCTCGCAGACGCGGCATCTGGCCATCCGTCTGTGGGAGAAGGACGGCAAGATCGCTCATGCGCAAGCCTGGGAAAGCAACTATGGCAGCAGCGGGTTCGCGAACGTGGCGGCCCCGGGGATGGCGACGGACCAGTACCTCTTCACGTGGCACTCGTCGCTGGCGCACACGCCGCACTGCCCCGACCCGCGGGCGGAAGTGAACGTGCAGGACGTCCGCGATGGCCGATGGATCGCCCGCCTCAAGCCGGTGATGAAGGACCTGTACGCCTACGGCCCGCTGAACCTCAGCACGCCGGTGGTCGCCGGCAAGTACCTGTTCCTGCTGGGGGGACGGTCGGGCAACAAACGGAACCAGATCGCCGTGGTGACGGCCGACGACCGGATTCGGCTCGTCGCCCGGCAGGACGTGGAGCCGGGCACGACGCAGCCGCCGGTCTTCGCGGGCGAGCGGATGCTGCTGCGGTCGCCCACCTCCCTGCTCTGCGTGGCGACAATCACGCCCCAAGGGAAAGAGTATGAGAAGCGGGAACTGGCGCGGACGTTGCTCGGGGTCATCGGGCGGGAACCGCGCCAGGCCGCTCCTCGGGACATTGCGCCGATGGAACGTCTGAGCGCCGCCGGCGAGGTCCCGGTCGGCAAACTCATAAGTGATCGGCCGACGGATCGGTGGCTGGGGGCGGGCCCGTTCCCGCCCGCCGCCGTGAGTGATGAGGCGGCGTTGGCCGGCTTGCGGCCGGAAGCGGGAACGTCGCTGGCGGGGAAGAAGTTCGCGACCCTCGGCTGGGAGTCGGCCTACAACGAGCCTCCGGCGTACCTCCGCACGTCGGAGTTGCAGGGCACCGGGGACCTCACGCCGCGGTTCACCGCGCGGGTGGACCCCGCCTGCGTGAGCGGCGTCAAGGAATCCGGACTCCTGTACACGGTGCTGGAGAATACCCACGACTGCATCGTAACGCCGGGCGTGCAGCGCAAGGGAGTCACCCAATGGCTTTCGGGGCAACGGATCGACTCGGACGAGCCGCTGCACCTGGCGCCGGGGTTGTACCCCTACCTGCTGCGGGTGGGGCCGGAGTTCCACGACACCACGGTGGCCGAGGCCCTGACGCCGGTCAACGTGGTCATCGCGATGGAGAAGAAGGCGCTGAAGGACGTGGGCTGGCCCAAGAAGTGGCTGGTGCTGGGGCCGCTGTCGCTCAAGGATCCGCGTCCCGGCGCTAAGGAGCTTGCCAAACTGGCCGAGAGCATGGACCTTGGCGGGCACGCCTGCAAGCTGTTCCCGTTCCCGGTGGAGGACCATGCCGTGGAACTCGCCGGCCTGACGCAGACGGAACTGGGGGTCGAGCCGAACCGGGCGCTGGAGTTCGTCCGGCCGGGCGTGCCGATGGCCGCCTATGCGATGGCGGAGATCGAGTGCCCCTCGGACGGGTACCTGTACGTCACCTGCTCGGCCGACGCGGCCATCGGCTGGTATGTGGACGGCGTGAGCGTCTACGACCGCACGAAGCTGGGCATGGGCTCCAAGCCCGCGGAGCTGGAGGGCCATCCATTCTGCGTGAAGGTCACTCGCGGCCGGCACGTCCTGGCGGCGCTGATCCATCCGAGTTCCTCGGGCTGGAGCTTCCGGAGCCTGGGCGGGTTCAGCGAGAAACGCGGCGGGGAGATGGCGGAGTTCCGGACGGAGTCCAAGCAGCCGAAGGAGGTCGTGGACCTGCGCTTGCAGCCGTGCTTCCGGGAGGTCGCACACTCGCCGACCATGAAGCGGATGTGGCTGGCGCGCGTGCGGGCGAACGCCGAGTTGCTACAGGCCATCGTCGTTGGGTTGCCGGCAACGCCGGAGGCGGCTAGCGCGTCGGCCATGCTGGCGGCCGCGGCAGCCGAGAAACCCTAGCTGGCGCCAGACCAGACGACGCCGGCTACCGCGGCGTTCGGGCCGAACCTTCCATCGGGATACGGGCGAGGAGGAAGAGGGACGTGTACGCACCGGTTGCGGCGGCCGGGCCTCGACGTCCATCGGGATAGCCCGCGTTACCCCAGGCGGCCTTGCCCGGTACGGTGGCCCATCCAGGCCTTGGCGAGCGGCGCTCGGGCAAGAAGGGCTGCACTTGCCGGGCGATGGGTGTAGCGGCGGAACCGCGTCCGATTGAGGAGCGGCTGCAAGTCGTTGCCGCCATGTCCCTGCCCCGCAAATCATCGCACCGGCGCGAATGCCTCCAGCCAAGCGGGAGTAACACCAGAGCGGACGGGACGCGCTTGACATCCCGGCCTGAGCGGGGCATCTTGCGCGGACAGAGCAGCGTCTGACGCCTGCCCCCAAGGGAGCGTCGCGCGAACGAGGAGACAAACGCCTTGCGGCGTGCGCGGACAAAGGAGTGAACGCCATGTCTTCGAAGACGGACCCGGTGCGCGAGTTGACGCTGAGAGACCTGCTGTCGCGCCTGAGCTACCAGCAGGCGTGCAAGCTGCTCGGGCCCGAGGCGAAGCAGTTGCTAGCGGCCGGGGGGAAGCGAGAGGTGATCATTGACGAGCAGGTCCACCTGGGAGCGGACCTGTTCCGGCTGCGTCTGCCGGATGCGACGGTGACGATCACGCTGATGGCCGAGGCGCGGGACCGGCTGCGCTGGAACTGCACAGCCTGCCGTCCCGGCGCCGGCGCGTGCGAGCACGTGGGGACGGCGTTTTCGCTGGTCCTGGAGGAGAAGCTGGCGCTGGGCCTGGCGGCGGCGCCGCCGGAGCGTAAGCCGGTGGAGAGCCTGGCGGAGGAGGAACTGGTCCGGCTTGCCCTTCAGGAGCGCCAGGAACGGGCGCAGCTGGAGAAGATGCGAATCCGCTCCAGCGACGTCGACACGTTGTGGACGGACTACGTTGTCACCAACGCGGAGTCCGGCAGGACGTATCGCGTGGCGTTGCGCGGCTGGCAGGCGGGCGAGTCGTACTGCTCCTGCCCGGACTTCCGCAAGAACACGTTGGGGACGTGCAAGCACATCCTGCAAGTGCAGCACAAGATGCGAGCCAGGTTTCCCGCGGCCGTGCGGGAGCAGCCCTACGAGCCGACCGAACTGGCGGTGTACATTCGCCACGGGCGCGAGGCGGAACTGCGGATGCTCGTGCCCAGGGATCTGGAGGCGTCGGCGTCGGCGATCGTGAAGCCGGTGCGGGATCGCGCCATCGACGACGTGCCGGACCTGTTGGGGCGCATCGGCAAGCTGGCCTCGCTGGGGCTGGACGTGACGGTGTTTCCCGACGCGGAGGAGTACGTCAACCAGCGGCTCTTCGAGCTGCGCATCGCGGCGAGGGTGGCCGAGATCCGCAAGGCGCCGGCAAAGCACGCGTTGCGCAAGGAACTGCTGAAGGTCGAGTTGCTGCCGTATCAGCTTGACGGCATCGCGTTTGCCGTGGGGGCCGGGCGGGCGGTTCTCGCCGACGACATGGGCCTGGGCAAGACGATCCAGGGCATCGGCGTGGCGGAACTGCTGGCCCGCGAGGCGCAGGTGTCCAAGGTGCTGGTGGTATGCCCGGCCACGCTGAAATCGCAGTGGCGAAGCGAGATCGAGCGGTTCTGCGACCGGTCGTGCCAGCTCATCCTGGGACCGCTGAAGGAGCGGGCGGGGCAGTACGGCAACGACTGCTTCTTCACGGTGTGCAACTACGAGCAGGTGCTTCGGGATATCATGGCGATCGAGCAGGTCAAGTGGGGGCTGATCATCCTGGACGAGGGGCAGCGGATCAAGAACTGGCAGGCGAAGACCAGCGGCGTGGTCAAGGCCCTGAAGTCGCCGTTCGCCCTGGTGCTGTCGGGCACGCCGATGGAGAACCGCCTGGATGAACTGTACTCGGTGGTCGAGTTCATCGACGACCGGCGTCTGGGGCCGGCGTTTCGCTTCCTGAACCGCCACCGCACGGTGGATGACCGTGGGCGGGTGCTGGGCTACAAGAACCTTGCCGAACTTCGCGAGCGGCTGTCGCCGATCCTGCTGCGGCGGACGCGGGGGTCGGTGATGCGCGACCTGCCGCCGCGCACGACGGAGGTCGTCCGCATCGCGCCGACGGGCGAGCAGATCGAATTCCATCGCGGCCAGTCGATCATCATCCAGTCCATCGTGAACAAGAAGTACATCAGCGAGATGGACCTGCTGCGGCTGCAGAAAGCGCTGCTCATGTGCCGCATGGTCGCCGACAGCACGTTCCTGGTGGACAAGCAGCCGCCGGGTTACTCGACCAAACTGGAGCGTCTGGACGACCTGCTGGGCGAGTTCGCCCGCCAGCAGGGGCGCAAGGCCGTCCTGTTCTCGGAGTGGACGACGATGCTGGGGCTGATCGAGCCGCTGCTGGACAAGCACGGCCTGGGGTACGTGCGCCTGGACGGCAGCATCCCGCAGGCGAAGCGGCGGCAGATTGTGCACGCGTTCCGGACCGATCCGGCGAAGCGGGTGTTCATCACGACCAACGCCGGGGCGACCGGTCTGAACCTCCAGGCGGCCGACACGGTCTTCAACGTGGACCTGCCGTGGAACCCGGCCGTGCTGGAGCAGCGGATCGCCCGCGCGCACCGGATGGGGCAGACGCGCCCGGTGCAGGTGTACGTGCTGGTGACGGAGGGCACGCTGGAGGAGAAGCTGCTGGCGACGCTGTCGGCCAAGCATGAACTGGCGCAGGCGGCGCTGGATGTCGATTCGGATGTGGACGCGGTGGAACTGGTCAGCGGCATGGAGGAGTTGAAGCGCCGCCTGGAGACGCTGCTGGGCGCCAAACCCGAGGCGCCCGTTGACGTCAGCGAAGCGGTCCGCAAGACCGAGGAAGCCCGGCGCCTGGCTCGTCGCGAGAAAGTGGCCGAGGCGGGCGGGCAGCTTCTGACGGCCGCGTTCAGCTTCCTGGGCGAACTGGTCCCCGCCGGCGGGCCCGCCGAGCCGTCGCGCGAACTGGCCGACGCGATGAAGCGGCGCCTCGCCGAGTGCCTGGAGACCGGCGAGGACGGCAAGCTCAAGCTCACGGTGCGCCTGCCGGACGCGGCCGCCCTGGACACGCTGGCCGAATCGCTTGCGAGGTTGCTTGCGCGGCCGCAATGAGGGTCCGTGGCGACCCCGCTACAAACGAAGCATGCGGGTGGTCGCCCCTTCCGGGCCAAGAGGGATAGAACTGCTTGCGGCAGTTCTTTCGCAAGCTACTGGTTCTCTTGTTGGTGATCGGAGCCCTGCGGTCCAGACTGAGTTTCACTTCGGACAGGGCTGTCTGCTGTCTGGCGATGGTCTCCAGTGGCTGATGGGAACAACACCGAAACGGACAAACTCATGCTTTGCAGCGGGGAGCCGATTATTGCCCCATGAGCGGCGTGAAGCAGGTGCCGCGATTCGTCCAGCGATGCTCCCTCTGGTACTTCTACACCGAGTTCTGGAGCGACCGCGACCAGGAGGTCTGGGCAAACATCGTTACGGATGATTGCGGCGCTCTGTGGCTGAACGACGATCTCAAGCCGGTGTACAAGAGCGGAACCACTCCGCGGCCATGGGTGGTTCTGGATGCTCAGCAGTTCGTGAAACTCAAAGTTCGCCGGGGCACCAACCGCATGTTGCTCAAGCTGGACAACCAGGGCGGCCTGGACGCCGTGGCGCGTGCGGGCGCCCGCACCTATCGGTTTGACGGTGTACGTACATTGATGAGCGATTCACCCAAGTCGCCGCGATAGAAGGCGGAGGGGTCGGCCGGCGTACCGCTCCGTAACACGGACCCGGGACATGCAGGCGGGCAAGTCCGTGGGAGCAATGCACGACACGAGCATGGACCTGCCCTGCCTTTGCCAACCGGGGTTGCCACCCGCCCGGCCGATGATCGTTGAGGCCCATCGCCATCGGTGGTATAGGTTTCGAGATGGCATCTTCCGGGCGGACATCTCCGTCGCGCACCAGCGGCGCGCGGTTCGCGGCCACGCGATGGAGCGTCGTGCTGGCGGCGGCCGATCATCGGGCCGGGACCGCCTCGCGCCGCGCGCTGGGCGAGTTGATCCAGGTGTACTGGTTCCCGCTGTACGCATTCATCCGCCGCCAAGGCAACAGTCCTCCGCAGGCCGAGGACCTGACGCAGGGGTTCTTCGCGCACCTTGTGGAGAAGGCGGGCCTGGGGTCGGTGGATCGTGCCAAGGGCAAGTTTCGCTCGTTCCTGTTGGCGGCCCTGAAGAACTTCATGGCCGACGAGCGCGACAAGGCCCGCGCCGTCAAGCGAGGCGGCAACCGGCGGCTTGTGTCGCTGGACACACCTGGCGCCGAGGCGCTTTACGCGAAGGAACTGGCCGACACGATGACCCCCGAGCGGCTGTTCGAGCGTAGCTGGGCCATCGCCGTTCTGGACCAGGTGCTGCTGCGTCTGGAACAGGAGTATGCCGAACGTGGGAAGGCGGCGACGTTCCAGGCATTGCGCCATTGGCTGGACGGGCGGGCAGACGACAAGCCCTATTCGGAGCACGCCGGGCAGTTGGGTATGTCGGAAGGGGCTGTGAGGGTCGCGGTGCATCGGATGCGCCGGCGGTACAGGGAACTGCTGCGGGACGAGATCATGCAAACAGTTGCCGGTCCGGAGCTTGTGGAAGAGGAGATTCATCACCTTCTACGGTGCCTGTAACGTCCGCGGCCGTTTGCCGTTGTAGGTGGTGAACCTTTACTGCAAACGGAGCCGCGTATGACAGAACAAGAAAAGTGCACGAGGTGCGGTTCGCCGCTGGCTTCCAGCGTCCGTGGGGGTCTGTGCCCGACCTGCCTGCTCCATCGGGGGCTGGAAACCAACACCATCGGTTTCACCGACCAGGATCAGGCCGAAGCGGCCAGGCGGTGGACGCCCCCGACGGTCGAGCAGCTTGCGCCGCTGTTCCCCGAACTGGACGTGCTGGAGCTGGTCGGGCGCGGCGGGATGGGGGCGGTCTACAAGGCCCGCGAGAAGCAACTTGACCGTCTGGTGGCGCTGAAGGTCCTGCCGCCGGAGATCGGGCGCGAGCCGGCCTTCGCCCAACGCTTCGCCCGCGAGGCGCAGGCGATGGCCAAGCTTGGCCATCCGAACATCGTCACGATTTACAGTTTCGGCCAGCGGGGCGCTGCCGAGCTTGCCGCCGGCGGCAACCTGTACTTCTTCATCATGGAGTACGTGGACGGCCTGTCGCTTCGGCAACTGCTGGATGCGGGCACGGTCAGCCCAAAGGAAGCTCTGGCGATCGTGCCGCAGATCTGCGACGCCCTCCAGTACGCCCACGACCGTGGCATCGTACACCGCGACATCAAGCCGGAGAACATCCTGCTCAATCGGGCAGGGCAGGTGAAGATCGCCGACTTCGGGCTGGCCAAGCTGATCGGCGGCCTGGCCGAGGCGGGCGTCGCGGCCGAGAAGGTCGTCGGCACGCCGGAGTACATGGCCCCCGAGCAGGTCGAGCATCCAGCGGATGTGGACCACCGCGCGGACATCTACTCGCTGGGCGTGGTGTTCTACCAGATGCTCACGGGCGAGTTGCCCAGGGGTAAGTTCGAGCCGCCCAGCCGCAAGGTGCTCATCGACGTGCGGCTGGACGAGGTCGTCCTGCGCGCGATGCAGCGCGAGCCGCGGCGGCGCTACCAGCAGGCCGGCCTGGTCAAGACCGAAGTGGAGACGATCCTCACCACGTCCGGCGGCAGGGGCGATAGCGGCGGGGCCGGCGGAAGGCCGGGTGTCGGGCCGGGGCCCGCGCCGGCTGGGCCCGGCGCGGCGCGCGCCCATGGGATCGTGCGCTGGACGGCGCGCGTGGCAGGCACGGGCTTGCTGGGCCTGCTGGCTGTGTTCTTCTTCGGCCAGGGCATGCCCTCGCCCGCGATCACCGATCCGTTGGTGCTTCTGGAGTTCGGCGCGGTGGCGCTGTGGGCGGCGGGCTTCATCGCCGGTTGGCGCCGCGAGGGCTGGGCGGCCGTGCTGATCCTGATCGGCTCGGGCGTCTTCCACGTTGTCGAGGACACGCTGCTGCTGCGCGGTGCGCTGGAGCTGCCGACGATCGTCGGTCTGTTGTACGTGGCGGCGTGGTGGCTGGGCACGGGCGCGGCGCAACGGGCGGATTGGCGGCGGAAGCTGGCCTGCAACGTGGTGTACATCGCGGTGGCGCTGGTGGCGGCCCTGGGCGCGCGCGCCTACGTTGTGGAGGTCTTCCGCGTCGAGGCCCAGGCCGTGCGGCCGGAAGTGTCCTCCGGCAGCCGGGTGCTCGTCTACAAGCTGGCTCGGACGTACGGGCCAGGCGACATCGTCCTGTACCGTCGAGACGGGCGGAGGATGCTTGGCCGCGTCACGCAGGCCGGGCCGGCGGACGGCAAGGTGCTGGTCGAGCGCAACGGCGAGGCGCCCCGGGCCGTCGCCGTCGCGGACATCGTCGGCAAGGTTGTCGTCAACACGCGAAGTTCGCGAACGGCCTCCACCGCCCCGGCGCTCGGGAGCGATTCACGGGTTCGCGCCGCGGAGGCGATGCTGGAACTGAGGAAGTCCGAACTGGACAGGGGCAGGCGGATGGTCGAGGCGGGGATGGTGTCGTCGGAGGAACGGGCAAAGGTCGAAATGGAGCATCAGCTTGCCGAACTGAAGGTCGAAGAGGAGCGGCGGCTCCTGGCCGGCGACAAGGCCGGGGCCGTGCAGGCGGTCGTCCAGGCGGCCCAGTGCCAGTTGAGTTACCGCAAGAGAATCCTGGAGGCAACCCAAGCGCGTCTTTCGGCCGGAATCGCCAACCAGCAGGAGTTCGATGAGGCGCAGAGGGAGCATCTCCTGGCCGAGCAGATGGTGGCTTTGCGCGAGGCCGAGGCGGGCGGCGACGGGCTGGAGGCGGCCCGGACGCGATTCAGGATGGAGGAGGTCCGGCTGAGCTTCGCGAGACGGGCATTGGATCGCCTTCAGGAGATCCACAAGGCGGGCGGCGGCGTCTCGGAGGAGGGACTCGCCAAGGCACGGACCGACGTGATCGCTGCCGAATCGGCACGCGAACAAGCGGTCCTCGACCTCCGGCAGACCGAATCCGGTCGTCCCGGCCGGGCGAGCAGCACCGCGCCGGCGCCGGAATGAACGACCGGGCCATCGGCGACGGAAACCCCGCGGCTACCGGTCAGTCAGGTGCCGGCAGGCGGTGCGGAACTGCAAGGTGGCCCACAAGGGTCTCCTCCGGCCGGGCAAGGCGGTCGTGGTTGTCGGCGTCGGCGCCGGATCGAGCGACGCCGAGGGCAAGATCGTGGCCTACGTCGCACGAATTGTGCTGGGCAAGCTCACGCCGCCGGAGAAACAGCGCCGACACGACACGAATCAGGCCGACTTCCGAGGGCGCCGTGCCGATGCAGTTGGCACGATCGCGGCCGGGGGCGGCTTGCCGACAGCAACGGTCCTGCGGGCAGCGGTCGCTGAAGGGACCGGTCCTCGGCGGGTTCGTCCGCAACTTTTGCGTGACGAGGGGGTTCAATGTTCGACTACGATTTGGCTGGAATTGTTCCCACAACCCACAAGGAGCGAGTCATGCGGTATCAGGTAACGCGGCGTGGATTCCTCAAGCAGGCGGGCGTGGCGGGCGTGGCGGTATTCGTGGCGCCGCGGATCCTGCGGTCGGCATCGCCCAACAGCGGCATTCGATACGCGCACATCGCCACGGGCGGTCGCGGCGGGGCCCACACGGGCCTGGCGTCCGGCTCGGACGTGTGCGTGGCATACTGCGACGCGGACAAGCGGGCCTGGGGGGGAGTGGCCAAACGGTATCCCGACGCGAAGGCGTACACCGATTACCGCAAGATGTTCGACGAGATGGGCAAGGGAATCGACGCCGTCACCGTTGCCACGCCCGACCACAACCACGCCGTCGCCTCGATGCTGGCCCTGAAGATGGGCAAGGCCGTCTACTGCGAGAAGCCCCTCACCTGGTCGGTGCAGGAAGCCCGCGCCCTGGCCGCCGAGGCAGCCAAGCAGAAGGTCGCCACGCAGATGGGCAACCAGGGACACGCCAACGAGGGCAACCGCCTGACGGTCGAATGGGTCCGCGGCGGGCTCATCGGCGACGTGCAGGAGATCCACACGTGGACGAACCGGCCGGTCTGGCCGCAGGGGATCACGTCGCGCCCGGCGAGCGCCCCGTCGCCGGAGACGCTGGACTGGGACTGCTGGCTGGGCCCGGCGCCGCGGCGCGACTACCACGACGGACTGCACGGTTTCAAGTGGCGCGGCTGGTTCGACTTCGGCTGCGGGGCCGTCGGCGACATGGGCTGCCACACGTGGGACAACGTCAACTGGTCGATGCAGACGGACTACCCCGAGTACGTCGAACTGCTGGAGATCAACGGCAAGGGCCATCCCGAGACGTTCCCCAGGCAGGCGCACTTCAAGTGGGTATTCCCGGCCAAGGGCGATCGGAAGGCCTTCGTCGCCCACTGGTACGAGGGCGGGCTGAAGCCGGCGGAACCCGAGGAGTTGAACGAGACGCCCAAGGTGGTGGTGGCGCCGGGCGTGGCCGGGCCGGCCAAGTTGCCCAACCCCGACGAACTGGCTGGGGCGGCCCCGGGAGCGCGCCGGGCAGCGCCGAAGTCGGCGGGGCGCCGCGGCCTGCCGGGCAGCGGCACGCTGTACATCGGCACCAAGGGCAAGATCCTGGTCTCCGGCGACTACGGCGACAGTCCGCGGCTGCTTCCCGAAAGCCGCATGAAGGAAACGAAGTTCCCTGAGAAGACGCTGGAGCGGTCGCCCGGGCACCACCGGGAGTGGATCATGGCGATCCGCGGGGACAAGCCGTGGAACTATCCGGGCAGCAACTTCACCTATGCCGGCCCGATGACCGAACTGATGCTGCTGGGATGCGTGGTTACCCGCATGGGCGAGGTGGGCAGCCGGGTCGAGTGCGACCCCGTGAAGCGCGAAGTCAAGAACAAGGAGGCCCAGCAGTTCATTGGCCGCGTGTACCGCAAGGGGTGGGATGGAGTGATCGCGTGAGCTGACAGCGAACCTGGTTCGGCGTGCCCGGGCGGAGCCGGGCCGAAGGGGGTGGGGGGTAGAACTGGCACGGGATCGGCGCGACATTGTGAGCATCGTGAGGCCGTCGTTGGCGACGTTGGCGACGTTGGCGGGATGGGCGTGCTGCCGTGCGGGGCCCAGGAAGGTCGGGCCGCCCCGGCGGCGGTCGGGGGGCCGGCGGAGCAGGCCGCGCCGGTGTACTGTCGGCTTGCGCTGGATGGCGCGATGTTCAACGGCGGCGATCCAAGGATGGCCCGCGAGATCGTCCTGGACCTGGAGCGCATCGGCGATACGTGCGGCGAGGTGTACGGCATCTCGCGCTGCAACGGCATTGCGACCACAAGGGGGCCATCAAGGGCCTCGAGTCGGGCTGTGACGCCCGAGGCGACATCGTCGCCCGTGCGATGATCCCGCCGACTTGCAGTACAGAGGTGGAAGGGACAACCCCATGAAGACGACGACGCTTCGCGCGGCAGTGGTGGCGGCGATGTTCCTGGCCTTGGCGACGGCGGGGACCGCCCCGGCCGGCGACTATCCCCGCTGGCGCGGGGCCAGCAGCAACGGCTCGGCCGGCGAGGCGGGGATGCCGCTGGCCGAGGGGTGGGACGACGTCCGCATCGCGTGGGTCAGCGAAGTGAGAAGCCCGCACGCATGGAACTACAGCGTCGTGCGCGGCAAGACCCAATGGCCGCGGACCGTGCTCGGCAACGGCGGATACGGCATGCCGGCCGTGTGGGACGGCAAGATCTACCTGCACTACTTCCGCCCCGCGGGCACGGTGACGGCCGTCAAGGCCGAGGGCAAGTACCCCGGCATCTGGGTGGCCAGCGGGATCGCATCGCTGACGCTGATCGACGCCGACGGCGTGATGTTGTGCATGGACGCCAAGACCGGGCGCACGCTGTGGGAGTGCGTGTTCCCGGGCAGGGAGATGAATCTCGTCGAGAAGTACGGCGGGCACAACATCGTGTGCGTCGCCAACGGCAAGGTGTACGCGACGGGCAACACCGGATGGGTCTACTGCGTGGACGCCCGCACCGGCAAGCAGGTGTGGACGACGCCCCTGCCATCCGCGCGCATCTGGAACACCTTCAAAGCCGAGTGCCTTCGCGAGCGTCTGAAGGCCAACGGGCCGTCGTCTGAGCAGATCAAGGCCGCCAGCGACGAGCAGCCGGTGCACGCCCTGGGCGGCAGCCTGGACCCGACGAGCTACAACATCCCGCCGCTGGTGGCCGACGGGGTGCTGGTCGCCGGCGAGTGGAGCGTCGGCGGCGGGCTGAGGGGCCTGGACGCCGAAACGGGCAAGCCCCTCTGGACGAGCAACGCCGCCGGCGGCGTTGCCCAGCCGCTGCTGTGGCGGCACAAGGGCAGGGAATACGTCATCATCGCGGGGGGCGCGATCCGCTGCCTGGACCCCAAGACCGGCAAGACGCTGTGGAGCGCCGGCAATGTCGGCAATGCCGGCTACAGCGCCGCGGCCCCGGCCATCGACGGCGACCTGATCCTCACCCACGGCGGGCGCGAGAAAGGCCAGCCGCAGACCGAAGGCTGGACCTGCTACCGCATGAGCGAGCAAGGCGCCGAGAAGGTCTGGGCGCTGGACGCCAAGCATCTGGCCGGGACGTATATCGCGCCGGTGATCCATCGCGGGCAGGCGTGGGTGCATTTCAGCCGCGCATCGGCCGACGACAACGAGGACTGCCAGAACCCCGGCGGCACGATGTCCTGGGCGTGCGTGGACATGGCGAGCGGCAAGGTCCTCGGCGAGATCAACGCCGTGCAGGCCAACGCGGTGTGCCCCGGCCCCGTGGCCATGGGCGACCGCCTGTTCTACCAGGGCGACCAGTACGTCTGGATGATGGCCCTGGACCCCGCCAAGCCCAAGCTCATCGGCGTGGCGCCCCAGCACGCCAATTTCTGCTCCTCGGCCACCGCGGCCGACGGGTTCGTCTACTTCCGCGGCGGCGAGCGGCTGGTCGTCTGCCTGGATGTCCGCAAGCCCTCGGCCCGGCCCAAGCCCGCCGTCGAGGCGGCCGACCCGGGCAACGCGCTGTACGAACTGCGCCTGCCCGCCGGACGCATCGATGGCAAGGACGTCCTGCTGAGCCTCCGCGGGCGCGACGGGCGATTCGCCCAGTCCTGGTGCCAGACGCTCGCCCCCGGCTATCACTACCCTGACGTGCTGGAGGCCGAGGGCGTGCAGATCCAGGACGGGCGACTGAAGGGCAAGGCCATCGCGTGGATCGAGGCCATGAAGTACGAGTACGTGCTGGACGTGGAACTTCGCGGCGGCACGGCCCGCGGCACGTTCGAGAACATCTTCCGCGGCGTGGAGGTCGGCGCCGACGCCGAGGGCACCATGCGCCCCTGGGCCGGCGGCGCCGGACGCATCAGCGTCACCTGGCCGCGACAATGGGTGCAGGGGCAGAACCAGAGCCACGAACACGCCATGCTCGTGGACATGGTCGACGGCAAAGTGACGGCCGTGACGTTCGGGCCGCTCCACGAGGCGCGGGCCGGGGCGTTCACCGCGAAGGCGACCCGCTTCGCCCTGGCCGTGAAGAACAACCGCCTGACCGGCACGGTGAACGTGGACTTCAAGGCGATCCACAACCTGCTCAAGGACAACCAGTACGCGCTGGAGATCGACGTGGCCCTGGACAACAACCTGGTGGCCGGCAAAGTGAAGAGCACGCCGCGCGACCGCCCGGCGCAGACGTTCACGGCCTCCGGGCACGTGGCGATGGACGAGAGCAACCCGGTGCAGGCCGAGCGGGCGGTGTTCTGGGTGGACCTGCCCAGGGCGGTGCAGGGCCGCCTGGCGTTGAAGCTGCGCCTGGCGACCGAGCAGGGCAGGGCGATCGGCGGCGTGGGCATGATCGAGAGCTGCGGCGGCCTGCATCCGGTGGACGTGTCGAAGCTGAAGGTGCAGGGCGGCAAGATCGTGGGGCCGATGACGGCCACGTTGCAGGGCGACGGCTATACGCTGAAGGACAAGAAGGTCGATTGTACCTTCGACGTGGACCTGGCGATCGAAGGCAAGAACCTGGCGGGCAAGTACAAGGGCCTGTACGACCTCCGCCCGCCGAGCAAGGGCGAAGCGGCGGGGACGTATCGCAACGAGTGACGGCAGCGCCGTTGGCAAGGGCGCCACTGGCGGGCTGGGGAACCAACCTCAAGGAACTGCCAATTCCGCGATGCTGCTATCGGGTTGACTTGCGCCGACCGGCGGACGTACTCTCCACGGCCCGGAAGGCCGGCGCGGCCCGCGAAGGAGCCCATGTTCCGACACGCAAGCAAGACCGCCCTGACCATCGCCGCTTCGGCGGTGATCTTCGCGCTCATCATCTGGTACGTCGGGTTTGAGCGGTCGCTGAAGGCCGTGCTGTCGGCCGGCGTGCCCGCCTTCGCCTCCACGGGCATTCTGACGTTCGTCATGCTGCTGGCGCAGTCGCTGGCCTGGCAGATGATGAACCGCCCCATCGGGCACAAGGTGCGCCTTGGCACGCTGCTGGCGGCGACGATTGTGGGCACGGCGGGCAACGTAATCGCGCCTTCGCACTCGCTGGGCGGCGAGCCGGTGAAGGTGATCTACGTGGGGCGGCGGACGGGGTATCGGTATGACCAGCAGGCCGGCGTGGTGCTGTTGTGCAAGTACCTGGAGGCATTGAGCTTCCTGCTGTTCATCGGGGCGGCGACGGTGCTGGCGGCCGTCGGGTTCCGCCACGTGCTGTTCGGCGGGGCCAACCTGCCGCTGGGAATCGCCATCCTGGCCGTCGCGGCCGCGGCCGTGGGGCTGTGCCTGCTGCTGTGGTTCTCCTTGTCGCGCCGCTGGACGCCGCTGAGGCGGATCACCGGCTGGCTGGTTGGGCTGGGGCTGTGGCGGAAGTTCTTCCTGCGGCTGAGGGAGCAGGCCTACGGCGTCGAGCACCTTTGCTCGCGACTGTTCAACGAGGAAGGCTGGGCGGTCGTTCCGGCCTTCCTGCTCTATGTGCTGGCCCACGCGACGATCTTCTTCAAGCCGATGGCGTTCTTCGGCCTGGGACTGGGTTGGCAGGTGCACCTTCAACCGTCGGGGCTGGCAGTGTTCTTCCTGGCGACGCAGATTCTGCTGTCCGTGCAGTTGACGCCCAGCGGCGTGGGCACGCTGGACGGCGGGTTGTTCGGCGTGCTGGCCCTGGCGGGCTTGAGCCAGGCCATCGGGCCCGACAAGCTCATCGCCTACCTGATCTGCCTGCGCATCTGGGACGCGGCGCTGGTGGCCTTCGGCGCCACACTGGCCGGGCGCGTTGGCGCCGGCCTGTTCGGCGCCAGACCGCCCCTGCCCGCCGCCGGTTCGCCCGAAGCCCATGCCGGCGAGCGGGGTTGAACCCTCTGGAGCGTTCCCGGCCATCGGCGCGCCCAAACATCGCACTTTGCGCAACGGCTGCGTTGCCGAGGCCGCCGCGGCGGCAGTCCGCGGTACAATGGCGCGCTTCCAGACGCGAAAGGACGCGTGGCCTGATGTCGATATCTTGCATTCATGCTTCCATCGGCTGCCTGGCCGCGGCCGTGGCGTTTGCGGCCGCCCAGCCCGTGCAGGCGGGGCCCGGCAAGCCCAAGGGCGAGGCGAGGACCACCGCCCAGGGCGAGATATACCTTCCCGTCGATGAATACAAGCTTCTCGACCGCTTCGAGGCCCACGCCCTGGACCGGGCTGACAAGGTCTACAGTGAGAAGAAGTACAAGCAGGCCAAGGCCGAGTACGAGACCTTCATGCAGGAGTACCCCAGGAGCCGCGTCGTTCCCTACGTGCTGCTGCGGATCGCCCGTTCGGTGCAGCTCGACGACAAGCGCGGCGTGGCCGCCCGTCAGTTCCAGGAAGTCCTCGACTACTTTCCCAACATGGTCCGCTACGCCGCGCCGGCCCTGTATTTCCAGGGCTGGTGCCACTGGGACAGCGGCGAGGAAGACAAGGCGATAAAGGCATGGGCCGCGATGGCCCGCCATCCGGAGTACCGCAAGCACGAGATGGCCGCGTCGGCGATCAACATGCTGGCCGACAACCTTGTGAAAAACGGCAAGCTCGAGGACGCGGCGCGCTACTACTGGCAGGTCGCCGTCGATTGCCGCACGACGAACCGCGGCGCGGCCGAGTATGCCCGCGACAAGGCGATGGAGTATTACTTTCGCGCGGCCCCCAGCGAAGAGCAGTTGCGGAAGTTCCTGCGCGAGAGCTACACCTTCGCCACGCCGCGGACCAGCGACGAGGAGGTGCTTGCCAGCGCCGAATACTGGGAGTACCTCCGCCGCAACGTGAAGGCGTACGGCGCCTTCAGCGAGGAGGAGAAAGCCCTCAAGCAGAGGTTCCACGGTTACTGGGCCAAGACGCTGGACCGGCCGATCTTTCTGGGCAACGACGACTACCAGATCGACCTGATCAACTTCCGGCGCAATTCCGACGGCGACTCGGCCGCGTGGATCAAGCGGATGGACGAGTTGTTCCTCCGCAACCAGAACAAGGACGACTGGGGGCGCATCGTGCGATGGATGGGGCTGATGGCGGCCCATCCGGACAAGTGCATGGAGTACTACGGCAAGCTCGACCTGCCGCGGATGAAGATGGGCGAGTTGATCGCCGCCATGGAGCGCCTGTTCGAGGGCACGAAGAAGAAGACGCTGCTGCAAGCGACGTACCAGCAGATTCGCTTCGAGAAATGCACCAATGCCGAGATCGTCGAGTTGATGACGTTCATCTGGGACACGGTGGAGGACGAGAACTGGGCGAAGAACGTGTTCCTCAAGCTCCGCCCCAACGAGATGAAGGACGAGGACAAGGCGAAGCTGGCCGCCGATCTGTTCAAGAAGAGCGAGGACTTCGCGATCTCGCTCTGCCGGAACATGACGGACAAGGACCTCGGCCAGTTCACGCTGCTGACGCTGTACGCCAAGGCCGCCAAGAACGACAGGTACATGAGGAAGGCGATGGAACTGGCGGACTACTGCCTGAAGGTGGAGGCGTACGCCCGGAAGGCGTCGTGGATCAAGGCGGTGCTGCTTGAGCAGCAGAAAAAGTGGGGCGAGGCGATCGCGGTGTACCAGAGCATCGATGAGATGCCCAAGACGCTGTGGGCGATCGCCAAGTGCTACGAGAGCTGGGGCAAGCTCGATCAGGCGGTCCAGCAGTTGCGCGAGATCGAGCAGTTCTTCAAGCCCGATTCGGTGCGGGCCGCGATGGCCATCGGGTACCTGTACCAGCGGCACGGGCAGAGGCAACTCGCCGAGGCGTCGTTCCGCCGCGTGATGGACAAGTACCGCGAGAGCGACGGCTCGCGCGACGCGCACCTGATCCTGGAAGGGATGAACGTCCGCATCAAGGGCGGCATGGGCGCAGCCAAGGAGAGCGACAACCCCGACGAGACGATCACCAAGCCCGCGCCGCCGAAGAAGAAGCCGTGAGGCCCGATACCGGATACCGGGGACCGGGTGCCGCGGGGCCATGGGCCGGGAGAAGGAACAGCCGATCGTGAATCACGATCACGGACGGAAGTTGACGCCGGGATCGGCGTCCCATCGCGATCGGGATCGTGAGCCATGATCGGTTGTCGCTTCCCGATCCCGTCACCCGACGTCCGACGCTCTTGGGTTGTCAGTCGATGACCGTGAACTCATCCTTGCCCACGCCGCACTCGGGGCAGACCCAGTTGTCCGGCACGTCTTGCCATGCCGTGCCCGGCGCCACGCCGTTGTCCGGGTCGCCCTTGGCGGGGTCATAGATGTATCCGCACGCGTTGCAGGAGTACTTCTTCATCGCTGTCCTTTCGAGTGTCAAGCCAACGGCTCCTTCGGCGCGTCAAGGGGAGAGGCGAAGACGCCGTCCGTTTCCCTGAGAGTTCGTGAAAGAATCGCAGAAGCGGCCTTCCTCCCTCTTAGCCCCGCAGGGGCGTCGAGGACTTAGCCGGGGGCGTAAGCCCCCGGTATACAAGCAATTAGGCATAGAGCCCCGAGGGGGCGACAGAAGGCGTCCAGAGCGGGCAGACCCGCGAGTCTTGATTCTTCCACAAACTCCGACACTCGCCGTCTGCTCGCACCTTGACACGTGTCACCTTCCCGTCACTTGTCACTTGACGCTTTCAGCTTCGCCGCGATCGCCATCCCCGCCTGGCGGCAGGCGGACAGGTCCTCGTCCGTCGGCACGTACTTCACGCGGATCGGCTCGGCCGCCTGCTGGATTCCCATCCCCGTCAGTTCGGAGGCAAGTTGCCCCGTCGCCTCGCCGCCCCAGCCGAACGAGCCGAAGGCCATCCCGATCAGCCCCCGCGGGGCGAGGCCCTTGAGATAGCACAGCACGTCGGCAACGGTGGGGAAGATCTGCCCGTTGATCGTCGGCGAGCCGACCAGCAGCGCGCCGGCGTCCAGGATCTCCGTGGCCACGTCGCTGCGGTGCGTCGCTTCCAGCGGCAGCACCCGCACCGACGAGCCGCCCGCCATCAGCCCGTCGGCGATCGACGCCGCCATCTTGCCCGTGCTGCCCCACATCGAGTCGAAGACGATGACAGCCTTGTTCTTCCGCTTCTGGGCGGCCCAGCGGGAGTACCAGCCGACGACCTTGCCGGGATCCCTCCGCCACACCGGGCCGTGGTCGGGCGCGATCACGGCCAGCGGCAGGCCGGAGGAGGCGACTTTCTCGATGGCCTTGGCGACGAACTTCGACAGCGGCAGCAGGATGTTCGCGTAGTACTTCGCCCCTTCGTGCTCCAGCAGCCACTCGGGCAGTTCGTCGTCGAACCGCTCCGTCGTCGCCAGGTGCATGCCGAAGGCGTCCTGCGAGAACAGCAGCCGCCGGCCATGCAGGTAGCTCACCATGCTGTCGGGCCAGTGGCACATCTTCGTCTCAAGGAAGCTGAGCTTGTCGCCGCCGATGTCGAGTTGCTGGCCGTCGGCGACCTCGACGAGCGGCACCTGGCCGTGGAAGTGGGCCTCCAGCGCCTGGACGCCCATCTTCGACGCGAAGACCTTCTCGGGCCCGACGGCGCGGGCGACGTCGACCAGGCAGCCGGAATGGTCCATCTCGGCATGGTTGGAGACGATGTAGTCGATATCGGCGGGGTCGATGACGCTGGCGATGCGGGCCATCAGTTCGGCCTGGAAGGGCGCCTTCACCGTGTCGACGAGGGTGATCTTCTCGCCCAGGACGAGGTACGCGTTGTACGTCGTGCCCCGGCTGGTGAGGTAGCCGTGGAAGTTGCGGACCGACCAGTCGATGGCGCCGACCCAGTGGACGTTGTCGGCCAGGGCAACGGCGTGGAACTTGTCCGGCATTGGCAGATCACCTCAGCAGCTTGTTCAACACGGCGATGTGGTCCAGTTCCTGGCCGATGATGTCGTCCAGACGGTTCCTGCCTCGCTCGGGGGGTACCATCAGCCTCATGGCACTGTAGAAGACGATCGAGTCCTTCTCCAGCCCGATGGCCGTGCGGACCACGTCGGCCAGGGCCTCGCGGCCATTGAGCAGGTCGGCGGGGTCGGCCTTCGCGTCGAACACTTTGCCGTCCACGAACGCCCGCAGGTACTGGGCCCCTTCGGCGTCGGGGTCGCCGAGCACGGGCGGCCTCTCCGGGCTGCTCAACTCGGTCCGCATGGCGGCGAAGGTCTGCTCGTGGGCGTCTTCCCACTCGGCCAGTTCGCGCAGCGTCCTGGCAGCGTTGGCGTCGTTAGCGGACGCCGCCGCTTTGCGGTAGAACCTCGCGCCGTTCCGCTCGATCTGCTCGGCCATCTCGAGGATTTCGTCGGCGTTGAAAGCCAGCATACGTCACGCTCCGCGGAAGAGGAAGAAGTGCCAAGGGTCAACCCAATGGCTCCTTCGGACTGCCCAGTGCCGCGAAGGACGCCCCGCTGGCGTTTCCTTGCGTCCCTTGCACCGGACACCTGACTGCCACGTTCACCTGCCGCCCAGTTCCTTGTCAATGTAGAACATCGCGCCGACGGAGTCCTTCGCCTTCTTCAGGAGCTGGACGATTCGGTCGACGCCGGCCTCTTCTTCCACCTGCTCGTTGACGAACCAGTGCAGGAAGACTTCGGTGGCCGGGTCGTTGTCGTCGCGGGCGAGTTTCACCAGCGAATGGATGCTCTTGGTGACGCTCTGCTCGTGGCCGTACGACGCCTCGAAGATCGCCAGTGGCGAGGTCCAGTCGTGCGGCGGGGCCTTCACGCCCGCCAGTCTCACGCGGCCGCCGCGCTCCACGATGTAGCCGTACAGCTTTTCCGCGTGGGCCCATTCCTCCTTGGCCTGCTTCTTCATCCAGTTGGCGCATCCCGCCAGGTTCTGGTGGTCGAACCAGGTCGCCATGGACCAGTACAGGTAGGAAGAATAAGTCTCCATCGTGATCTGTTCGTTCAGGGCGTTCTCGATCTTCTCGCTGATCATCTGAATCATCCTTTCCAGAGTCCGTGAAGGTTACACAGTTCGCGTGCCACGATGTCCTTGCCGGTAACGGGGAACTCGGCCTCCGGCGCCTGGCCCGGGCTGAGGAACTGCCGGTACGCCCGGCCGTCCGCGATCACCTCGATCCACTGAATCCAATGCTTGGGCTCCATCGGGTGGGCCGTGTTCTGCCCGACGCGCACCTTGATTCCCCCGGCCGTCGGCTCGACGAAGGGCACGTGCTTCTCCGTCGTTGCGTCCTGGGTCTTGTGTTGCAGGACCTGCATGGGCTGGCCGCAGCACACCAGCTCGCCGGCGCCGCCATCCAGGACTTCCGCCACGATCCCGCACACGGGACATTTGCAGATCTGCAACCGCATGGTCATCGCATCACGCTCCCTTCTGATCGAGCTGCCTGGCGTGCCCGCTTCAGCGGGCAGGATGTCCTCTCGTCTTCATCCGCAGGAACAGCACGTTCGCTGGCGTTGGGGTTCGCCCCTACGCGCTCTTAGGGTCCGTCACGAAATAACCTGAGCAAGCCAGTCTTGGTGGCACAGCTTTCCAAGCTGTGCAGCACAGGTCGGAGACCTGTGCCACCTGGGAAACGTGAACAAGTTATTTCGTGA
>CAYWTX010000514.1:0-3716 GCA_964461295.1 uncultured Planctomycetaceae bacterium | reverse complement strand
TCCGAAGCTGACGTCGCGCATGAGATGCGTTCCGTTCTCGATCCCATAAGCCCGAAGACGTAATTCCATCCTCTCTCCTGTGTCACGACCCTGGCGCTCTCCTGCTGGCAGTTCATCGCGTCCGCCGTGATCACCGCGTGATCCGCAACCGGGAGCTGCCTGATCAGCACGGGGAATGCGGGTATCTCGTTGCTCTTTTCCTTTATCGGCACCTGCCCGAGCGTCAGCCGGAGGCGATGGGTCACTGCCGAAAGCAACTGTAGCGGCTTCCCGTCCGTGCGTCCGCTGCCCCGGAGCGTCTTGCCGTCCACCGCGATGCGTGCGACATCCGACAACTCCTGTTCCAGCAGCCACGCGCCGATGATCCGGTCGAAGACCGTCGTATCCACCTTCTTGAGCACACGGTGGAAGGTCGAGTCGCTCGGCGGACGGTAGAGGCCGGCTTCCTTGTCCTTCCGGCATCCCAGCGCGCGCAGTTGCCGCTGCGTCAGCTTCCTGCAAACATCCTCTATCGCCTGATAGCCGCTCGCGCCCATCATCACCGCGACCGCCGCGCAGGCCAGCACGGACGACTGCGTGTGCCTGAGCCCGTGGCCCGAACGGCCGTCCTTCAGTTCCGCGCGAAACCGATCTAGCAGCGGTCCCGTCTGAGGCTCGCGCAGCGGACACGGCCCCGTGACGCGCGACTCCAACGCCGCCAGCGCCGCCGGCCAGCGCGCCCGCCGCAACAGCGCGCACGCGCCCTTCCGCAGTTCCCTGAGATAAAGCTGTTTCGGGATGCCGTGCTCGTCGTAGAAATCCTTTCCCGATCGCCCGTATCCCTTCGTCTCGCCCGTCGCATCGAAACCGCATGCGCGGTAACAGGTTCCTCGATAGCGCGCCTCGTCCACGAAACTCTCGACAGCGAAGACGGGATGCCCGAAGCGGGCCTCCCAGTCTGCGGAAAGCCTCCGCAGGCATAGCCCAAGCACACGCGAGGCGAGGTTCGGCATGCTTCCTCGGTCCGGCAGCACGAGGAACCGGCTGTTATTCACGACGAAGCGCAGCCTCCTGGCCCGCTGTCGCGGACTCCATCCGATCCACTTCTCGCGCCATTTCAGGTGTAGGGCCGCGCCGCTGAAAGTGGCGAGCGCGACCCATACGCCATCGAGTTCAAAGACGTAGCGCAGTGTGTTACCGACAGTTCTGGAATTGCAGAGATAGTGCTCGGTCTCAAGCAATTCGTCGAACCGGGGACGCTCCCAGTCTTCGAGCAGCCTGACGATCACACGCTTGATGGCATCCCCTTCGGCTTCCGATACGTGTTTTTTCATGCCGAAGTTATAGCAAAACCGGGTAGGCATGACCAGTCATATTTCGTAGCAGCCCCTTCACGCCGTTTTATGTGTCACCCAGATGAAATATCCCTGAGACAGGAGTCAAAATAATAGGACACGTTGCCCATGAGAGGGTTACAATTCTGAATTCTGAATACTGCGCTTGCCGAACCGACGAAGGAGGTTTCGCAAGCGCCTCAGATAATTGCTGGGGCAGGGTCCAGCAATTCTAATTTTGGATTTGATCGCAGGGTTGATTTTGGGAGAGTTGTTGTTGTGGAGCATGAATAGCCGCTTGAAGTAGGCTTTTGAAGCGTGACGGTATTGTTTTGGATGGCCTGGGAAGGGTTGCTGCGGCTGTAAGAGACGTGTCATGCTGAGAGAAGAGCGAGGCGCCGCGCCCCTCCCCTTGGGAACGGGAGGGTTGCGGCACGGATCACACGGCTTGTGTGCGGTTCTCAGTGCTTGTGTCCGGAATAGCGCCGGATCAAGCCTTTCGAGGTCAGTTCGGGCGGTGCGGCTGGCGCGTGCGGCCCGATCTCCAGAGTCCTCATGATGAAGTCTTCGATTTCTTCCCATGACCGGAACAGGTGGTAGACGGTCAGGACGTGGAGGTGCAGAAAGAACTCGCTGCGGCTGCCGAGGCGCGCTCGGATGCTGGCGTAATATCGGCCGACGAGTTCGAGGACGGTGTGCGACAGGAACGCGAGGATGTTGAGGGACGCCAGCGTGTTGGCCAAGTGCTTTTCGCCGTGCCCGAAGTTATGCTCCAGGTGGTAGCCCTTGGTCTTGAGGACATTGTTGTTCCCGTTCTCAATGTTCCAGCGGGCGCGGCCGCACGCGGCCAGCGCCACGGCGTTTCCGTCGTTCACGTCCAGGTCGGTCACCCAGCTGTTGCTGTAGGTCTGGCGCCCTTTGGCGTCGGTCACGGTCAGTTCGATCCAGTTCACGCGGAGCGCGCCGTCCTCCCCGGACAGGGGCACGCCTGTGGCGAAGCGGACGGTCCACGTGCGTTTCCGCCCGTCGGGGTCCCTGCGTGTCTCGATGACGACATGAAAGTCGCGGGTCTCTAGAAGGTCGAGCCACTCGTACGTAGCCTTGTGGGACTCCCGCAGGCAGGTGAAGAGGAAGTGCAGACTGTGGAGCAAGACTTTCCTGCAGAACGGCACGTGCGCGTAGAGGTCGTCGCCGAGCAGCACGGCCTTCGCTCGGCGCAACCAGTCGGCTGTGTCGTCCAGCCAGCGCTTGGAGGCGTTGATCTCGCAGTCCTGCTTCTGCGCGCCGTCCTGCGGCGCGCAGAACTCGGGGCGAAGGGGCACGACTTGCCGGACGTTCGGCGCCACGATCACCGGCGTGACGGCCTTGTGGCTGAAGACCGTCCGGCCGTCCGCGTGCCGTGTGACGAGGCAGTTGGGGCACGAGATCTTCTCCGAACTATGGAAGTCCGTTCCGTCGAGGGCGACGGGCGTGAGCCCTCCGAGAACCCGGAAGCGCTCCAACGCGCCGCAGCCTTCCAGCACCCCCAGCAGGTTCCAATAGGCACCGTGGAGCAGCTCTGGAGGCGCCGGATCCAGCAAGTTCCTGACGTGGTTGTCCACCGGCACGTTTTTGATGTCGAAGAGCGTCCGAGCGTTGTTCTCACCCTTTTCGCCCTGCATGGTCCGCTGGCAGGAGAGCCACGACGGGGACTGCAGGAAGAACACGGCGAACGCCGACATCACCGCATCTGAGATCGTGTAGCGCTTGTTGCGCCCCGTTCTTATGTCCGGGAACCCACGGGCCACCTCTCTGACGGCCCCGACGCACCGTGCGTAAAGGGACTCGCCCGGACTGACCGCACTGACCCGATCATTCATGGGAGACCTCCTCCTCCGGCGGCTCGCGCAGCAGTCGCAGGTTCAGGGCGGTGAGATCCCTGACGATGGCCCGAAGCCGTCTGCCCTGCGCCACGCCAACCGCCGCCTGGGCGGCGCACGCGGCCGGGACATAGCTTTGGCGTTGCCCGCTCTCGCCGGTGACGGCCAGATAGAGGCGCGGCCCGTGCCGACTGCCGCTGTGGCAGGCGCAGTTTTTCCGCGAGCAAGTCGAGTAACGCTGGACGAGCGATCCGTTCAGCAGGCCACGCAGCGAGGCCATTTCGGCGAGCAGCGCGTCACGTTGTTCTCTGAGTGACGTTGGTTTTTTGTTCATGCCAATAGTATAGAGCATAATTCATGCCCTACACAACAACAAAAACAAAAAACCCATAATTAGAATTGCTGTTGAACGGAACCGCTACGCGGAGTGAATACGCGGCGTAGAAGAATAAGCCGACGAAGAAAGAGAGAAGCCGACGGGGCGATGTTCCCGTCGTCTTTCGCTTTCCAAAGAGGTAAACTGAACCCGTAGCGCGTGGCACTG
>CAYWTX010000513.1:0-1679 GCA_964461295.1 uncultured Planctomycetaceae bacterium | reverse complement strand
TGCCTGCTGCCTACTGCCTACTGCCTTCCCTCTTCGCCGCCTCGATCACCGGCCTGGCCGCCAACATGCGGTCCAGCGACAGCCGCGACGCCTCCGCCACCTCCGGCGGCACCGTCACGCGATTGACCACCTGCCCGGCCGAAAGGCTGTCCAGCACCCACAGCAGATGAGGCAGGTCGGTCCGCTGCATCATCGCGCACACGGCCGTCGATTCCGACAGCACGCACACGAAGCGGTCCGTATGCTGACGCGCCAGCCGGCGCACCAGCGTGCTCTCCGTGCCCACCGCCCATCGGCTGCCCGGCTGGGCCGTACTCACGGCGTGAATGATCTGCTCGGTGCTGCCCGACATGTCGGCAAGCTGCACGACCGGCCGCGGACATTCCGGGTGGACGATCACCCTGATCCCGGGATGCTCGCGCCGCACCTTCGCCACGTGCTCCGGCCGGAAGAGCTGGTGCACGTAGCAGTGCCCCTTCCAGAGAACAAACGTCGCCTTCGCGGTGGCCGCGGCGGTCAGCCCGCCGCCCGCCAGCGCCGGGTCGTACACGGCGCAGTCGCTCTCCTTGTAGCCCAGCGTACAGGCCGTGTTGCGCCCCAGGTGCTGATCGGGAACGCACAGAATCTTCTCGGCCCCCGCGCCGCCGCGATCGCGAGGCGCCAACGCCCAGCGGAACACGTTCGCCACGTTGCTCGACGTGCAGCACGCCCCGCCGGCCCGCCCGACGGCCGCCTTCACCGCCGCCGTCGTGTTCACGTATGCGATGGGAATCACCCGAACCGACGTCTCCCGCCTCAACTCCTCCAGGGCGGCCTCGACGTCGCCGGCCTCGGCCATGTCGGCCATGTTGCATCCCGCCAGCAGGTTCGGCAGCACGACCGCCTGGTGCTCGCCCGCGAGCACCGCGGCCGACTCGGCCATGAAGTGCACGCCGCAGAAAACAATGAACTCGGCCTCCTTCTGCTCCGCCGCCAGGCGGCTGAGCTTCAGGCTGTCGCCCGTCAGGTCGGCGAAGGCGAAGACCTCGTCGCTCTGGTAATGGTGGGCGAGGATCGCCACGCGCAGGCCGAGCTGCTCCTTGCGATGGGCGATCCGTTCGCGGCACTCCGCCGACGAAAACTGCATGTATTCGGTTGGAAGCAAGTCTTGTGCCATCTTGTCCTTCGCTTGAGGCCCGCACGCCCCCACCAATATTACTCTGCCTGTTTCTTCCCGCAGCGCAACAATTCCACAGGTTCCGCACATCGCGCCGCTTTCCCTGCCCGCGGAAGCAGCCTTACCCTACCGACCCACGAGCCCGATGGCGACTTCCTGGACCACGCCGCGCAGGAAGCCGCCAAATCGCTGCGGCAACTCGACATCCCGCTGGACTTCCGAGCCATCACGCATGCGGTAGGGGGTAACTTACTGGGTGGGGGGCGCGCTTGTAGTACCGCCGTAAGGCGGGCCTTCTCTTGACGCAGGCGTGCCGGGATTCCGCCTCACGGCGGGACTACGAACAAGGACCTGCGCTCCAGTCCCCCAATAAGTGCCCCCTTACCTCGCCGCCAGTTCTCGACTTGAAGCATCCCGAGCCCCGTGGTAACATCGCTCGCTCGCGGTGGCGGTTTGTCTCCTCGGATCGCATGAGCCGACCGGAACCGCCGTTGAAACTGTCGGAAGGGAGCGGAATCGTGGC
>CAYWTX010000512.1:0-2354 GCA_964461295.1 uncultured Planctomycetaceae bacterium | reverse complement strand
CCTTACCGGCCCTTCGGGCCTAGTCGATCCGCCTCCGACGACGCGGCTGAATCGGTCAGTGGGAGATGTGTAGTACAACAAGGGCGTTGCCCTGGGCTTCATTCCCTCAGCCCCTTGGGCTGAAGAGGTCCTGAAAGGTCGACGGAACTTCGCGTTGCGTCGGAGTTTTGCGCCGCCCCTTCAGGGCTTGGCCATCTTCGGACGCGGGTTCCCAGGGCGTTGCCCTGGGCTGTCCTGTGTAAGCCCTTCAGGCTGAAGAGGCCTGTAACGTTGCCACGGTGCGGACTCTTGTAGGCTTCCTCGGCATCCGCCCTGTGGAAAACGGCAAGAGTCGAGTTGAGCGGTCGGCGATGAGCAGGCGGGGGCAGGGATCGCTGGGACCGACCCGCTGAAGCGGGCCGGCCTCGTGGCGGTCCGGAGGGCGCGATCGGCGGTTGGATAAGCAGAGGCTGCAATTGCGAAGGGAGATGAGGATGCGCGGAACCGCATGGATCGTATGCCTGGTCGGTGGCTGGGTCGGGTGGTGGGCGGGCACGGCCTGGTGCGCCGGCGGCGTGGCGTGCTGGCGCGGGCCCGATGGCAGCGGGGCCATGGGCGACGCGGGTCTGGCGCTGGTGGAGGACCTGTCCAAGGCGCGGCTGCTGTGGAAGAGCGAGGATCGCGGCTGCTCGATCGGCTACGGGGCCGACGGCATCGGCAGGGACGGGTACGTGAATTTCCGTTCGGGATACGCCAGCCCGGTGGGCGCGGAGGGGCGCGTGTACTTCGTCTACTTTGTGCCCACGGGGTGGGACCCGGCGCCGGGCAAGGAGTTCACCGACGCCGACAAGGCCAGGGCCCGCGAACTGGCCCAGAGCGTGGTTGGCGACGATGTGATTGTCTGCGCCGACGCCGCCACCGGCAAGACGGTCTGGCGGAAGGTGTTCGCCGGCACGTCCATCCACTGGAAGGGGCTGTCCAAGTACGGCACGCACATCACGCCTTGCGTGGCCGACGGCAAGGTGTTCGCTCTGGGCTCCTGCGGGGCCGTCTACTGCCTGGACGCCAGGACCGGCAGGCTGCTGTGGGACGGGACGGTCGGCTCGGCCGCCGCGAAGCACAAGGCCGGGCGCGACGCCGGGCAGTTGCCCGGCGGGCGCTATCACTTCAGCAGCAGCCCGACGTACGCCGAGGGCGTGGCGGTGTTCAACGACCACGCCGGCTCGCTGCTGGGCCTGGACGCCGCGAGCGGCAAGGAGCTGTGGCGGACCGGCGGGGCGGGTTCGTGCACCTCGGCGACGCGCTGGCCGTGCAAGGAGCGAACGTACGTCGTCGCGCACGGGCGGTGCCTGGACCCCAGGACCGGCAAGGTCCTCTGGAAGGCCGACTGCGGACAGGTGGACGGCGCCGGCGGCTCTTACGCCGTCAGCGAGGAATACATGCTGACGGGGGGCGGGCACACGCCGCGGGCGCGGAAAACCGCCGACGAGAATGAGAAGGCGACCGCGAACGAAACGCCGAAGGCCGCGCCGGCGAAGGTCGCAGCCGCGGCGCCGGCCAGCCGGGGCGGCGTGACGTGCTTCCGCATCGACGAGCGCGGGGCGACCAGGCTGTGGGCGCTGGAAGACGGTTTCCGCACCGGCCATTCCAGCCCGATGATCTATCACGGATACGGATATTTCCAGACGGGCACGGAATTGGTGTGCGTGGAGATGAAGACCGGCGCGATCGTGGCGAAGGAGGCGGTGACGAACTCCAATCCCTGCCAGGCGCCCATCGCCGTCGACGGCCGAGTCATCATGATGGCCCGCGCGGGGGTGCTGATGTTCAGCGAAGGGGACAAGGGAATGAAGCCGCTGGGCGCCGCGCTGGCCCCGCCTCGCGAGTCGACGATCACGCCATACGTGGCCGAGGGCCGGCTGCTGTTCCGCGGGCCCAACTACCTCTGGGCGTACGACCTGCGGAAGTGACGGTTCGTGGAAGAATCGAACCTCGCGGCCTTGGCCCGCGCGGGAGGCTTTCCGCCGCCCCGCCGGGGCTTTGCGCTTCATCCATTGTCCGCCGGGGCATACGCCCCCGGCCGATTCCTGATCGCCCCTTCGGGGCCAAGAGGGATGGAGCCGCTTTCGCGGTTCGCTCACACACTTCGATGCATCCGCAGGTGTTAGCAGTATAGCCACGTTCCAGGGATCTTCAGCCTGAAGGGCTGACAGACTACAGCCCAGGGCAACGCTCTGGGAACCCGCGTCCGAAGACGGCGAAGCCCTGAAAGGGCGAAAGGTGCGCCAGGCGAAGCCTGGGCAAGGAGGAGTGCGATGTAGAAGACAAAGCATGAAAACCTTGCAATGGGACCCAGCGGGAAACCCATCCCGCCC
>CAYWTX010000511.1:0-1745 GCA_964461295.1 uncultured Planctomycetaceae bacterium | reverse complement strand
GGAAGATCGGACGAAGGTCAACGACGCCCGGGAAGACATCATGACGCCGTCCCGGGCTTTTTTCGTTTTACCAAAGCGCTGGACAATCCGGGGTCGACGGATGTATTCAAGAACATCCATGAGACCCCGGTGATCCAAGATGGACCAGATCCTCAAACTCGCCTCTTTCGTCAAGCCCTACCGGAATCGCGCCGTCCTGGCCCTGATCCTGCTGACCGCGCTGGTCTTCATGGATCTGGCGATCCCCCGCCTGGTCCAGCGGATCATCGATCAGGGGATTGGGCGGCACGACCAGCATGTCGTCATCGGGACCTCGCTGCTGATGCTTGGCATTTCGCTGTTGAGCACGCTGTTCGCCGTCGGTAACAACATCCTGTCCGTCCAGGTCGCGGAAAGCCTGGCCCGCGACCTGCGCGATGCGCTTTTCACACGGATCCAGGCCTTCTCGTTCGCCAATCTCGATGAGCAGAAAACCGGCCGGCTGATGGTGCGACTGACCAGTGACGTGAATGCCGTTCAGCGCGTGGTGCTGGTTTCGCTCCGGATCGGAACGCGCGCCCCGCTGCTGATGATCGGGAGCCTCATCCTGATGGTCAGCACCAGTCCCCGACTGGCCCTGGCTTTGCTGCCCCTTCTGCTGGCCACCTCCGCAATCATCGTATTCTTCGTTATCCGGATGGAGCCGCTCTTCCGGTCCGTGCAGCAAAAGCTTGACGGGCTCAACACCGTCCTGCAGGAGAACGTCGCCGGGGTGCGGCTGGTCAAGTCCTTCGTGCGGGCCGATTTCGAAGGCGAACGCTTTGAAAAGACGAACGAGGCCTACACCGGCCAATCGGTGCGCATGCTGCAAGCCGTCTCGACCATGTCGCCCGTCCTGACGATGTGCGTGAACATCGGACTGGTCGTTGTCATCTGGGCGGGCGGCATCGAGTCCGTCCGGGGGGATCTCTCCGTCGGCCAGATTGTCGCCTTCACAAACTATTTGCTCACGACCATGACGCCGCTGATCATGATGACCATCCTGTCAAACATCTGGGCGGGCGGGATCGTTTCGGCCAAACGCGTCAACGAGGTCCTGGACACCGTTCCGGATGTCCGGGACGCGCCGGACGCGGTCGCCCTGCCCGAACCGGCGGAGGGCAGGCTGGTCTTTGAAAACGTCTCCTTCCACTACAACGGCGTCCATGCCGAATCCGTCCTGGAGGAGATCGACCTGACCATCGAGCCGGGTCAGACCGTCGCCTTCTTGGGATCGACCGGTTCGGGAAAATCGACGCTGGTCAACCTCGTGCCGCGTTTCTACGATGTGACCGCGGGAAGGATTCTGCTCGACGGAATCGACATTCGCCGGCTCAAACAGGAATCCCTCCTGGCCCGGATCGGGATCGTGCCGCAGGAGACGGTGCTTTTTTCAGGGACGGTGCGGGACAACATCCGCTACGGCGTCCCCGGCGCAGGAGACGGGGAGATATTCGCGGCGGCTGAAGCGGCCCAGGCCCACGACTTCATTTTGGCGCTCCCCCAGGGGTATGACACCCATATCGAAGAGCGCGGCGTGAACCTCTCCGGAGGCCAAAAACAGCGGATTGCGATTGCGCGGGCGCTGTTGATGCGGCCCACGATCCTGCTCCTCGACGACAGCACCAGCGCCGTGGACGTGGAGACCGAAACGCGGATCCAGGAAGCACTGGAGACCCGGATGCGCCGGCACACGACGCTTGTGATCGCGCAGCGGATCAGCACCG
>CAYWTX010000510.1:0-3006 GCA_964461295.1 uncultured Planctomycetaceae bacterium | reverse complement strand
CCGCCGGCGGAGGACCGAGCGCCGCGGCCGCGGCGGCGCCCGGCGCCCGCCCGCAAGGGCGATTGCATCGAGCCGCCGCGCGCCATGCGGGCCGTGACGTACTACCGAGTGCTGGCGGCGGGGAAGGGGCGGAGCTTGCTGGCCGTGCGGATCGAGACGGGCCGCAAGCACCAGATTCGCGCGCATCTGGCGAGCGAGGGACACGCGATCGTGGGCGATGCGCTGTATGGCGGCACTGCAAACGCCCAAGCGGGTCGAGGCGCGGCTCGCCAGGGGCGGATCGCGCTGCACGCCCACGAACTGGGCCTGACGCATCCGCGGACGGGGCGATCGATGCGGTGGAGCGTTTCACCGGGCAGTGAGTTTCTTGCGCTTGCGGGCGCGGCGGAAGAGGCGGTGACGAAGGCGTTCGCTGCCCCGGCGGCGCCGAAGGCGGAAGCGGCGTCCGTTGCGGAAGGCGCGAGGATCCCGGCGCCCGCCGGCGCCGGACGTTCCGGGCAAGAGACGGGGGAGCATTTCGAGAAGCGTTCCCAGCGCGAGGATGCGGGCTGGGAGCACGTCGCGCCGTGGTACGAGGGACTGCTCGAGAAGGGGCGAAGCGACCACCACGAGGAGCTCGTGCTGCCGGGCGTGCTGCGGCTGCTGGAGGTGCGCCCGCGGCAGCGGGTGCTGGACGTGGCCTGCGGGGAAGGGGTGTTGGGGCGGCGGCTGTCGGAGGCGGCTGTCACGTACGTGGGCGTGGATGCGTCGGAGCACCTGGTGGCGGCGGCCCGGCGGCGGGCGGCCCACCTGCCGGGCGCGGTTCGCCCGACGTACGTGGTGGGCGACGCGCGGCGGCTGCTGGACGTGCCGGAACTGGTTGGCCGGCGCGGCGGGTTCGACGCGGCGGCGTGCGTCCTGGCGATGATGAACATCGAGCCGCTGGAGCCGGTGCTGCAAGGCGCCGCCGAGCTGCTGGCAGCGGGCGGGCGGTTCGTGGCCGTGGTGCTGCATCCGGCATTTCGGGCGCCGGGCCAGACGAGTTGGCAATGGGAGGGGCGGGGGGGAAGGCAGCAGGCGGCAGGCAGCAGGCAGCAGGGCAAAGACGGCGGTCGGGGGCATTACCGGGCAAAGGGGATCGCGCTGAGCGCCAGGCAGTACCGGCGCGTGGACGCGTATCTGTCGATCGTGCCGAAGGAGATCGTGATGAATCCGGGCGAGGCGGCGCACGGCAAGCCGGTCGTCACGACGCTGACGTACCACCGTCCGGTGCAGGCGTATGTGAAGGCGTTCGCGGACGCGGGGCTGCTGATCGACGCGATGGAGGAATGGGCGAGCCGCCGCCAGAGCCAGCCCGGCCCACGAGCCGCGGAGGAAGACCGGGCGAGAAGGGAGATCCCGATGTTCCTGGCGATGCGGGGACTGAAGCGTTGAAGGCGGCGGGCAGCCGGTCGGCAGGCGCCGTTCGTCGTCGATGGTCGGGCATTCCACCGGTCCGCGGCGCGATGGGGGCATCTACGACTTCGCCAGCGTCTCGGCCTTCTTGGCGGCGTCCTCCACCGTGTTGACGAACATGAACGCCTGTTCGGGCAGGTGGTCCCACTTGCCGTCGCAGATCTCGCGGAAGCAGCGGACCGTCTCGTTCAGCGGCGTGTAGTCGCCCGGCTTGTTGGTGAACACCTCGGCCACGAGGAACGCCTGCGACAGGAACCGCTCGATGCGCCGGGCGCGGGCGACGATCTGGCGGTCCTTTTCGCCCAGTTCGTCGATGCCCAGGATCGCGATGATGTCCTGCAAGTCGCGGTAGCGCTGCAGGATCTCCTGCACGCGCCGGGCCGTGTCGTAGTGCTCCTGCCCCACGTACTGCGCGTCCAGGATTCGCGAACTGCTGGCCAGCGGGTCGATGGCCGGGTAGATGCCTTTCTCGACGATCGACCGCTCCAGCACGATGAACGAGTCCAGGTGCGCCACCGCCGTCGCCGGCGCCGGGTCGGTCATGTCGTCGGCGGGCACGTACACGGCCTGCACCGACGTGATGGCCCCCTGCCGCGTGGAGGTGATGCGCTCCTGCAGCTCGCCCATTTCCGTCGCCAGCGTGGGCTGGTAGCCCACGGCCGAGGGCATGCGCCCCAGCAGGGCCGACACTTCCGACCCGGCCTGGGAGAAGCGGAAGATGTTGTCCACGAACAGCAGCGTTTCGGCGCCGGTGTCGCGGAAGTACTCAGCCACGGTGAGGGCGGTCAGGGCCACGCGGAGTCGCGCCCCGGGCGGCTCGTTCATCTGCCCGAACACCATGGCGGTCTTGCCGATGAGTTTCTGGCCGGTGCGGCCGATCTCGGCCTCCTGCATTTCCAGCCACATGTCGTTGCCTTCGCGGGTCCGCTCGCCGACGCCGGCGAAGACGCTGTACCCGCCGTGCCGCGTGGCGATGCGGGCGATGAGTTCCTGGATGATGACGGTCTTGCCCAGGCCGGCGCCGCCGAACAGGCCCGTCTTGCCGCCGCGGACGAACGGCGCCAGCAGGTCGATGACCTTGATGCCCGTCTCGAACAGTTCGCTCTTGGGCACCAGGGCCTCGAACTTGGGCGGCTCGACGTGGATGGGACGGTACTCCGCCGCCTGCACCGGCCCGCGCCCGTCGATCTGCTCGCCGAGCACGTTGAGCACGCGCCCGAGAACGCCTTCGCCCACCGGCACGCGGATGGGCGCGCCGGTGTCGACGGCGTCCATGCCTCGCTTCAGCCCGTCGGTGGAGCCCAGCGCCACGCAGCGGACGCGCCCGCCGCCCATGTGCTGCTGCACCTCGCCCACCACCACGACCTTCCGCTCGCCGTCGCCCTCGCTCATCACTTGCAGGGCGTTGTAGATGGCCGGAAGCTGGTCTTCCGGAAACTCCACGTCAAACGTCGAGCCGATCACCTGGACGATGTCGCCTGTTGCCATGGGAAACTCCAAGAGTGTCGCGTGTCGCGTGTCGGGTGTCGAAGATGCCTTGACTACCACCGCGCGTCACTCGTCACCCGTCAC
>CAYWTX010000509.1:0-6219 GCA_964461295.1 uncultured Planctomycetaceae bacterium | reverse complement strand
CGAAGGTGGTGGTCGAGGAAAGTCAACGGCTGATCGATTGCGGACGTCTCAAGCCACAGGGCCAGTTTCGCAAGTTCCACGGCCACGACATTGAGGTCCACGCCGTAGATGCAGTGCTCGACGATGCGGCGCTTCCAGAAGGTCAGCGTGGACTCATCGCCGGCCATTGCGGCCACGTCGGAACCGCCGGTGCGGGGGTTGGTGGCGATTTCCTCGGCGAGGTACTGGCAGACGCGAATGAGAAAATGGCCGCTGCCCATGGCGGGGTCGCAGACCTTGAGGCGGAGGACGCGGTCGTCGAAGTCGGTGCTCAGCCTATCGAGTTCCACCTGAAGCGATTCGCGGCGCTCGCCGGTCGCGCCTTCCATCCCGCGCTCGACTTCCCGCGTCCGAGCATCGAGTTGCTCATCGACGCGGCGGCAGATCGGCGCAAGGGTCTTCTCGACGATGTAGTCCACTACGTGGTTGGGCGTGTAGTAGCTGCCGCTGGCGCGCCGTTCGCCTTTGTTGTTGAGCAGGTACACTTCGCCGGGCTTGTAGGAAGCGACGACCTCAAACCCCCCAGGGACGTTCTCGCGGGCGTCTTGCGTGCGTTCCTCGCCGCCCTCGCGCCCCTCGCGACGGATGACGTCCATCGGCTCGCGGGCATAGTGCGGGTGCAGTTCCAGCAGGCCCTCGTAGATGCTGCCCAGGTGCTGGATCGCAAGGTCGCGATAGTCCACGCGGAACAGCCCGGCGTCAGGATGCTTCCTGTCTTCGGCCCTGCCAAGTTGGTCGATCACCCGCGCGAGATGCCGATCCGGGATTGCCTTGCCCGCCAGGAACGGGTGCGCCGCGGGGTCGAACAGCCCGCCGTTGTACGCGGGAACGCCGTGGGTCTTTCGGCCGGCGTCAATGAGGTCGAACAGACTTCCCAGGTCCTCCCAGATGGCAGTGCTGCCGGCCGCGTAGTCGGCGTGTTCGCCCCGCAACGCGACACGATGCAGCACCTCCGCTATGTCGTCGCGGTGGCGGCGAAGCGAGCGGTTATCCGTGTACGCCTTGTTGATCCCGTACGGCAGCAGGCCGCGGTCCTCGGCATACATGATGAACAGCAGCCGGTAGAGAAGCGTGAAACTGTTCACCCGGCAAGCGGCCAGGTCAACCTTCGGGTCCAGGCCGTTCGGCGCGTGCGAGATGAAGCCCTCGATGCAGATCCGCAACGCCTCGAACACACGCTCCTTGAGCCCCTCGCCCACCCCGAGGCGATACTCGCTGGAACCTTTGGCGGCCCGCTGCACGAAGGGCGTGCGCCCCTCGACGGCGCGAAACCCGGCCGGGCTGAAGAACATATAGAACCGAAGGAACAGGTCCAGCGGTTCAAACAGCCCCCCGTTGGCGCCGTTTGACTTGCCCGGCCGACCCGATGCCAGGTCCAGCATCTCGGCAAGGTTGCATTCCAGGTACGTCTCGAACCGAGGTTGATCGGCATCGTGCCCCCGCGGAATCAGCCGCCACAATCGGCCGTTGGTGAGGATGGCGAACGGAAGCCGGCTTTCGTTGAGATACCATTCGATCTGTTGCGGCGGATACTCGCGAGCCTTTCCCCCGCCGCTGGGCCGATCCAGACTCACCGTCCAGGCCTTGGCGTCGGCGAGGATGGCTGGGTGTTTCCAGAAATCGGGCGATTGCACGCCGGCCGTCAGCGCGGCAACGTTGGATGCATCGTCGAGAAAGAGGGCGTAGTCCGGCGCACGACCCCGCAGGTGCGGCTGATAGTGCGGCTTCCAGCCGAGCATTTCCAGAACCGGCTGAATGAAGGCGTGTTCGAGCGTTTGCTCTTTCCCGTACTGCTCGACGCGATCGCGCTGCTGCGCCCAGAGCTCCCTCAACCTGTCCAGAGCGCCCTGCGCCTCGCCCCGCAGCTCGGTCCACTCGGGCTCGAATGGCAGCCTGTTCTCCAGCCAGTGGTTGGAAAACAGGTTGCTGTTGCGGATCGGCCCGTACGGCCCAATGAGTTGCTCTCGCGGCACCAAGTACTCCCGTCTGCATTGTCTCTGGCCTGCCCAGGGGCTGCAAGGTTGGCGAAGCGAATTGCCGGCGACTTCTCCTGAGAGTTTGTGAAAGAATCGCAGAAGCGGCCTTGTCCCTCTTCGCCCGGAAGGGGCGATCAGGATTTTGCCGGGGGCGTAAGCCCGCGGTACACAAGCAATTAAGCATGGAGCCCCGAAGGGGCGACAGAAAGCCTCCCGCGTGGGCCAAGCCGCGAGTTTCGATTCTTTCACAAACTCCCAAGCGCCCCGACGCTCACAGCCCGCTCTGGCTCCCGCTCACGGCCGCGCGGCACACCTCCAGCAGCTTCTGCACCTTGAACGGTTTCAGCAGCACGGCCGAGAGCCCCTCCTGCCTGGCCCGCAGAACCGAATGCTTCGGGTCGTAGCCGAACGCGGTGATCAGGACCACCGGCAGGCTGGCGTTGCGCCCCTTGGCGGCCGCGAAGACCTGGTAGCCGTTGGCCCGCGGCATCTTGATGTCGGAGATCACCAGGTCGTAGTCCCTCGCGGCCAGCCGCTCGATCGCTTCCTGCCCGTCGGCGGCCAGTTCCACGGCGCAGCCGCTGTTGAGCAGCACGTCGCGGATGGTCTCGCGAATGGCCTCCTCGTCGTCGACCACCAGCACCCGCCGCCCGGCGAGGACCGGGTCGGCCGCGGGGGCGGCCCCGGCCGGCATGGCGCCGGTGATGCCCGCATGGGCGAGCTGCCGCAGCGACCGGCGGGCCGCCGTCGCCCGATCGATGATCCCCTGCAAGCCCTTGCGAAGGTCGTCGTGCCCGATGTACTCCTCCATCAACTCCGTCGCCCCGGTGATGATGTCGTTCACCGGCCCGGCCAGTTCCGTGCAGATCGACCCGCTCACCTGCGAGTGCGTGGCGTGGCGCTCGCTGGCCAGCAGGTTGAGGATGTTCATCGCCAGGGCCACGTAGTTGGCGAAGATCTCCGCGAACTGGCGGTCCTCCTCGCTGAACGCCCGCACCTGGGCCGACTCCACGTTCAGCACGCCCACCACGCGGTCGTGCAGACGCAGCGGCACCGTCAGGCTGCTGCGGGCGTCGCGCAGGCCGGGCAGGTATCGCTTGTCCTGCTGCACGTCGGGACAGATGTAGCCTCGCCCCGTCGCCGCCACGTACCCGCATATGCCGTTGCCATCCGTGTTGGCCAGCAGATCGTACTTCCACGCCGGCTCGTCCATCCCCTCCGCCACCACCAGCTCCAGCCGGTTGCTGCGCTCGTTGAGCAGCAGCACGGCGAAGTTCTGGTAGTTGAGCACCTCGCGGCTGGAGCCGATGATCCGTCCGGCCAGCAACTCCAGGCGCTGGCGGGCGTCGAACTTCGCGACCGACGCCGGTTCGAAGCTGACCAGCATGCGCCCGGCGCGGTCGATGGCGTTGAGCTTCTGCTGCTGGCGGCGCTGGTTGGTGGCGTTCACGACGACCGCGACGATCTGGCAGAGGCGCTTCTCCAGGTCGCGGATCGGCGAGCAGAACACCTCGTAGTAGCTGCCTTCCTCGCCCATCAGCGAGAAACGCCGCCCGGAGGTCTCCGGGCCGCTGAGGGCCAGGTCGCTGAACGCCGCGGCGCAGCACTGGCGCAACTTGTCGAGCACCGACGCCGGGGCCTCGCGCAGGCGGCGGTTGGACCAGACCAGCCGCCCGTCGGGGCCGACGATGCACACCCCGTCGCCGACGGTGTCCAGAATGGTGGCCGCCTGCTGCGTCACGATGCCCCGCTCCAGGGGCAGGAAGTCGGCGGTCTCGGCCAGCACGGCGTCGAAGGTTCCTCCGCGCAGCGCCTCCAGCGCCTCCTCCAGTTCCTCCGCGGGGCGCACCTCGTAGTGTTGCCTCAGCAGGCCGAGGATCCCTTGCGATTCCATGGCCGGCCCGTGCAGGACCAGCAACTTCCGCGTCACAGTCTGGTTCGCCATCGGCTTCACGACTCCGTCGCCAAAACTCGGTGCCGCCGTGGATGATAGCACGATTTGGCGTTCCGATGGCCGCGAAAAACGGTCCCCGCTTTCGCCGTAACGAAACACTTCTCCGAAGGCGCATCTGTACTCCTCGCTTGCGGCCAGGCCGGACGTGTCCCCTGAGAGTCTGTGAGGGAATCGGAGAAGCGGCCTGGCCCACGCTGGGGGCTCTCTGTCGCCCGCTTCATTATCCACCGGGGGCTTACGCCCAATACGGTTCAGTTAGAAGACCCGAAGGCAAGAAAGGGCTCAATGCTCGAAGCGGTTCTGAGCCGGAAGAACAGACAACGATTCGCGCCGCTACGGGGTTTTTCGGACACTGTAGCACCATTATTGCCGTTTTCTTCAGCCCAACGGGCTGATGGGATAAAGCCCAGGGCAACGCCCTGGGTGCCAGAACATCAATGAACAAGCCCTGTAAGGCGCCGTCACGAAATCGCTTGTTCACGTTTCCCAGGTGGCACAGGTCTCCGACCTGTGCTGCACAGCTTGGAAAGCTGTGCCACCAAGACTGGCTTGCTCAGGTTATTTCGTGACGGACCCTAAGGGCGGCAGAACCGCACCGAACCATTTGTCGGGTAAGCCTGGGCGGTTGCCCGCCCAGGCTCCCCACGGATCCGGACTTGCAGGATTCCCGCATCCGGCTCTTCGGCTCATGGATTCGCTACGGGCGCATAGGCTGAGTGGACGATACGCGGCCGCGGAAGCGGGTATCGCTTCAGCAACTCGTGGAATCGGTCCCATCTCAGGTACGCGCGCTGCGAGCGGCGGCTCAACCACTTCTGCCAAGTTCGTAGCGTCTCCTGGTAGAAGCGGCTCAATGCCTCTATGTTGCACGTGATGCCGTAGTAGGCATAGTGCCCTCGCAACTTCTGAACCAACGCACGGTGTTGCTGGCTGATCGGCTGATGCCGGTGCTGACGGCACCATTGTCGGATGGCTTTCGCCGCCCGGCTGAATCGGCTTCGGGAGGTCTTACGCTTGATGACCCAGTTCCCTTTCAACGAGCGACCCCAGTAATGGGTGAAGCCCAGCAAGTCGAAGCTGCCCGGTCCATATGCAGGGTCCCCGCCTTGGGGCGAAGCCTGCTTGGGCGGCCGGGTGAATCTAACCAGCCGGGTCTTGGTCGGGTGCAACGTCAGGCCGTACTTCCCGAACCGCTTGGGCAGCACGTCCAGCACCCGTCGAGCGTCGTCTTCCCGCTCGAATCCCATCACGAAGTCGTCCGCGAAGCGAACCAGGAAGGCACGCCCCCCCATCCGCGGCTGGACCTCCTGCTCGAACCACACGTCCAGCACGTAATGCAAATAGACGTTGGACAGCATCGGGGAGATCACACCGCCTTGGGGTGAGCCCGTCTCGGCGTAAGACAACTGCCCTGCTTCCATCACTCCCGCCTTCAGCCACTTGTCGATCAGCTTCCGCAACACCCCGTCCCGTATCCTCTGCCCCAGCAGTTGACGCAGATGAGAATGATCCAGGGTGTCGAAAAACTTCCGGATGTCGACCTCCACGATCCAGCCGCCCTTTATCTCCATCATCTGACTGCGCAAGGCTTCCAACGCCTGGTGCGGCGAACGGCCCGGCCGGAAGCCGTACGAGCAGTCCCTGAAGTCCTGCTCGTAGACCGACTCCAAGACCATCACGGCCGCCCGCTGAAGTACCTTGTCCTCAAACGTCGGAATCCCGATGGGCCGAGTCTCGTTGCCCGTGCCCTTGGGAATATGCACCCGACGAACCGGCGGTGCGAAGTACGTCCCGGACTTGGCCCGATTCAGCAGCGACTGGAGGTTGCCCTCCAGGTTCGCGGCGTACTCTTGGGCCGTCTGTCCGTCCACGCCTACCGCCCCGCTCTTTCGGGTGCGACTATACGCCTCTCGCAACCAGTCGATGTCGATGTGGTGAGCCAGCGACGTGAAGCCCATCTGCGGCCCCTGCCGGGCCAGCATCGCTATCCGTTGCTGTTTCGTTGACACGCTTGTGAGCTTCAGTGCGCTCATCGTGTTGCCTCTCAACGGTTCCATGTTCCGGCATCCCCTTCCCTCGGCCGGGTTCCCTCGGAGAGAGTTCCCCGACGTCCACGGTACTACGGGATGCTCCGACGCCCTGCCGCCCTTCGGGCCGCACTTCGTTTCCTTCGCTTGGCCCTACCACGCCTCCGCCGCTGTTTTCCGTGTGCTGGCCGCGACGCCACTCCCGACGAGCCGCGACGGCCGC
>CAYWTX010000508.1:0-3849 GCA_964461295.1 uncultured Planctomycetaceae bacterium | reverse complement strand
GCGCATGTAGACCACGCCCATCTCGTGCTTGGCGGCCACCCTGCGCAGCGCCATGCACAAACCGAACTCTTTCGAATCGCTGTTGTTGGGAATCACCAGCGCCGATCGGATCCTCTTGGCCCCCGGGGGCGCCCAGATGAGGATGTCCTCGTACGATCCGGGGACCGCACCCGCCGGCGGGGCCGCGGCGGGCTTGCCCCCCATGCTCTCGGGCAACACCCGAGCGATGCGCCAGCCCCCGAGATTCTCGCCCAGGGCGCCCGCCGCCGAAACGTTGGCGGGTCCGGCGGCAGGAGCGGCCGCGGGGGCCGCTGCGGCGCCGTTGGCGCTCCGCCCCCCCGACGCCAGCAACACCGCCGCCACAACGGCCAACCCGCTTGATCCAATCCGCGATGGCTTCATATTCCACTCCTTGTTTCGTTGTGCCGGAACCACGCCGCAAACCAGGCAAGCTTCCACGAGCCATGGGGCATGCCCGGACACATGTGAGCACACTGACCAAACGCGGGAGCCGTGTCAACAGGTGAGTCTACAGTTCCAGGCTCTCGCCCGGGCGCAGCAGGTGCGCTTCGCACGGGGCCTTCTCGACGAACTTCCTCGCGTCGGCCTCCGAGCCGACAATGTCGCCCCAGTGGTACGGGACGGCCTTCCTGCACCTCACGGCCGAGCAGGCCTTCGCCGCTTCGTCGGCGTCCAGCGTGTAGGTTCCGCCGACCGGCAACAGCGCCAGGTCGATGTCGGCCAGTTCGCTCATCTCGGGAACCAGGTCGGTGTCGCCGGAGTAGTAGATCCGCGTGCCGTCGATGGTGATCACCACGCCCAGCCAGTTGTTGTTCCGCGGATGGAACGACTTGTTTACGTTGTACGCGGCCACGGTCTCCACCGTGATGCCCCGGATCGTCAGGCTCTCGCCGGGGGCCGCCGCGTTGGTCGCGCCGAGTTTCTCGATCACGTCAGAGGGTGCGATGATGACCGTGTCGTCCCTGGAAACCTTCCGCACGTCCGCCGGCGAGCAATGGTCGAAGTGGCTGTGCGAGACGACGATTACGTCGGCGTCGTGCGGAATCGACGACAGCTTCCACGGGTCGATGTACGCCACGCCATCCCGGCCGGAGATGCGGAAGCTGGCGTGGCCGAGCCATCTCACTTCGACGGACATGGGTCACTCCTTCGTCAGGACCATCGCGCAATGACGCACGTGTCCCGCAAGGCGAGGCGTGCCGAGTGGAAAGGGCCGAGCCAACGAGCCAGCGGCTCGACACTTGATACATTCTACGTCGTCGCCTTGGCGTCTTCCGCCCCGGCCGGCTCTGTTGTTCTCAGCGCCTCTTCCATCCTCAAGGCCGGGCAGACCTGTTCGCAGCCTTCCTGGGTCTCCTCGCCGGCGAGGGCTTCCACAACCTGGCCGTGCTTGCGCTTCCAATCGACGATCGCGGCGCGGACGGCCTTCTCGGCCAGGACCGAGCAGTGCACCTTGATCGGAGGCAGCGACAGTTCCTTGGCGATGTCGCGGTTCCTGAGTTCCTCGGCGGCGGCCAGCGTGCGGCCCTTGAGCCACTCGGTGGCCAGCGAACTGGCGGCGATGGCGGCCCCGCAGCCGAAGGTCTTGAACTTGGCATCCACGATCATCAGGGCGTCGTCGATCTCGAGCTGGAGCTGCATGACGTCGCCGCAGCGCGGGTTGCCGACCACGCCGGTGCCGACGCGGGGCGATTTCTTGTCCAACGTTCCCACGTTCCGCGGATTGGTGAAGTGCTCCAGAAGTTTCTCACTGTATGGCATGTTGTGCTCCGCAAACTGGTTGCCTGGGTAACTGGTTGACTGGTTAACCGGGAAGACCTCTGGTCGCCGTCCATCCAGTCAACCAGTACACCAGTCAACCAATCCACCGATCCTAGTCCTCGTCCGTCCATTTCACCTTCGACATATCGATCCCTTCCCGGGCCATCTCGTACAGCGGGCTGAGCTGCCTCAACTCGTTCACAGCCGTCACAATCTGGTCGGCGGTGTAATCGATTTCCTCCCCCGTGTTGAACCGTCCCAGACTGAACCGGATCGACGAATGGGCCATTTCGTCGTTGACGCCCAGGGCCTTCAGCACGTAGCTGGGCTCCAGCGAGGCGCTGGTGCACGCCGAGCCGGATGACACGGCCACGTTCTTCATCCTCATCATCAGCCCCTCGCCCTCGACAAACTCGAAGGAAAGGTTCAGCGTGTTCGGCAGGCGGTGCTCGGGGTGCCCGTTGAGCCGCACGTGCTCCAGGCGGCCGGCGATCCGCTCGTGCAGGCGGTCGCGCAGGCCTCGCAGGCGCACGGCCTCCTCGGGCATTTCGCGGCGACAGATGTCGGCCGCGGCGCCCAGGCCGGCGATGCCGGGCACGTTCAGCGTGCCGCTGCGCATGCCCCATTCGTGCCCGCCGCCGTCCATCTGGGCCGTCAGGCGGACCCGGGGGCCGCGGCGACGCACGTACAGCGCCCCGATGCCCTTGGGGCCGTACATCTTGTGCGCCGACATGCTGAGCAGGTCGATCCCCATCTCCTCGACGTTCAGCGCGACCTTCCCGCACGCCTGCGTCGCGTCACTGTGGAAAAGCACGCCGCGGGCCTTGGCGACCTCGCCGATCTCCGCCAGCGGGTGGATCGTCCCGATCTCGTTGTTCGCCGCCATGATCGTGATCAGGATCGTCTTGTCGGTGATCGCGCCCGCCACCTGCTGGGCGTCCAGCCGCCCGGTCGCGTCCGGCTGGAGATACGTCACGACGCAGCCGGCCTTCTCAAGGGCATTGCACGTGTCCAGCACGGCCTTGTGCTCGGTGGTGCAGGTGATGATGTGGTTGCCCTTGTCGCGGTACATCTGGGCGACGCCCTTGATGGCGAGGTTGTCGCTCTCGGTGGCGCCGCTGGTCCAGACGATCTCCTTGGCCGTGGCGCCGATGAGCGACGCCGCCTGCTCCCGGGCCGACTCGACGCCTTCCTCGGCCTTCCAGCCGAAGGAGTGGTTGCGGCTGGCGGCGTTGCCGAAATCGGTGGTGAGGTACGGCATCATCGCCTCCAGCACGCGACCGTCCAGAGGCGTGGTGGCGTTGTTATCCAGGTAGATGGGCAGCTTCAGCGACATCCTGCTTCTCCTCGGCGGCGCCCGGAACGTGCAACTCGTCGTCGCCGCCCAGTTCGCCGCAAACAAACGCCGCGCCGTGGGCGATCTCCGCCAGCGTCACCGCCTTCAGCGCGTTCTGGATCTTCTCCTGCACCTGGTGCACCGGGTCGGCCGCCGGGCAATCCCTCGCCTGGCAGGCGCAGGAGCTCCTGCGGCCGTAGCCCAGTACGCACTCGGCCGCGCGCGGAAGGCCCTCCAACGTCGCGATGGCGTCGGCGACGCTGATCTGCTTGGGCGAGCGGGCCAGGCGGTATCCGCCTCTGGCCCCGCGAACCGACTCGACATACCCAGCCCCCGCAAGCTCCTTCATCACGTTCATCAGCAGGGACAGCGGCACGCCGAAATGGCCGGCGATGCACCGGGCGCTGACGACCTCCTCAGGCCTGGCGGCCAGATAGGCCATCGCTATCAACCCGTAACCAGTCTTCTTGTTCAGAGCCACCATACCTGTACCGTTTCGCCTCCATATCTATATAGCACCTCCATGGTACTGTTTTCAAGAGACATTAGGAAAGTCCGCAAGAAGAACTGCGGGGCGATGCGCGAATCGCTCCGTCCGCGATTCCCGCCGCCCGCATTCGGCGGGCAGCTTGTGCGGCCACCCCCGTTCCTGACGCCTACGGCCGCTCAGATCGTCCAGGGCTCGCGCGGGGCCCGGCGCATCCGGCGGTTGGCCTCGTCGTCGCCGACGA
>CAYWTX010000507.1:0-14005 GCA_964461295.1 uncultured Planctomycetaceae bacterium | reverse complement strand
GCCACGGCCGCGATCTGCTCGCCCGCCGCACCCACTCGCGCGTCCCTCAGCACCACTTGGAGGTTCTTGAAGTCTACGCCACCAATGACCATGCCGATGGGTGGCATGATCAGGTCGTTCACGATCGAGTTCACGATCTTGTTGAACGCGGCCCCGATGATGATGCCCACGGCCATGTCCATGGCGTTGCCCTTGACGGCAAACTCCTTGAATTCCTGGATCAGTCCCATCGGATGCTCCTTTCGAGTTGGCGAACGTGACCTCCGCATCCTAGAGAAGTTGTTGGCCGGAGGCAACCACTTGCTGCCGCCTGGAGACTTCAGTGGCGGCGCGATTCCGCCGATGCTATAGCAGCGGGCGCGCGGCCATCGCGGCACGCGCGGCATGGCCGGCGAGGGCCGCCCCGCCTTTCCTCGGCGCGCCGTGCCGTTGCCAAGGCGGGCGATCGGAGATACTCTGTCGGTTGCCGTCACGCGACAGGCCCTGTCCCTCCTGCTGAATGAGGAAGATGGCATGCGATACTTGATCACGGGCGGAGCGGGATTCATCGGCTGCAACCTGGTGCGATACGTGCTGGCGCGGGGCCACGACGTGGTGGTCCTGGACAACTTCGCCACCGGCAGCGACGCCAACCTCGCGGAAGTCCGTGACCGCATCCGTGTCGTCCGCGCCGACATCCGCGACCAGTCCGCCGTGGAGGACGCATCCGCGGGGTGCGCGGCGATCTTCCACCTCGCGGCGCTGGGCTCCGTCCAGCGCAGCGTGGACGACCCGTTCACCTCGCACGACGTGAACGTCACCGGCACGCTGCGCGTGCTGGAAGCCGCCCGGAAGACCGGGACCAGGCGAGTCGTCTTCGCCGCCTCCTCCAGCGCCTACGGCAACCAGAAAGAGTCGCCCAAGCACGAGGGGATGATCCCCGATCCCATCAGCCCCTACGCGGCCGGCAAACTCGCCTGCGAAAGCTACCTGGCCGCCTACGCGGCCGTGTATGGCCTGGAAACGCTCTGCCTGCGGTACTTCAACGTTTTCGGGCCGCACCAGGACCCCAACGGCGCCTATGCCGCCGTGATCCCCGCGTTCGCCAGCAGCCTTCTTCACGGGCAGCGCCCCGTGGTCTACGGCGACGGCGAGCAGACTCGCGACTTCTGCTTCGTGGAAAACGCCTGCGAGGCCAACTGGCTGGCCGCCAACGCCCCCCCCGCGGTATGCACCGGCCAGCCTCTGAACATCGCCTGCCACCGCCGCACTTCGCTCAACCAGATTCTCCGCCAACTGGAGAAACTGCTGGGCTGCCAGGTCCAGGCGGAGTACAGGCCGCGCAGGCCCGGCGACGTCATGGACTCCGAGGCCGACGTGTCGCGGGCCCAAGCGGCCATCGGTTACAGGCCCAGGGTGTACTTCGAGGAGGGGCTGGCACGGGCGATCGATTGGTACAAGCAGAACCTGGCATAGGCAATGCGCCCGGGGCGGGCTGCTTCGGCGTTGGCCCGGCTGCTCCCGCTGGCGACGCGCCCCGGCGCGCCGTGGACGTCGTGGGCAGCGCACTGGCCCTGGCGGTGCTGGGCGTGCCCATGCTGCTCATCGGCCTGGCGGTGAGGCTCGAGTCGCCCGGGCCGGCCATCTTCCGCCAGAGGCGGGCGGGGCGGGGCGGCAGGTGCTTCACCATGCTGAAGTTCCGAACCATGCGGGCCGACGCCGATCCCTACGCCGGGTCGCCCGGCTCGGGCGACGACCCCCGCGTCACGGGCCTGGGGCGATGGCTGCGAAGAACCAGCCTGGACGAACTGCCGCAACTGATGAACATCCTGGCCGGGCAGATGAGCCTGGTGGGTCCGCGCCCGCTGTACGAGCGGCAGGCGGCGGCGTGGACGCCACGCCAGCGCCGCCGGCTGGCGGTCCGCCCGGGGCTGACCGGGTACGCCCAGGCGTTCGGCCGCGGCAGGCTCACCCACGAGGACAAGATCGAGTACGACCTCTTCTACGTGAGCCAGCGCTCTGCCGGCTTGGATGTGCGAGTGGTATGTCGTACCATCCTGAATATCGTGGCCGGCGGGGGCCGGGACGTGTGCGAGGCGAGGTACAGCCGCGAGCGGGAAAGGGAAACCGATCGCTAAGCGCGAGCTGAACATCCTGTTGACGTGCGCCGGGCGGCGGGTGGCGCTCATGGAAGCATTCCGCCGCGCCTTGGGTTCGCTGGGGATGGAGGGCCGGATCGTCGCCACCGACATCACGCCGACCAGCCCGGCGTTCCAGAAAGCCGACATCCGCGAACTGGTGCCTCCGGCGGGGCGGATCGAGTACATCCCCTCGCTGCTGGACATCGTCCGCAAGCACCACGTCGGCCTGGTCGTGCCCATGACCGACCTCGACCTGCGCAGCCTGGCCCGCCAGCGGGGCCGATTCGCCCACGTCGGCTGCACGGTCATGGTCGGCTCCGAGCCGTCGGTTTCGCTTTGCCGCGACAAGGCCAGATGCAACGAGTTGTTCGCCCGGGCGGGCCTGGGAACGATCTCCACCCACTCCCTCGAATCGTTCTGGCGGCAGCCGTTCTACCCGTGCTTCGTGAAGCCCATCCGCGGCTCGGCCGGCGTGGGCACGGCGGCGATCCGCAATGAAATGGAACTGCGGGCCCACATGCACATCTTCGGCGACCTGCTGCTGGTGCAGGAGTTCGTGCCCGGCCGCGAGTTCACCGTCGACGTGTACCGCAGCCGCGACGGCGTGGTGCGCTGCGCCGTGCCGCGGCAGCGCCTGGCGGTACGTTCCGGCGAGGTGGAGAAGGGAATCACCGTGCGCGACGAATCGCTCATCGCCGACGCGGTGAAGCTGTCGAGCCTGCTGGGCGACATCTGGGGCGTGTTGTGCTTCCAGTGCCGCCGCCCCGACGACCAGCCGGCCCGCTTCTTCGAGATCAACGCCCGCTTCGGCGGGGGCAGCCCGCTGGCCATCGCCGCCGGCGCCGATCTCCCGCGCTACCTCATCGAGGAGGTCGTGGGGCTGCCCATCACGGCCAGGCTCGGCGAATTCACCGAGGACCTCCTGATGCTTCGCTATGACGAGGCGGTCTTCATGAAGGCCGAAGACCCCAACGCCCTGCCGGGCATCGGCACGCCCACGTTCCGCTAGTACCGGCGCCACTGCTGACATGCTACGCCCTTCCATCCTCGCGGCCGTGTTCGACCTCGACGACACGCTCTACCCCGAGCGGGACTACGTCCGGGGCGGATATGCGGCCGTCGCCGACTGTCTGCGGCGTCGCCTGGGGCGAGAGGAACGCTTCGACGAATGGCTTTGGCGGCGGTTCTGTGCCGGCCGATCCGAAGCCGCCCTCGACGCACTCAGCGACGCCTTCGGCCTGGGCCTGAGCGCCGACGCCGTCGGCGAACTTGTGAACGTGTACCGCGCCCACCGCCCGCGCATCACCGCCCTGCCGGGCATGCCCGAACTCCTCGCGCGGCTGCGCGGCCGCGGCGCGCGGCTGGGCCTGCTGAGCGACGGCTTCCTGCCCGCACAGAAACTCAAGCTGGAGGCCCTGGGCCTGGCCGGGCAGTTCGCGGCGATCGTCTGGACCGAAGAACTGGGCCGCGAGTTCTGGAAGCCCTCCCCCGCCGCTTTCCATCGCATCGCCCGCTTGCTGGACGCCCCCCACGAGGCCTGCGCCTACGTGGCCGACAACCCCGCCAAGGATTTCGTGGCTGGCAACGCCCTCGGGTGGCGCACGATCCAACTTCGCTTCGAGGGACAGGTGCACGCCGGAAAGCCGCCCGCACCGGGCGGGCAGCCCCAGACGGTGGCCCGCTCGCTCACCGAACTGGAGTCTCTTCTGGCGTGATCGGCTCTCGGGCGCGCCCGCCCTGCTTCCGCTGACATCTCAGCACGATGCCCGCCCCGGCCGCCAGGCACACGGCCGCAACGTACAGCGCCCATGTGGGCACGTCGCCGAGGATGGGATACGCCATCACGCCGGCAAACACGAACTGTGCCAGGTTGACCACGCTGACGACCTGGCCGCGGATGTGCTTCATCGCGTAGTTGAGGATCGAGTGACCGAAGATCGTGGGCACGATGCCCAGCGCGACGATCATCACCACGTCGTTCAGCGTATAGGGGCGGATGGGGTTCTCCAGCAGCGGGGCGACGGCCAGGCAGCACACGGCCCCGAAGTAGTACACCGGCGTGACGTACAGCCAGATGGTCGGCACGCCCCGGTTCCGCCGCCCCAGCACCAGGTAGAACGCGAACAGCAGCATCGAGCCCAAGCAGATCACGTCGCCCCAGAAGAACTGCCGCGAGGCGTCGAAGTCGGTCATCATCAGCAGCCCCACTCCCGCCATCGCCACGGCAGTGCCGGCCAACTCGCCGCCGGTGATCCGCTCGCTCACGAAGGCCATGAGGAACACCGGCATGACGACGGGAACGAGGTTGACGATGAGGCTGGCGTTGGCCGCGGGCGTCATGCGCGCGCCGATGATCCAGGTGATGAAGTGCAGGCCCAGCGCCGCTCCCGGCAGCAGGGCGGCCAGCCAATGGCGGCGAGTGAACTGCCCGCCGCTGGCCCGCAGGTCGCGCAGGAAGATCGGCGTCAGGACGACGGCGGCGATGAGCAGCCGGTAGCCCGACAGCAGCACCGGCGGCACGTCGCAGAGGCGGATGAAGATCACCGCCGTCGAACAGGCGTACACGCCGACAAGCAGGATGAGAACCCGGAAGAACAAAGCCGACCTTCCGCGCAAGGGTCAACACGGCCGCGGCGTGCCGAACGCCCCGTTGGCGTCGCCCAGGCCGCCTCCACCAGCGATGCCGCGCCCGTGACCGCACTCCCGCGCCGGAAGCCGGACGCTGGAAACTGGCCGCTGGAAGCTGGGAGCTTATAATCTCCCCGTGCCGACCCCGGAAGAACAAACCATGGCCCGAGCGCTGGAACTGGCCGTACGCGGCGTCGGCGCCGTCGAGCCCAACCCTCCCGTGGGCGCGGTCATCGTCGCGCCCGACGGCCGGCAGATCGCCGCCGGCTGGCACAGGCGATTCGGCGGCCCGCACGCCGAGGCCGACGCCCTCGCCGACGCCGCCGCACGCGGCGCCGACGTCCGCGGCGCGGCCATGTACGTGACCCTCGAGCCCTGCACCGCCTTCGGCGGCAAGAAGACCCCCCCCTGCGCCGATGCCCTCATCGCCGCAGGCCTCCGCCGCGTCGTCGTCGCCATGCCGGACCCCGACGCCAACGTTTCCGGCCGGGGAATCGCCCGCCTCCGCGACGCGGGCATCGACGTCGCCGTCGGCCTGTGCCAAGCCGCCGCCGGCCAACTCCTCGCGCCCTACGTGAAGCTGCGGACGCTGCGACGCCCATGGGTAATCGCCAAGTGGGCCCAGACGGCCGACGGATTCCTCGCCCTGCCGCCGGGCGCGGGGCGATGGATCAGCTCCGAGGCCTCCAGGCGGCGGGCGCACGAACTGCGGGCGATCTGCGACGCGGTGGCCGTCGGCATCGGCACCGTGCTGGCCGACGACCCGCTGCTCACCAACCGCAGCGGCGTCGGGCGCACGCCCGCGCGTGTGGTCCTGGACACCAACCTGCGAATCCCCGCCGGCTGCAAACTCGTCGCGACCGCCGCGACGGGCGGGCCGGCCACAGGCCCCGCCGGGGTGATCGTGGCGACCACGGCCGCGGCGGTGGAGGCAAATCGCGAAAAGGCGGCCGAACTGCGCTCCGCGGGCGTGGAGTTGCTGGAACTGCCGTCGCCCGAAGGGGCGATCTCCCTGCCCGCCCTGCTGGACGCGCTGGGTCGGCGGGCGTGGACGCGGCTGTTGATCGAGGGTGGCGCGAGACTTCTCGCGGCCGTGCTGGAAGCCGAACTGGCCGACGAGGTTTGGGCCTTCATCTCGCCGGGGCGGCTCGGCCCGGCCGGGAAGGGCTTGCCGAGGCTGGACCTGAAGGAGACTCTCCAGCGTCACGAGGCCATCGCGATGGGCGGCGAGACCCTTCAGCATGACGTGCTACGAAGGTTCCGGATGCGGTAGACCGGGTCGAGGCCGCGGCGCCCCGCCGCGGCGGGGCCATCTCTCGCGGCCCGGCGCGGCCGCCTACCACGCGGCCGCTTCTTCCAGCAGGTCCGGCGCGACGCTGAGCACCTCCTGCCTCACATGGGCGCCCCATCCCTCCCGGTCGGAGGAGCATTGGAATTTCACCATCGCTTCGTTGGGGCTGTTCGCCTCCACCAACAACACCTGGTCGTCAACGTCTCGCCTGCGGTATCGAATGCGGTACATCATTGCGCGGTTCTCCTGCGATTCCTGGACTCGCAGAGAACCTACGATTCGGCCAGGGCGAGGAGCAAACCGGATCGCGAAGTGACAACCGATCAACGCTTCTTCAGGAAATCGACGATGCCGCCGGCCAGGCCCACCCCCAGCCGCCGCTGGTAGCCGGCGTCGCTGAGCCGCCCGGCCTCGGCCCGGTTGGACAGGAAACCGACTTCCATCAGCACGGCCGGGCACCGCGACAGAATCAGCACGCGGAAATCCGCCTGGCGCACCCCGCGGTTGCCGGCGCCGGTGCCGCACAGCCGACCCAAGATCCCCTGCGCCGCCTGCGAACTGCTCCTGCCGGCGGAGCGGCCCACGTAGGCCGTGAAGCCGCACGCCGAGTTGTTCCGCGGCGCCGAGTCGGCATGGATGCTCACGAACACGTCCGCCTTCACCCGATCCGCGACGGCCGGGCGATCCTCCAACTCGATGAACCGGTCGTCGTTGCGGGTCATCACCACTTCCACGTTCTGGCGGCGCAGTTCCTCCGCGGTCGCCAGCGCAACGCGCAGCACGAGATCCTTCTCACGGAAGCCCAGCACGCTGATGGCCCCGGCGTCCTTGCCCCCGTGCCCAGGGTCCAGCACGACGCGGCCGACCGGCTTGCCCGGCTCGGGGGGGGGCCGCGCCGGCGGCTCCTTCGGAAGCTCCGAGGCCACCTCGCGCCGCGGCGCGTCGTCTCCGAGCGGCCGCAGGTTCTCGCGAATCTTCACCACCACGCGGGCCGGGATGTACAGCGTGTCGTCGGCGGCCACGATGCCCCCGGTGGCGGGAATCTGCGAGCCGTTTACGTACACCGATCCCCACGGGTCGGCGTACAGCAGCACGACGTTGTTCTGGTTGCGCAGCGTGGCAATGGTGCGGCTGGCGGCGCTGACGGCCAGGCCGAACTGCTCGGCAAGTTCGTGGACGGTCAGCGGCCCCTGGATCGCCTCGCCCCGGGAGGGGTCCCATGCCCTGGCCGAGTCCTGGCAGCCGGCGGCGCCGAGGGCGGCCGTGCCCAGGACGCACACACAAACCCAGCGGACGCTGCGCCGCGACTTGTTCACGAATTCCTGCCTCCCGACAAGGCCACCCAGATCAGCAGCGCCAGCCACGCCACGAAGACCATCGCCAACAGCGCCAGCTTCCATCGCGGCCGCGACGCCGAACGGTCCGGAATGCCATCCACCACGTCCACCGGAAGAGGCAACGGCGCCTGAGGCTGCTGCGACTTCTTCCGTCCAGGCGCCGATGGTTTCTGCTGCTTCTTGCCCATTCAGTGCTTTACTCTTTCAGCTCGAACTTCCACGCCCCGCCGAACGCTTCCTCGAACCGGTAAACGTCGCGGAAATCCTCCAGGCTGTCTTCGGGCGTCTTCCGCATGAACTTGTTTTCCACCAGCAGGTATACCATGTTCCCGAAGTCGATCGTGCCGTGGATATTCCACCGCTTCAGCACCGCCATCGCCAGCATCCCCCACCGCTCCAACGCCAGGTCGCGCACCGACAGGCACAACTGCTGCCCGCTGACGTGCCGCTGGCCGCTGCCGCCCTTGTCGCCGTGCACCGACTCCGCCGCCCGGTTGAGGCCCTCGTGCAGAAACGCGAACGCCTCGGGCGGGTATCGCCCGTCCTCGCGAATCACGTCTTCCATCGATCTGCTCGGCGTTTCCTCTTCCATCAGCCTTTCCTCGGGAACAGACCCTCGCCCTTGGCCGTCACGGTCCCCGCCGCCAGCACGCCCCACCGCCCCGCCTGCGCCAGCGGCTGCCGGCCCGCCGACCAGCCAAGCTGCCGCAGCCCCGCTTCCGCCGCCGTCGGCATCACCGGCCTCAGGTACACCAGGATCATCCGCACCGCCTCGGCACACACGTACAGGATGTCGCCCAGCCGCTGCCGCTGCGCGGGGTCCTTGGCCACCTTGAACGGCTCGGTCACGTCGATGAACTTGTTCGTCGCGTACACCAGCGCCGTCACGGCCTCCAGGTAGCCGTGGAACTGGCAGCGCGACATCCAGCCCGCCGCCCCGCCGCTCAGGGCCTCCGCGGCCGAACGCACGTCGCCCGCCTCGCCCGGCACGCCGCACGCCTGGGGCACGCGGCCGTCGAAGTACCGCCCGACCATGTTGACCGTGCGGCTGAGGAGGTTGCCCACGCCGTTGGCCAGTTCCGCGTTGTAGCGAAGTTGCAGGGCGGTCCGCGAGAAATCGCCGTCGGCGCCGAAGTTCACCGCCCGCAGCAGGAAGTATCGATAGAAATCCACGCCGTACTCGCCGCAGATCTCCCCGATCTGCTCGCGCGACAGGAAGTTGCCCAGCGTCTTGGACATCTTCTTGCCTTCCGACGTCCACCACCCGTGCGCGAACACCGTCTTCGGCAGCGGCAGGTCCAGCGCCATCAGCATGCACGGCCAGTACACCGCATGGAACCACAGGATGTCCTTGCCGATCAGATGCACGTCGCACGGCCAGTAGCGGGCGAACTTGCCGTCGAACTCGTCGCCCACCGGCGGCTCGCCCAGGGCCGTGTAATAGTTGCTCAGCGCGTCGATCCAGACGTACACCGAGTGGGCGGCGTCGTTGGGCATCGGCACGCCCCAGTTGGCTAGTTTCTCGCGCTGCCGCGAGATGCTCAAGTCCTCCACGCCCTGCGCCAGCTTGCTCAGCACCTCGTTGCGCCGCGCCTCCGGCTGCACGAAGTCCTCGTTCGCCCGGATGTGCTCGATCAGCCTTGGCGCCCATTTGCCCAGGCGGAAGAAATAACTCGGCTCGCTGTACCGCGCCAGCGGCCGGCCGGTGATCACGCTCTTGTGGTCGTTGTCCCGGGCGGCGGATTCGGTGACGAATTCCTCCTGCCCTTCGTCGTACCAGCCCTGGTAGCTGCCAAGGTAGATTTCGCCCTTCTCGACCAGCCGGGCGACCAGCGCCTGCACCCGCTTCTCGTGCCGCGCCGAACTGGTGCGGATGAAGTCGTCGTTGCTGATGTTCAGGTCGCGCCAAAGCTGCTGGAAGTGCACCACCACGCTGTCGGCGAGTTCCTGCGGCGCCATGCCCTTCTCCGCCGCCGCCTTCACGATCTTGATGCCGTGCTCGTCGGTGCCGGTGAGGAACCGCACGTCCCGCCCGGCCGACCGCCAGAAGCGCGCGAGCACGTCGGCCGCGATCGTCGTGTACGAGTGCCCGATGTGCGGCACGTCGTTGACGTAGTAGATCGGTGTCGTTACGTAGTAGGTTCCAGGCATAATCCCGTTACATTTACTGCCGGACGCCGATAATTCAAGACTTATCCCGAAGGACAGGGCTCTTGCGCCCGACAACGATGCATAAATCGGCCGAATCGCGCGCCGGACTGGAGTCCCTCCTTCGGCAATTTCTCCGCTCGCCCCGGCCGCGAACGGTCCCACCGGACCTGCTGGTGCAACTGCGCGGCGTTCGGCCGGAGGCCCTCGGCGCCGCCTACGAGCGAACGCTCGCCGCCCGCCGCCCAACGAATCGAAAAGCTTCGGGGGTGTATTACACCCCCATACATATCGTGGAACACGTCGTGGACCGCACGCTGAGGGCTGGTCACTTCAGTGACCGGCTCCCGGTATCTCCCGTTCGCGTCCTGGACCCCGCGTGCGGCGCGGGCGCTTTCCTCCTCGCGGCGTATCGCATGCTGGTGAAGAAACTCGGCGCCGCCGACTTCTCGTCGCGCAGACGAATCCTCGCCGACTCCATCTTCGGCGTCGACATCGACCCCGACGCCGTCGACGTTGCACGCCTGTCCCTGCTGCTTGCCCTGATCGACGACCACCTCGACCCCGGCGCCGCCGGGACCGACGCCCTGCCCGACCTGTCCCGCAACGTCCTGTGCGGCAACAGCATCGTCGGCCCCGACTGCCCGCACGCCCGCCGACGCCGCGCGCTGGACTGGTCGGCGGCCTTCGACGCGCCGGCCTTCGACGTCGTGATCGGCAACCCGCCTTGGGGCCAGAAAGCCGTCGGCGGCGACAAGGCCCTCGTCGGCTACCTCCGCCAACGCTATCGTTCCGTGGGCGGCATTCACGACCTGTTCCGCCCGTTCGTCGAGCGAGGCATCGAACTGACGCGCGAGGGCGGCATGTTCGGCATGGTCCTGCCCGACATCGTGCTGCTGAAGAACTACGCCCCCACCCGCCGCTACGTCCTCGACCACCTCGCCCTCACGCACGTGGACTGGTGGGGCATGGCCTTTCCCGGCGCCACCATCGACGCCGCGACCATCATCGGACGCAGGAGCACGTTCGCCCCCAACCATCGCGTCGTCGCCACCGTCCATCGCGCTGCCCCGCCCTCCAAGCCCCGGCCCGGCGTGGCCGGGGCATCCCCCTCTTCCCCCTCCCGCATTACTCGCACGAGTATCCTCCAACAGGATTTCCTCTCCGCCCCGCGCCACGTCTTCAACCTCCACCTCACGCCGCGCGACCGCCGCACGCTCCAGGCCCTCGCCCAACAGCCCAAGCTCGGCGACTGCTTCGAAATCCACGAGGGCGTCCACAGCGGGAACATCCGCGCCGACCTGTTCGTCGCCGCCAAGCTCGACGACTCCTGCGAGGAACTTCTCTTCGGCAGAGACGAGATCGCCCCTTTCGTCCTCCGCTGGAAGGGACGATACGTTCGCCTCTCCGCCCTGGAGTCTGGGGGCCACGGCTGCGCTGTTTGCAGCCGCGTCCCACCCGACGGCGGAGAAGACACGGCCGCAAACAGCGCAGCCGTGGCACCCGGGGAAGCAAGTCCCCCTCCTCGCCGCTATGCCAACCTCGGTCGGCCGCAATGGCACCGCCGCCCCAAGGTCCTCCTTCGGCGCACCGGCGACCGCGTCATCGCCGCCGTCGATCCCGTCGGTCGCTACGCGAGCAACAACTTCTTCCTCGTCTTCCCCAAGCGGCCGTCGGGCCTCACGCTGCACGGCCTGGCGGCGTGGCTGAATTCCAGCTTCATCACGTGGTTCTTCCGCACGATCGAGCCCCGCACCGGTCGGGCGTTCGCCGAACTGAAGATCAAGCACATTCGTGTGTTCCCGCTCCCGCCCGAGGCGGTCTGCGCGGAGCTCAACGAACTAGGACAACGCGCTGTAGGCGACAAGGATCTCGCCGGCGGCATCGACCGTCTTGTGCGCGACCAACTGGGCCTGGTCTGAACTCACGGTTCACGCCACCGATCCTGCGGGCAACCAATCGGCAGTCGGCGATCGGCTGCTCTTCTACCCGCGCGTCGCCGTCGCCGGCGCCGGCGGCTGAATCCTGCGGCTCCACTCCGCCAGGTGCTCCAGCAGCTGCACGATTCTCTCGCGAACTGTCGCGTCCGTGAGCTTGCCGCCGGCGTCGAACTTCTCCGACGCCAGCGGCACCATCACTTCCGGCTGGTTCAGCAGGTACATGTTCAGAAACACGCAGCACTGCCGCAGATGGTACTGCGCCCGTGCCGTGCCCGATGGGCCCAGCGAAGCACCCATGATTGCCGCCGCCTTGCCGTCGAAGGCGCCGTCCCCATATGGCCTCGACGCCCAGTCGATCGCGTTCTTCAGCACGCCGGGGATCGAGTAGTTGTACTCCGGCGTGGCGATGAGGATCGCGTCGGCAGCGCGAATCCGCTCCTTGAACAGCCGCACCTTCTCCGGCGGCTTCTGCTCCAGATCCTCGCTGAACAGCGGGATCCCGTCGAGTTCGAACACCTCCAACTCGACGTCATCGGCACAACTCTCCACAGCCGCCCGAAGCATCGCCCTGTTGTACGACCCCTTGCGCAAACTCCCCGCGAAACCCAATATGTGCGTCTTGCGGTTCATTTCCGTTCTCCTCTTTGGTTGCCGCATTATAGGCGGGTCTCTCGTCTCCAGGTCCGCCGGCTGCGTCGGTAAGATGCGCCCGCGCGATGAAACTCGCTGGCGTTCGGCGAACAGAACGCTACAAATGTGGGGCCGCTACCGCGAAAGGAGCCGCATGAAGCCGAACGTCAAGACCATCGACAACCAGCCGTGCTGGGTCGTCGCGTCCGACCGCGTCCAACTCGCCGTCACCCGCGCCGGCGGCCACATGGCCCCCGTCACGTTCCTCCGCGACACGCCCCGCCCGGTGCAGCCGTACTACATCAGCCCCTGGCAGGGCGAGAAGCGGCAGATCGACGTGCCCGTGCTTCGCCCGCTGCGCGGCGACTTCTTCTGCCTGCCGTTCGGCGGCGGCTCCTGGCGCGGCGAAACCCACACGCCCCACGGCGAGACCGCCACGGCCAAGTGGACCTTCCGCGGCCTGGAACGCGCCGCCAACGTCCAGAACCTCTCGCTGGAGATGCGGACAACCGTGCGCCCGGCGAAGATCACCAAGAACATCCGCCTGGTGGACGGCCAGAACGTCGTCTACGTGCAGCACGTGATCCAGGGCGGCCGCGGGCGAATCTCGCTGGGCCACCACGCCACGCTCGCCGTGCCGGAAAAAGAAGGCTCGCTGCGCGTGAGCACATCGCCCTTCCGGCTCGGCATGACCTGCCCTGACCTCTTCAGCAACCCCGCCACGGGCGAGTACCAGGCCCTCGCCATCGGCGCCACGTTCACCGACCTCGCCCGCGTCCCCACGCTCTGGAAGCACCCGCCCACGGCCGACTGCACCCGTTTCCCCGCCCGCACGGGCTTTACCGATCTGCTGGCCGTCTTCGCCAAGCCCACGGCCTTGCCCGCGTGGACCGCGGCCGTGTGCGCCTCGCGACGCTACCTGTGGTACTCCCTGAAGGACCCCCGTACGCTGCCGGGCACGGTGTTCTGGATCGACAACCGCGGGCGGCACGGCCCGCCCTGGAACGGCCGCAACCGCTGCCTGGGACTCGAGGACGTGTGCTCGTACTTCGCGCACGGCCTGGGGCCCTCCGCCAAACCGAACCTGCTCAACCAGGCGGGAATCCGCACCGTGCTGGAACTGTCGCCGCGCCAGCCGACCGTCATCAACTACATCCAGGGCGTCATCGCCGTCGGGCCCCGCTTCGGCCGCGTCGCGTCCGCCCAGTTCACCCCCGGCCGCGTCACCTTCACCGACGAGCGCGGCAAGATCGCCGCCGCGGACGTGCACCACGAGTTCCTGGCAACGGGCTCGCTATAGACAGGAGTCCGCAGGAATGCAGGGGTGCGAACGATGTCCTCTCTGAACAACAGCGCCCGCCCGCAGCTTGCCTCGCGGCGCTTCTCGGCAGGGACACGCAAAAGATAAGCCCCGGTTTTGCCGGGGCTTATCGCAACACAGGGGATCTAGGATTCGAACCTAGACTAACTGATCCAGAGTCAGTTGTGCTACCGTTACACTAATCCCCTATGGGTACGACTTCGATGCCCGCCGCAAGGCGGCGCACAACTGATCTCTGCGTGTACTCTATCACCCCCAACGCCCCAGTCAAGCGTAAATGCGGCCAGCTGTAAATGCGGCCAGGGCCGGGCTGAGGAGCGCTGCTCCCCCAGCACGTCGATGCCTTCTCGCAGTTCGGCGTGCCCCGCGGCCGAGGTAGCCAGGCCGAACAAGTCGGCCAGGCACACCAGTTCATCTCGCTTCGCGCCGCCCGGCAGCCGCGCCGGCCAGCTCGCCAGGAACGGTATGCGGCAGGCGGCGTCGAAGAACGATTCCTTCTGCCAGGCGTTGTGATCGCCCATGGGATCGCCGTGATCGGCAAAGAACGCGATCAGCGTGTTGTCCGCGTCGCCGCGGGCCTCCAGCGCGTC
>CAYWTX010000506.1:0-10817 GCA_964461295.1 uncultured Planctomycetaceae bacterium | reverse complement strand
GGGGCGGTGCTGCTGGACGGCGTGGACGCCTCGACCCTTTCGCGCCGCCGGCGGGACCGCGCCCGCTGCCGCGAGATCGGATTCGTCTTCCAGTTCTACCACCTGCTGCCGGAGCTGAGCGTGCTGGAGAACACGCTGCTGCCGGCCAAGGTGGACAGTTCCATCCTGCAATGGCCCTCCCGCGGCAAGGGCGAGACCCAGCGGGCGATGGCGGTGCTCGAGCACGTGGGGCTGAGCGACCGCATCCGTCACCGCCCCAAGGAACTCTCCGGCGGCGAGCGACAGCGCGTGGCCATCGCCAGGGCGCTGATGAACCGCCCGCGGCTTCTGCTGGCCGACGAGCCGACGGGCAACCTCGACAGCAAGACGGGCCGGCAGATCATGATGGTGCTGCGCGACGCGGCCCGCGAGAGCGGCGCGACGGTGATCATGGTCACGCACGATGCCGAACTGGCTGCCCAGTCCGACCGGGTGCTCCGCCTGGTGGACGGGCGCCTGGCGGAGTGAGGGCAATCCGCGATCCGCAATGTCCGCGATCCGCAATTGAAACGCGGGCGGGTTCCGAATACGCTCAATGCCTCCTTCTCCAAGAGGCAGCATGAAGCAGATGACCCTGACAGAACTGGCCGCGCACGTCGGCGGGCGGCTGGAAGGCGACGGCTCGCGGCTGGTGTGCGGCGTGGCCGACATCGAGACCGCCGGGCCGCGGGAAGTCTCGTTCCTCGCCAACGTCCGCTACGAGCGGCACATGAAGGACACCCAGGCGGCGGCGGTGCTGGTCGCCGAGAACTACGCCGGCGCCGGCCCGGCCTTGATCCGCTGCAAGGATCCGTACTTCGCGTTCCGCCAGACGATGGTCGCCTTCCACGGCTTTCGCCGGCACCCTTTTCAGGGCGTGGACGCTCGCTCGGCCGTGGATCCCTCGGCCGCAATCGGCGAGGGCGCGGGCGTCGCGCCGTTCGCCTACGTGGGCCCGGGCGCGACCGTCGGCCCACGGACCGTGCTGTACCCCGGCGCCTTCGTCGGCCCCGGCGCGCGCATCGGCGCCGATTGTATTCTTTACGCGTCAGCGGCCGTGTACGACGGCTGCGTCGTCGGCGACCGCGTGATCGTCCATGCCAACGCTTCCATCGGCCAGGACGGGTTCGGCTACTCGACGTACAAGGGCGCCCATCACAAGATTCCGACGGCCGGGAACGTGGTCCTGGAGGACGACGTGGAGATCGGCGCGTGCTGCGCGATCGAGCGGGCGACGCTGGGCTCGACGATCGTCGGGGCGGGCACGAAGTTCGCCGACCTGATCGCCATCGGGCACGGCACGACGATGGGCAGGCACTGCCTGATGGTCTCGCAGGCGGGCATCGCCGGCTCGACGAAAGTGGGCAACTACTGCGTCTTCGGCGGCCAGAGCGGCATCGTCGGACACATCCGCATCGGCGACGGCGTGAAGGTGGCCGCCCAGGCCGGCGTGACCAACGACGTGGCGGCGGGGCTGGATGTGCTGGGCAGCCCCGCGATGGAGCGGGCCGAGGCGCGGCGGTCCATCATGAGCGTGGCGCGGGTGCCGCAGCTTCGCTCGGCCGTCAGGAAGCTGGTGGCGGAAGTGGCGGCGATCCAGCGGAAGCTGGGGCTCAAGCCCGGCGCCGGCGATGGCAGCGGAGAAGCCGAATGACGGACTCGCGCCCGCCGGTGGGATTGATCGCCGGGTGGGGCCGCCCGCCGTTCCTCGTTGCGCAGGGGATGCGCAACGCGGGGCTCCGCGTGGTGGCGGTGGGGATCCGGCAGTGGGCGTCGCGGCGGCTGGCGTCGGTGGCCGACGAGGTGACCTGGTGCGGCGTCACTCGCATCGGCGCCTGGGTGAAGGCGCTGAAACGCGCGGGCTGTCGCGAGGCGGTGATGATCGGCGGCGTCCGCAAGCGGGAGATCTACTCGCCGCTGCGGGTACTGCGGTACATTCCCGACCTCCGCACGGCGTGGTTGTGGTACGTGCGGGTGCGACACGATAAACGCGACAACGCGGTGCTGCTGGCCGTGGCCGACGAACTGAAGAAGGAAGGCATCGATCTGGTGAGCAGCGTGAAATACTGCGACGAACATCTGGCGTCGGAGGGGCTGATGACGCGCTCGCCCGTGCCGCGAGGCTGCCAGGCCGACGTGGAGTTCGGCTGGCCGATCGCCAGGGCGAGCGCCGACCTGGACATCGGGCAGGCAATCGCCGTGAAGGAACGGGACATCCTCGCGGTGGAGGCCATTGAGGGCACCGACGAGATGATCCGCCGGGCCGGCGAACTGTGCCGCGTCGGCGGCTGGACGCTGATGAAGGTGGCTCGTCCCAACCAGGACATGCGGTTCGACGTGCCGACGGTCGGGCCGGAAACAATCCGCAATCTCGGCCTCGCCCGCTGCGCGTGTCTGGTGGTCGAGGCGGGCAAGACGATGATCGTGGACAAGGAAACGACGCTGGCCCTGGCCGACAGCCTGGGCATCGCGGTGATGGGGAAGAGACCGTAGACCGGGGACCGGGGACCGGGGACCGGGGACCGGGGACCGGACATCCCACTCTTGAGGCCGACCCGCTTCAGCGGCGTCGGTCCCCGGTCGCCACGTTCCTCCACGAGGCAATTGCCCAAAGTCCGCTTCAGCGGCGTCGGTCTCCGGTCGCCACGTTCCTCCACGAGGCAATTGCCCGAAGTCCGCTTCAGCGGCGTCGGTCTGCGCTTCGCTCACGAAACGGGGATTCGTCTGCTGGCATTCCCGCCTAAACCCCTCGCCCTTGCGCCGCCAATGATGGTGTGGACTCGGCCACGTAGAGCCGACCCGAAGCCCCTCAAGGCGAGAACAAGGAGACATGCGATGAGCGGCAGACTGTGTTTGGCGGCGTTATGCGTGGGTGGGCTGATCCTGCTGGTTCCGCCGGCATTCGGCCAGCCTCGCGAGCGCGACGGACGCGATGGCGACCGCGTCGCGAAGGAGCAGGCCCCCTCCCGCGAACAGGTGCTGGAGCGGCAGGTCCGCGAACTCCAGGAACAGCTTCGGCACATGAAGGAAATGCTGGAAAAGTCGGCCAGGAGGCCCGACGTGGCGCCGCAGCCGAAGCCGGAAGCGGCCCAGCCGCCGAAGCCGAAGCCGAGGATCGAGGCGCCGATGGCACGGCGTGAGGACGATGGCCGCGACCGCGACGGCTTGCGCGGCCCCGGCTGGGGCCCCGGGTTCGGCGGGCGCGGCCAATGTGGCCGGTTTGGCCCCCCATGCATGCAGGGACAGGGGCGCCAGGGCTGGCAAGGCCCGCGCGGCTGGGCGTGGCGAGGCGAGGCTGGTGCCTGGGGCCGCGGCCCGTCGGGCCGCGGGCAAGGCATGTGGGCGCGGCCGACCCCGCCGTTCCAGCGGCCGCAGGCGGGCCCCGATGACCGCCGGCTCGGCCCGCCCGGCGACGTCGTTGCGCAGGTTCGCCAACTCATGGAGGACGCCCGCCGGCTGCTCGCCAAGGCCGAGCAACTCCAGCAGTTGCTCCAGCGCGGCGGCCCCGGCGGCCCGGAGCGCGGGCCGATGTTCAATCGCGGAATGGGCCCCGGCGGCCCGGAGCGCGGCCCGATGTTCGATCGCGGAATGGGCCCCGGCGGCCCGGAGCGTGAGCGCGGACCGGGCGAGCATGAACGAGGTCCCATGGGTCCGCCGAGGTGATCAGCCTGGGCGTGACGGAGTTCTCGCTGCCGAAATGAACAGCACCGGGGCACGCCGCCCCGGTGCTGTTTTGTCTCTCCGCACTCCACGAGCGTCGCGTACAATCCCGGGAGAGCCCATGCCCACGACCGCCTTGAAGCTATTGGTCATCGGCGATGTTCACTACACCTCCGATGAGGCCGACGCTGCCGCCGCGCCGCCGGAGCGGAACTGCCTGCTCGGCCTGGAACTGGTGCGGCGGGCGATCGAAGTCGCCCGAATCGCCGGCGGGTTCGACGCGATCGCCCTCGTGGGCGATCTCGTCAACGACGGCTCGCTTCCCAGCGCCGCCGACGACCTGGTACGCCTGCGCGAGACGATCCGCCTCGACGCCGGCGACGCGCCGGTGTTCGCCATTCCCGGCAACCACGACGGCCCGGCCGATCGCGTGCTGCGCGAGTTCGGCTGTCGGCCCGGCGTCAGCGAGTGCGACGGCTACCGCGTCGTGCTGTTCGCCGACGCGTATCGCGAACAGACGTACGCCACGCGCCGGCAGGAGGATCTCCGGCTGATGGACGAACTGGCCCGCCAGGGCGGCGGGCCGATCATCGCCTTGCAGCACAACCCGATGCATCCGGCGATTGACAGCGGCTACCCCTTCATGCTGACCAACAACGACGATGCCCTGGCCGGGTACGCCCGCGCGGGCGTGTTGCTGTCGATCAGCGGGCACTTCCATCGCGGCCAGCCGCTGCACGAGCACGACGGCGTGCTCTACTACACGGCGCCGGCCTTGTGCGAGGCGCCGCACCGCTGCACGGCGGTCACTCTGCGCGGGCGGGACGTGGACGTCAAGCGGCTCTCGGTTGGTGAAGGCGCTGCCCTGTAGGCGGGCCCGAATCGCCGCCGGGGCCAGACCCATCCCGCCGGCCAACCGAAGGCGAGGCCCGTCGCGGCCGGGGGGGGGGCGCGGCCTTGCCCCGCCCCGCCGGACCTCGTTGCCGCACGCATCGCCCCGCCGCCTTGTAAACGCCCGCGGTGTTCCCTACAGTGAGCCCTGGTGCAGGATGGCGAGCGTTTCGCTGGAATTCCAGGGCGTGCAGGATGCCTCGCTGCCGCTGACGCTAGTGGCCGTGATCGGCCTGCTGCTGGTCGCCTGGGGCGTGGTGCAACTCGTGCGACGCCGCACCCGCCACGGGCTGGTGTGCCTGGCGGCGGCCTTGGGTCCGGCGGCGTTCGTGCCGGCCATGGTGGCCGACGCCGCCCTGCGCTACGCCCGCGGCAATCGCCGCGAGGGCGGAGCGTCGTTGCTGGCCGCGTCCGCGGCCGCCGGGGGCGCCGCCGTCGGCGGGCTGCTCATCGTCAACCAGGCCCGGGCCGTCTGGATGGTCGCCCTCGCCCTCCAGATCGCCATCGCCGTCGGCGTGTTCTACTCCACCGCGTACGCCTACCTCGGGCGCGGGCGAATCCTCGCGCTGATGGCCCTGCGATGCGCCGGCATCCTCGCCCTCCTGCTCGTGCTGTTCAAGCCCGCGCTGAACATCTCGCCCGGATCGGCCGGCGACCGCCCCTGCCTGCCCATCCTCGTCGACCGCTCCGCCTCCATGGCCACCGCCGACGAAACCAATCTCCCCGACCGCTACCACCAGGCCGTCGAGGCCCTGCGCGTGCAGCAGGCCCGTCTGGAGAAGCACTTCCGCCCGCTCTGGTACCAGTTCGCCACGGCTGTGCGAAGGGCCGAATCGCCCGGCCAGCTCGCCGAAATGAACGCCGCGGGCGAGGGCGCCGGCGGCACGGACCTTGCGGCCGCGATCCGCGCCGCGGCCGAGGACCGCCCGCGGGCCGACCTGGCCGGCATCGTCGTCCTGACCGACGGCATCCACAACGGCGCCGAGGCCGTCGGCGACGCCGCCGTCGAGGCCGGCGTGCCCGTGTACCTCGTCGGCGTCGGCTCGCCCGACGAGAAGGTCTCCGCCCGGCGCAACGTGCAGATCGTCAGCGTCGACGCGCCGATGGAGGCCGTCGTCAACAACGTCACGGCCATCACCGTTCGCTCGAAACTCGCCGGGTTCCCCGCCGCGCCGATGGAACTCCAGCTCCTGGAGGAAGGCGCCGAGGGCAAGCCGGCCGACACGCAGCGGCTGTGGACCGACCAGAACGTCGCCACGCTCGCCGCCCAACTCAAGTGGACCCCCGGCGAACCCATCTCCGGCGCGGCCACGCAGTCCACGCGAAAGTCGGCCGACGCCGTGCGCCGGCTCAAGGTGCGCATCCCGCCCAACCCCGCCGAGACCGTCGCCGAGGACAACGACTTCGAGCTGCACGTGCTGCTCACGCAGCCGCATATTCGCGTGCTGTATGTCGAGGGCACCATCCGCCCGGAGTACAAGTTCCTCAGCCGCCTGCTGAAGAGCGACCCGAACATCCGCTTCGTGGCCCTGGTGCGGATGGAGGGCAACCGCTTCTGGTCGCAGGGGGACATCGCCGGCCGAAAGCTCGACAAGCTGCCCGAGACCGAGGCCGAGTTCGCCCTCTTCGACGTGATCATCCTCGGCGACCTCGACCGCACGTTCCTCTCGAAGGAGCAGATGGCTTTGTTGCGCAAGTTCGTCAACGGCGGCGGCGGACTGCTCATGCTCGGCGGGCACAGCAGTTTCGGCCCCGGCGGCTACGGCGGCACCGACGTCGAGGCCGTCCTGCCCGTCCACTGCGGCACGCGCAACCAGGGGCAGGAACGCGCGCCCTTCGTGCCCCAGCTCACCGCCATCGGCGAGATGCACCCCATTTTCGAGGGGCTCAAGGGCTACTTCCTCGGCCCGGCCGGGCGAAGGCCCGACGAATCGCTCCAGAAGCTGCCCAGCCTCACCGGCTGCGTCACCGTCGCCGGCCTCAAGAGCGGCGCGCTCAACCTCGCCATACACCCCGCTCGCCCCGAGGCGATCACGCTTGCCGTGCAGAACGTCGGCGCGGGGCGAAGCGCCGCCTTCACGGCCGACACGACCTGGAACTGGTATCTCTCGCTGCACGGCCTGGGGGCCGACAGCCCGTACGAACGCTTCTGGGGGCAGATGGTCCGCTGGCTGGCGAACGTCACGACCAAGGCCCGCGAGTCCAGGCCCTCCGTCGTGCTCCGGCTGGACCGCACCTACGTCCGCGCCGGCGACGACCCTGTCAAGATTCTCTGCCGCGTGCAGGACGACAAGGGCCGCCCGGCCGACAACGCCCAGGTGAGCGTCGAGATCGCCCCCGCCGCCGGCGGCGCCAAGGGCGACGCCCTGCCGCTGAGCCCGCGCATGGGCGACCGCCTGTTCGAGGGCGAGCATCGCCCGAGCAAGGAAGGCACGTACCGCGTGACCGCCACGGCCAGGGACGCCGCCGGGGCCGCGCTCGGCAGCGACGAACTGACGCTCACGGTGGCCGCGTACTCCACGGAGACCGACCGCCTGGCCCGCAACGACGCGCTGATGCAGCTCGTGGCCGACCGCAGCGCCGGCCGGGCCGTGGACCTGGCCGCCCTGCCGGACCTCATCGACCAGATCGCCAGGCGGGCCAAGTCACGCGCCGGCGCCCCCGGCGGCCGGGAAGGCAGGATCGTGACCCTCCACAACTTCACGTTTCTGTTCCTGGCGTTCGTGACGCTGCTCACAGCCGAGTGGCTCCTGCGAAGGCAGTGGCATCTGCGGTAGGATCCCGGCTCCAATGAGGGTGACGCTTTCCGCGTTGTGTGCTCTCTGTCGCCTCTTCAGGGCTTCTCGCCTGATCCATTGCCCATCGGGGGCTTACGCCGACGGCTGAATCCTGACCGCCCCTTCCGGGCAAAGAGGGGCAAACCCGCTTCGGCAACTCCTTCACGAACTCTGATGAAAAAGTGAAATCCGGCCATTCTTACCGTACAAAACGCCCCTCGAAATGTTCATGTATGTTACGAGGGGACAGCGCGACGGGTCGTTGACACTCGACACCCTCCTTCGCCAAGGCTTCGGAGGGCAAGCGCGACGCTCTGCTTTCTCGCCCCGCCTTTGGCGGGACGTTCCCGGCAGCACGAGGCACTTGCGGCTTAGCGGATGCGGCCGCTCCGGGCACTCGGACGAGTTCGCGGCCAGACGCCCTTCGGACGAAGGACGCCGCCTCGAAGGCGCCAGGCCATTATCGCTGCCGTTTGACAAGTGAATAGCGATCGCTTCGGGGGGGGGGAACGCGGGCATTCTTGCCCGCGCTTCGGCAACCGCATCAGGACCGCCGTGCCTGGCAGCGCCGAGCTCCAGATCGGCTCTCCAGTACCGTGGCCTATCCAGCCCGCGGCGAGGGGGCGCCCTGCGAAGACCACGCCGCGATTCGCGGATCGGTCCCCGCAGTGCGCCGAACGCCGCGGTCTGGATAGGCCACGGTACTTCGGTTCACGGTTCCCCGCTGGAGGCTGGAAGCTGGTAGCCGGCAGCTTCCGGCTACTCTTTCCGCCACTCGGCCAGGTAGCGCCGCACCATCTCGGCATTGGGGTCCTCGATCTGCTCGAAGATCCCCAGCGCCGCCTCGGCCAGCGGGATGGCCGTCGCCTTCTCGCCGACCTCCCGGTACGCCAAGGCCATGTTCCACTGGGCATTGCCCTCCCCGCGCCGGTCGCCGATCTCGCGGGTGATTGCCAACTGCTTCTCGTAGAACTCGATGGCCTTGCGCGGCTCGCCAAGGTTCTTCCAGGCGACGCCCAGGTTGCCGAGGGCATTGCCCTCCCCGCGCCGGTCGCCGATCTCGCGAGCGATGGCCAAGTGCTGTTCGTAGAACTCGATGGCCTTGCGCTGCTCACCGAGGTCCGACCAGGCGATGCCGAGGTTGCCCAGGGCATTGCCCTCCCCGCGCCGGTCGCCGATCTCGCGGGCGATGGCCAAGTACTTCTCGTAGAACTCGATGGCCTTGCGCGGCTCGCCCAGGTCCGCCCATGCGTTGCCGAGGTTGCCCAAGTCTTGCCCCTCCCCGCGCCGGTCGCCGATCTCGCGGGCGATGGCCAAGTGCTGTTCGTAGAACTCGATGGCCTTGCGCGGCTCGCCGAGGTCTGCCCAGGCGAGGCCGAGGTTCCCGAGATGACGGCTCTCCGCCGCACGGTCTTTCAACCGCCGGGCGGCCGACAGGGCCTCCTCCAGCCATGGAACGCGTTCCCTCCGCGGATGCTGACGCAGGTCCAGGCAATACGCGCCCGCATCGGGATACTCGCTGCACAATCGGCAGGCATCATCGTCGGCCTGCGCGTTTGCGGCAGACCACGCCTGCCCGGCCTGGATGTTCGCCCGCTCCCGGTCGAACAGCGACAAACCGGACATGATCGAATCGCCGCCTTTGAGATACAGATCGCCGGCTTTCCGCAGGACCCCAAGGTAGTGCTTCGCATGGCGTTTCTCCCCGGCGAAACGTTCATCTTCGCCCGTACGCGAACCCGCGAAGACCCGCACCAGGTCGTGCAGCCTGTACCGGCTCGTCGGTTCATCGTACTCCGCCAGGCTGTACCGCAGGAGTTCATCCAGCCCCGCGTGGCCGGGGTCTTCGCACACGCCCTCCTCGGCCGCCGCGTCAAACGAGCCGGGGAACACGGCCAGGTTGCGGAACACAGCCGCCGTCGGGGCCGGCAGGAGGCGGTAGCTCTGGTCCAGGCACGCCTCGACGTCGATTTCCACGCCCTCCTTGCCGAGCGCCTTCAGCCGGTTCCGCTCCGTCCGCAATCGCTCCACGTACTCGTTCGGCGACAGGTTCATCTGCACGGCCAGCAGGCTCGCGGCAGCGCGAAGGGCCAGCGGCAATCGTCCGCAAAGCTCCGCAAGCGCCGCAGCGTGCTCGCCGATCCGCGGCGCGATGCTCAGCAGGAGTTTGACGGCCTCTTCCGGCGGCAGGAGTCCCAGGTCGATCGCTTGGATCCCGGGCACGGCGAAATGCCAGCGTGATGTGACCAGCAGCATGTTCCCCTGCGGGGGAAGCAGCGGCGTGATTTGTGTCGCATCGCGGGCGTTGTCCATCAGCAGGATCGTCCGCTTCCCGTGCAGGGCGTCGCGGTACGAGGCCGCCAGTTGCGCAGAGCCATCCGGCAGTTTTGCTGTTGGGTTGAGCGACTGGAGGACGTGCCGCATCGCATCGTCGGCCGACAGGGGCTTGTCCGATGTCCCGCGCAGGTCGAGGTAGAACTGGGCATCCTTGAAGCACTCGGCCAATCTGTGCGCGACCACCAGCGCCAGGGCAGTCTTGCCGATCCCGCCCATCCCCCGCACGCCGGAGATGTTGGCGCCATCCTTTCCCGCCGCGGCCATGAGGCCGGCTATCTCGTCCTCACGTCCGACGAAATCGGCGGGAGGGGATGGGAGTTGGTGGAGGGGAGCAGGTGCGGTGGCGACAACCGGGATTTGAGAGGGAGGTTGGGCAAAGGTTGCATTCCCGATGTGGTACACATCACGCCCGACCTGATCGCCGAAGTGGATCGGTGTGATGGGACTTTTGATTGCCGTACCAACGGCAACGGCGCCCGGGCCGGTTGCATCGACGGAAGGAGGCCCGCAATGCGGCGGAACCCTCGCCGGTTTGCCCGCTCTCGTCTCGACCAAGACAAGAGAGACGATTGCGGCAGCGATAGCGACCGGAACTTGCCACGGAGCGTTTTCCATTACCAGGTAACCGAGCGTGCCGGGAGCAAACTGGACGAAGGCCTTCAGCCCCGGAAGCAGTACGCTCGACGCAAGCAGGCCGACCATCGCCCCAATCGTCCGGCGCAGCCAGTAGCGCGGATCGCGAAGCAGGATGACCAGAAAAACCGCCGCCCCGACCAGCAGGATGATCGTGCCCCGGCCGGACGGCATGTACAAAACGGCGGCCGTGACGACCATCGTGGCGATGGCGCCGATCACCGACACCAACCACCACGGCCAGGATTTGCCGGGACGTTTGCCGGGCTTCTTCGCCATTCGGTCCCCTTTCGGAGCAGCCGCAGATGTTGCACATAGGGTACAGCGATCCGGCAGCGGCGGCAATGGAGAAGCGGCCAATTGTCATAGCCCAGTAGTAATGTCCGGTTCCTGCCCAGTAAGAATGTCCGCTTTCCCCAAAGGATGAAAGGAAGGCGGATGAACAGGGATGGAGACCGGATCGAGATGAGTCGGCGAGATCGAGATCGATTGAAGGTGATG
>CAYWTX010000505.1:0-5069 GCA_964461295.1 uncultured Planctomycetaceae bacterium | reverse complement strand
CCACAATTGCGCCGTGGCCCAATCGCCGACAAACAAGGCAACCCCGGTACTGCGAGCCGGGTTTACCGAGGTGTTGGTGACCGGGATGCTGATCAGGTGAATCAAGGTAAGCCCCAGGCCGATGGCCAATGGCGCGAAGCCCTGTGGCGCCCGTTTGTCCGTTGCCCCGAGAATGATCAGCAGGAACATCATTGTCATCACCACTTCGCAGACCAGCGCGGCCAGCAGGGAGTACCCTCCGGGCGAATGGGCGCCGTAGCCATTGGAGGCAAAGCCCGCCGACACCGAGAACCCAGCCTTGCCGCTGGCGATGACATACAGGACGCCGCCCGCGACAAACCCGCCCAGGACTTGCGCGACAATGTAAGGCAGGAGTTGCTTTGCCGGAAATCGGCCACCGGCCCAAAGCCCGATCGACACGGCCGGATTCAGGTGACAGCCGGATATGTGCCCGATCGCGTACGCCATCGTGAGTACCGTCAGGCCGAACGCCAATGCGACACCCAGCAGGCCGATGCCCACGCTGGGGAAAGAGGCGGCCAACACCGCGCTGCCGCATCCGCCGAGAACCAGCCAGAATGTCCCGAAGAATTCCGCGCAGTACCTTCTCATGCTGTTCTCCTTCCTCTTGTTGACATCGTAGCACCCTAATCGGGAGTTGGCCGAGAAAAGCAGTGTAATGGTGACCCGCGCGCATGCCCGGGTCTTCGCGCGGGCTGCGTCTTGGACCGTCTGTCGCGACCATAGTGGAGTTCGCGGAAGCCATCGGGCAGGGAAAGCCGAACCTGCCCTCGTCACCGTGACGGCCGGCCGATAGCAGGCGGACCCCGCCGGGGGCACGGCGGGGTCCGCAGAAGGTAATCCGCGACGGCCAGACCGGCCCACCGATGACACTTGGTGGACCGGCTCCGACCACGCCAACTACGCCAGACTATACCGACTCCCCCTCTGCCCTGCGACGTTCTGCCTCTTGACCTTCCCTTCCTTGACGAGCTTGGTCAGCGTGTTGTCGGCCTTGCCTCCCCGCCCTTCCTTTCTCCACGCCGCAACGGCTTCCGCCGTTGTGAGAACCTTGCCGCCCGCAAGGAGGCCAAGGATCATTTGTTCGGCCGTCTGACTGAAGGCACCCCTCTTGGCGCGCGCCTTGGCAGCAGAAGCGGCCACCACCTTCCCGGGCTTTCTGCCGGGCTTGCCCTTGAGGCCGTAGACGCCCCGGTCAAGCTTCTTGAAGTGCTTGCCCAGGATGGCCATGATGGGCTTGTAGATCGAGTCGGCGGTCGTCGGATAGCCGGAGGCCAGGATCTTCGCCTCGATCTCCTTGATGCCCAAGGGGGCCGCGGCAAGGACCTCCCTGATGTACTCGATGAGCGGCTTGCCCGTTGCCCGTTTGGGCTTGGGCTTCCGCCCACGTTTCTTGCCGGCCTTCGGGGCCTCGCCGACAACCCCCTCGATCTCGGCGATCCGCCCGTCCAGGGCGTCCCGCTGGGCCTTGAGGGCAGCCAGCTTCGCCGCGCGGCGTTCGATTTCTTTCTTGAGCGCGGCGATGGATATGCCGCTGAGTGCGAGACGAGGCATAGTATTCCTTTCGACGAAGCGGCTTACTTCGCCATGTCCTTGAGGGCCTTGAGGGGACGGACCTTGATGACCCGGCGGGCGGGTTTGGCCTTGAACATCTGCTCCTGCTTGGTAAAGGGGTTGATCCCCTTGTGGGCTTTGATTGCGGGCTTCTGGACGACAACGATCTTCAGCAGGCCCGGCACGGCGAAGACCCCCGGGCCCTTCTTGCCCACGGCGTTCTTGATGCAGCAGGCGAGGGCGTCGAACACGGCTGCGACTTGCTTGCGGGACAGTTCGGTAGACTCAGCGATACAGGAAAGGACTTCGGACTTCGTTGCGGGCTTTGCGGCTTGGGCCATTGCGATGCTCCTTCTCTAGGGGTTGCCGGCCTACTATGACACTCGATGCGGCGGGGAGAGCCGCACCAACGGCGAGCATAGTACCATGGCCGGCGAAGATAGCAATAGATTCGCTGGTGAGGGTCCACGATTCTTCGGAGAGCGGATCGACGGAGCTACAACGTCGTCACGTCTTCGGACGCTTCGCCCTTCTCTCCTTCATCTTCTTTCTCTTCTTTGTCTCCTTCGTCTTCTTTGTCTCCTTCGTCTTCTTCGTCTCCTTCGTCTTCTTCGTCCTCCGCGGCTTGGGCTTCTTCGACGGCTTCCTCGTCCGCCGCTTCGGCTTCGCCTTCATCCAGCCCGGGACCGTGAAACAACTCGCGCTGCTCACCCTCCTCCGGATCGCCGCTGTCCAGCCTCAGCGTCGCCTGGCTGTCGCCCTCGCTCACCACCCGGGCCACGCTCACCAGTTTGTCGCCCCCTTCCCTGAACTTGATGATCCGAACGCCTTGCGTGTTCCGGCTGATCACCCTCATGCTGCTGATTCCGACGCGAACGATGATCCCGTTCTGTGTGATCAGCATCAGCTCGTCGGCGTCCCGCATGGACTTCACGGCCACGACCTTGCCGTTGCGGGCGTTGGCCTGGATGTTGATGATCCCCTGCCCGCCGCGGTTGGTGATCCGGTATTCGTCAAACCCCGTTCGCTTGCCGAAGCCGTTTTCGCACACCGTCAGCAGCGTGGACAGCGGGTCCACCACGCACATGTCCACCACCTCGTCGTCCTCGCGGAGCGTGATGGCCCTCACGCCGGCCGCCGTACGACCCATCGGCCGCACCTTCGTCTCCGGGAAGCGGATCGCCTTGCCGCCGCGCGTGGCCAGCAGGATCTCGTTGTCGCCCCGCGTGAGCGTCACGCCGATCACCGTGTCGCCTTCGTCCAGCCCCGTCGCCTGCAGGCCGCCCCGGCGCACGTTGCCGTAGGCGTTCAGAACGGTCTTCTTGATCTGTCCCCGCTTCGTCGCCGTCACCAGGAACCGGTCGTCGAATTCCCGCACCGGCAGCACCGCGCAGATCCGCTCATCCCGCTGCATCTGCAACAGGTTCACGATCGCGCGCCCCTTCGCGGTCCGCGCCATCGCCGGGATGTCGTACACCTTCAGCCAGTGCATTCGCCCGTTGTTCAGGAAGATCATCAGGTAGTCGTGCGTGGAGGCGATGAACAACTCCTCGATGAAGTCGCCTTCCTTCGCGTCGGTGCCGATGATCCCCTTGCCGCCCCGGCCCTGCTTGCGGTAGGTTGTCAGCGGCAGGCGCTTGATGTATCCCTCGTGCGTCAGCGTGACGACCACGTCCTCTTCGGCAATCAGATCCTCCACGCTGAACTCGCCCACCCGGCCCACGATCTGCGTGCGCCGCTCGTCGCCGTACTTCTCCCGGATCTCCCGCACGTCCTCGGCGATCACGTCCATCAGACGCTCCATGCTGCCCAGGATCGTCTCATATCCGTCGATCTCCTCCACCAACTTGGCGTAGTCCTCGGCCAGTTTCTCGATCTCCAGGCCCGTCAGCCGCTGGAGTTGCATCGCCAGAATCGCGTCCGCCTGAACCCGCGTCAGCCGCTGCGCCTCGGCGCTGGCCCGCTTCACGAACTGCTCAGGCAACAGGCCGCGAACCGTCGCCTTCTCCGTCAGTCTCAGGTCCAGCGCCATCAGCCGCTCGCGGGCGGCCGGCACGTCCGGCGACTTCTTGATCGTCTCGATGATCCGGTCGATGTCCGCCACGGCCAGGATCAGGCCTTCCAGCACGTGCGCCCGCTGCCGCGCCCGGCGAAGCAGGAACTGCGTCCGCCGCCGAATCACGTCCTTGCGGTGTTCCAGCCAGTAGAACATCATATCGCGCAGCGTCAGCGTCTGGTGCGTCCGGTTCACCAGCGCGATGTTGATGATGCTGAACGTCGTCTGCAGCGGCGTGTACTGGTAAAGCTGGTTGATCACCACCTCGGGATCCGCGCCGCGCTTCAACTCCACCACGATCCGCATCCTCGTGCGGTCGCTGTGGTCCTGAACGTCCGCGATGTCCTTGATCTTCTCGTTCTTCACCGTCTCGGCCACGCGCTCGATGATCGTCGTCTTCAGCACCTGGTAGGGAATCTCCGTCACCACGATGATCGTCTTGCCGTTCTTGGCCGTCTCGGTGTGCAGCTTGGCGCGCACGATGACGCGCCCGCGCCCGGTGCGGTACCCTTCGGCGATCCCCTCCCGCCCGCAGATCAGCCCGCCCGTGGGGAAGTCCGGCCCCTTGACGATCTTCATCAGGTCCTCAACCGTCGCGTCGGGGTGGTCGATCATGTGGATCAGCCCGTCGCAGATCTCCCGCAGGTTGTGCGGGGGGATGCTCGTCGCCAGGCCCACCGCGATCCCCTGCGAACCGTTCACCAGCAGGTTGGGGAACTTGCCCGGCAGCACCACCGGTTCGGTCCGCGTGTCGTCGTAGTTGGGCTGCGTGTCCACCGTCTCGAGGTTCAAGTCGTCGAGCATCTCCATCGCCGGCGCCGTCATGCGGGCTTCGGTGTACCGCATGGCCGCCGGCGGGTCGCCGTCGATGGAGCCGAAGTTCCCCTGCGGATCCACCAGCGGGTACCGCAGGTTCCACTCCTGGCCCATGCGAACCATCGTGGGGTATACGACGCCTTCGCCGTGGGGGTGGTAGTTGCCCGACGTGTCGCCGGCGATCTTCGCGCACTTGCGGTGCTTGGCACGCGGGCCGAGGTTCAGGTCATTCATCGCCACCAGCACGCGCCGCTGCGAGGGCTTCAGCCCGTCGCGCACGTCCGGCAACGCGCGGTCGATGATCGTGCTCATCGCGTACGTCAGATAGCTGTCGCGCAGCTCCTGCTCGATGGCCGTCTCGGTGATCCGCTCGTTCGGGAAAAGCGCCGGCGTCAACGCCACGGGCGGCTGTGCGTCCGCCGCCGCTTCGCCGATGTCTTCTTCCCCGGCCGCGCCCCGCGGCTCATCCTGCAATCCGTTGTCTTCCGCCACGTTAAACTCCATGCATTAAGGAAGTTAGGAGAATCCCACGGACGCGTCCCAGCCGCCCGGCCATCCATGCCGCGCAGGCCGGTCCGCCGAAGGGCGGATTATCCCCGATTCGCCCCTCAATGTGTAGCAG
>CAYWTX010000504.1:0-3682 GCA_964461295.1 uncultured Planctomycetaceae bacterium | reverse complement strand
ACAGCAGCGTGCCGCCCTCGTGGAGCGTGCCGCCGGGCGGCAGCGCCAGCGTTACCCGGGCCTTGTTTCCGGCAGGGATGCCAATGCTCCAGCGGATCCCCCGGTTCTCGCGCTGCCAGCGAGACGGGTCGAAGTGATCCGACCATTCATCCGGCTTGCACCAGGAGAGTTCCCGGCCTTCGCGCTGCCAATGGGACCACACCTGGCCGCGTACCGTGGGGCGGACGCACCGGCAATGGTCCAACCCCGGCGCGAAGAACGGCTGCAAGACAAGCCGGTCGGCCCCGCTGGCGGATTCGTCGACGCGGATGCCCCCCAGGGCCCAGTGGAACCAGGCATCGACGACGCCGAGCATGACGTGGTTCTTGGTTCCCCACCCGTTCCAGCATTCGCCCAGCGTGGTGCGCCCCTGGCACAATCGGCCCCAGGAGGGGAAACTGGTCTTCGTGACAGCCCGCCACGCCATGTCACTTCTGCCTATGCGGTCAAGGTACTCCAGAATGTATCGCGCTCCCAGGATGCCGACGGCGATGTGCCCATCACTCAGGAACTCGAGGGCAATCAGCAGACGTTGTTGGGCCAACTTGAGTTGCTCCGGCGGCACCATGTCCAGATAGAGCGGCATGACCTGCTCGCACTGCGTGCCCTCGCCGTACTGCCCGGTCTTGGCGTCCAGGAAACGGCGGTTGAAAGCGTCTCGCACCTGTTCGGCCAGTTGGCGGTATTGACGGTGGAGGTCTTCCAGGCCCAGCACGCCGGCGGCCTGGGATACGATCAGACTGTCGTAGTACAGGTACCAAGTGCTGGCCAGTTCGGGTTGGCCTTGCTTGAAGCCGGGGATCGAGGAGTTCCAATCGCCCAGCGGGTCGGGCGGGGCGATCAGGTTGTCAGCCTGGCCCACCATCCAGTCGACGTATCGTCGCAGCCCGTCCAGGTGCTCGCGCAGGACCCGCGCGTCGCCGAAGTTCTGGTAGTGGTACCAGGCGATGAGCGGGTAGGCGGATCCCCAGCAGACGCCGTTGTCGCCCTTGTCCAGAGGATACGGCGCAATGAGCGGCATCTCCCCGCTTGGGTACTGGGCCTGCGCCAGGTCGCGCAGGTACTTGCGGTAGAAGGAGTCCATCTCGAAGTTGCACACCGCCTCCGCGAAACCCACGTGAGCGTCGGCCAGCCAGCCCAATCTCTCGGCCCTCTGGCAGTCGTCCGTCGGCAGTCCCGGCATGTTGCTCTTCTGCGACCAGACCGTGCAGCGATGGATGTGGTCGATCGTCTCGTGCCCGCATTGGAAGCTTCCCAATTGCCGGCATGCGGACCGAATCACGCATCCCTCGATCGTGTCCAGGTCCGGCAGGCCCGGATAACCGGTCATTTCCACGTATTGGAAGCCGTGATAGGTGAAACGCGGTTCGTACACTTCCTCGCGGCCGTCGCCACGAAGGATGTAGGTGTCGCTCTGGCGAGCGTCTTTGCTGGTGGAGTTGTTGAGCGTGCCGTCTGGCTTCACGTTCTCCGCGAACCGCAGGGCGACGGCCGTGCCGCGCGGTCCCCTGACGCGGAGCCTGACCCACCCGGCGAAGTTCTGGCCCATGTCATACACGACCATGCCTGGCTTGGGTTGGGTCATGGCGATGGGGCGGACATGCTCGGTCACGCGAATGGGAGGCAGGGCGTGGTAGGCCAGTCGTCCGCCGGGCGGCTCGACCTCGTTGGCGCTGCCCCAGGACGAATCGTCGAAACCCGCCTCCGCCCAGCCGGCCTGCTCCAGGCGGGCGTCGTACTCCTCGCCGCCGTAGATGCAGGAGAACGTGATCGGCCCGGAATGCGTCTTCCAGGAGCCGTCGGAAGCGACGACCTCCCTGCGCCCGTCGGCGTACTCGATGTGGCATTGCAGGATGCCTCGCGGCGAGCCGTGCCACTGCATGCGCCAGTTCCAGTGCTCCTTGGGCGGGTTGTACCACCCGTTGCCCAGCATGATGCCCAAGACATTTTGGCCCGACCCCAGCAGATCGGTCACATCGAATGCGTCATAGAGAACGCTGGTGAGGTAATTGGTCCGTGAAGGCGCCAGTACATGATCGCCCACTTTCCGCCCGTTGAGATACAGTTCGTAGAAGCCCAATCCCGTCACGAATACCCGCGCCGCCGCCGGGCGCTCGGGAAGGTTCAGCGACCTGCGCAGCAGCACCGAGCGAAGGTCGATGGCATCGTCGGGAATCAGCGCCGTCATGACCGCCGGCTCGGCCGCGAAACGCTGGAGGTCGTACCTGGCCTCGTGGATGGGTCCGGCCCCGATCCAGCGGGCCTGCCATTCCTCGGGTCGCAGGACGCCCGTGCCGAATCGCGCCGGCTCGCTCCAGTCCGAAGGCTCGTGGGCGTCGTCCCACACGCGCACCTTCCACCAGTAGCTCTGTGCCGACGCCAGGGGCAGCGAGGGCGGAACTGCTCGCGAAGAGCTGTCGGCTGTCTTCCCGCTGTCCCATAGCAGCGGCGACTCGTCGGCCAGCGCCTGCGGCGTCCGCGCGACCACGACTCGATAGGCGCTCTGCCCCCATCCCCGCCGCGAGGTCTCGACCCGCCAACGGAACGCCGGACAACAGGCATCCAGTCCCAACGGCGAAGAGAGACTTTCCACCTGTAGTTCGGTCGGCTTCACAGCATGTCCTTTCGGTATTCGCTTACCACAGACCTCATCGACTTAACCTTGGGGGTGAGCAACGCCTCGGGACATCGCTCCCGCCTTCTCGGCATATTCCTGGAACAGGCGCACGTAGAGTTGATAGTCCTGATACGACACGCCAGGGGGCGTCTGATGATCGCAACTGATCAGGAATCCGCCCTTCGCCGCGGTCGGGAGCAGACGCTCGAACTCCTTCCTCATCCGGGCCTCGCCCTGGTTCATCGTCATCTTGTCGAAGTGGCCGATGAACTTCATCTTCGGGTGAGTGGCCCGCAGCGACGCGATGTCCACTCCCGCCTGTCGCTCCAGCGGCAGTATGCCTTCCAGCCCCGCTTCGGCAAACCAGTACGCCGGCGTGGCGATGTCGCCATCGGAATCGATGATCGGAATGATCCCGTGCTTCTTCAGAGCGGGGATAACCCGGCCGTAATACGGCCGCAAGAACTCATCGAAAACGTCCTTGGAGATCATCGGGCCATGGTTATAGCTCATGTCCTCGCCGAAGGTCATGAAATCGGGCGTGCAGTAGGAACAAACCCGCTCGATCACGGTCAGCATCCAGTCGGCCAGGTCCGAGTTGATCCGATGCATCACCTCGGGATGGTCGTAGAAGGCATAGAGATGCGGTTCGATCCCCATCATCCCTCGCGGACCCCAGAAGAAACCGTCCAGAGTGAACCAGAGCACGGCATCGCCGGCCTGTTGTGCTTTGGCAAACTGTTCCCATCGCTTCTCGTCAATCGTCTTCACTGGGTAAAGGGCCGGCCGAACGCGATCATACTCCTCCAACGACCAGACGATGCCGGGCCTCCACACGTTCTTCCAGCCAGGCCCCTTGGCGCCAAACCAATCCAATTGCACATAGGAATCGTCCATGCCGAAATGCCGTTGAATGGAATACCCATCCTGAAGGTCCGCGGGCAGTCCTTCGCTGCGCCAGCGTTCGATCGTCTTGTCCCACCAGCCGGCCCACTCCAGCACCGGCAGACGATCGTACGGCTGAAA
>CAYWTX010000503.1:0-2489 GCA_964461295.1 uncultured Planctomycetaceae bacterium | reverse complement strand
CGGATATGACTACCGCGGAAGCTGTTGCCGAACTTCCGATCTCCCGACGGTTGGAAGTGTTTGACACGGACGATTCCGATCGGTCGGCCGCTCCCGCGCCGGCCCGCCAGGCCCCGGCCGTGGATGCCCTCCTACCCCTATCCCGCTGCCGGCCCTACGGGCCTCCTTGGTTGGCGTTGCCCGCAATCCCCGCCCTTACGGGCGGGGCTTCCCGCTGCCGGCCCTACGGGCCTCCTTGGCTCACGCTACCCACAATCCCCGCCCTTACGGGCGGGGCTTCCCGCTGCCGGCCCTACGGGCCTCCTTGGCTCACGCTACCCGCAATCCCCGCCCTTACGGGCGGGGCTTCCCGCTGCCGGCCCTACGGGCCTCCTTGGTTGGCGTTGCCCGCAATCCCCGCCCTTACGGGCGTGTCCCCTCACCAGTTCAGTTTAGGGTCCGTCACGAAATAGCCTCAGCAAGCCAGTCTTGGTGGCACAGCTTTCCAAGCTGTGCAGCACAGGTCGGAGACCTGTGCCACCTGGGAAACGTGAACAAGTTATTTCTTGACGGCGCCTTACCGCCGCAGCGCCGCTTGGCGGTAGGTCTCCGCGATGCGGGCGGCGTTGGCGGCCGGGCTGTGCTGTTCGCTGACGTACCGCAAGGCGCTGGCCGCCAGCGACCGCGCCGACGCGCGGTCATCCAGCAGTCCGACGAGCTTGCCCGTCAGTTCCGATGCGTGGCCGGGCGAGTACAGGATCGCCGTCTGCCCGTCGTGCAGGAAACCGGAGGAAACCGGGAGAGGCTACTTTCTCGGTCCCTCCGTATGTGCCGCGGCCTGGCCGCTTGCCGGAGAGCAAATCCAGGCCGCGCCCCTCGGCGCTCGGCTACAAATCGCCAGAAAAACAACTTGCGGGGCGGGCTGGTCATACGTACACTGTACGTATGGGCAAGTTGCGGTTCGAGTGGAATGAGGCGAGGGATCGGGATAACAGGCGCAAGCACGGCGTCTCCTTCGAGGAGGCGCAGACCGTCTTTCTCGATGAGAACGCCGTCCGCTTCTTTGACCCCGACCACTCCGCGGATGAAGACCGCTTCCTGATGCTGGGCATCAGTTTCCGGTTGCGGGCACTGGTGGTCTGTCACTGCTTCCGCGTGAACGACGCCGTCATCCGCATCATCTCCGCGCGCAAGGCCGACAAAGCGGAAGAGGCCGAATACTGGAAGACGAGGTGACGCCATGAGGAAACACTACGATTTCGGGAAGATGAAGAGGGAGCGGAATCCCTACGCCAAAGCGCTGAAGCAGCCGATCACGATGCGTCTGGACAAGGCAACGGTGGCCTATTTCAAGGCCTTGGCCACTGAACTCGGAATGCCCTACCAGAACCTCATCAACCTCTATCTGCGTGATTGCGCGCTTAACCACAAGAAACTTGAATTGAGGTGGGCATCATAGGATTACCCCCCGCCCCCCCCCGGGCGTGTCGCCTCACCAGTTCAGTTTACCGTCGCACCGCCGCTTGGCGGTAGATCTCCGCGATGCGGGCGGCGTTGGCGGCCGGGCTGTGCTGTTCGCTGACGTACCGCAAGGCGCTGGCGGCCTGGGATCGCGCCGACGCCCGGTCATCCAGCAGTCCGACGAGCTTGCCCGTCAGTTCCGAGGCGTGGCCGGGCGAGTACAGGATCGCCGTCTGCCCGTCGTGCAGGAAGTCGCACGGGCGATCGCCCCGCGCGGCCAGGACGGGCACGCCCGCGGCCATCGCCAGCAGCGACCGAATGTCGATCCGCGGCTGCGGCGCAGGCGAAATGTACACGTCGGCCGTCTTCAGCACACCCGCGATCTGCCCCACCGGATGCAGGTCCACGACGGTCAGCTTGCCGCTGAGGCCCAGTTCCTCCGCCCGCCTGCGCAGCGGCCGTTCCATCGGTCCCCCGCCCAGGATGAAGTACACGCAGTCCATGTTCCGCGCCGACAGCTCCGCGAAGCACTTCAGCACGGCCTCGAACGCCGGTTCGTCGCACAGGTCCCCGCCGGCGACGATGCACACGCTCGCTGCCGGGCCGCTGAAACACATCGGATGTCGAACGTGGTACACCCCCGGCCGCATCAGAGCGATCCGCTCCGGCGGGCACACCCGCCGCTCCAGCAGCACGTCGCGGATCGGCTCGCTGGGGGCCAGCACAACCGCGGCCGAGACGCCCAGCGCCGGCAGCGCCCTCGCCGCGCTCAGGCTGTAGCCGCTCAGCACGTATTTCAGGGCCGCCTCCTCGGCCAGACGCTCCACGAACGCCGCCAGCTCGTACCCCAGCGCGTGGAGCACCTCCACCTTGCGGCCGATCAGATCGGCCGCCAAACCCTCGACCCTCCGCCGCGACGGTCGCCACCACCGGGGCTCGGCATAGCGGATGACTTCCCGTGACACGCCCGGCAGGTGCTCCACGTCGGCGGCCTGGGGGCAGGCGATCACGAGGTCGACCACCTCGTCCATCAGCCCCACGGCCAGCGG
>CAYWTX010000502.1:0-6718 GCA_964461295.1 uncultured Planctomycetaceae bacterium | reverse complement strand
CGGATCGCGCACTCGGCCGGGGCGTCCCCCGGCCTCCGCGTGGACTCGGTGAGGGAGATGGAGGCGATGCTGGCGGATCTGGACTTGGAGCCGGTGCTCGTCAACAGCGTGTATCAGGAGGCGGCGCATGCGGCCAGCGCGTCGCGGGCGGGCGGGCGGGCGCGTCTCGGGGGCGGCCAGGCGGTCGTGCGGGAGATCCTCGCCCGTGCGGAAGCCGGCGAGCGGCTGTCGGGCGCCGAGGCGGTCGTGCTGCACGACCACGCGGGGCTTGGCGAACTGGGCCAGGCGGCGCAGCGGCGCCGGATGCGGCTGATCCCGCGGCGTGCGGCCACGTTTGTCGTCGACCGCAACATCTCGCTGACGAACGTCTGCGAAGCGGACTGCCTCTTCTGCGCGTTCCACGTGCCGGTCGGGTCGCCCGATGCGTTCGTGCTTTCGGTGGGGCGGGTCGTCGAGTTGGTCGAGCAGGCCCAGAGCCAGGGCGCGACGCAGGTGTTGATTCAGGGCGGGCTGAACCCCCAACTGGACCTGGCGTTCCACGAGGCCGTTCTGCGCGCGATCAAGCGGCGATGCCGCGTGTGGGTGCATTCGCTGTCGCCCGCGGAGGTTGTGTATCTGGCGACGCGGGCGGGACTGAGCGTCGAGCAGACGCTTGGGCGGCTGCGCGAGGCCGGGCTGGACTCGCTGCCGGGCGGCGGGGCGGAGATCCTGGTGGACGAAGTCCGTCGGCGGGTCAGCCCGCGGAAGATCACGGCGGGGCAGTGGCTGGCGGTGATGGAGACGGCCCAGCGGATGGGCATGTTGACGACGGCGACGATGGTGTACGGCCTGGGCGAGACGACGTCGCAGCGGGTGGAGCACCTGCTGGCAGTGCGCGGGCTACAGGACCGCACGGGCGGGTTTACCGCGTTCATTCCCTGGAGTTGTCAGACGAATCGGACGCGGATCGCGCTGCGGCCATGCACGGGCGTCGACTACCTGCGGATGGTGGCGCTGAGCCGGCTGGTGCTGGACAACGTGCCGCACGTGCAGGCGGGCTGGGTGACGGAGGGGCCGGACGTGGCGCAGTTGGCGTTGTCGTTCGGGGCCGACGATTTCGGCGGCGTGTTGATGGAGGAGCGGGTGGTGCGGGCGACGGGCCTGTCGCACGCGGTGACGGTTGGGCAAGTGGTGGACCTGATCGGCAAGGCGGGGTACCTGCCCGTGCAGCGGAACACGCGGTACGAGGAGATTGCCGCCCTGGGCTGAAACGGGCCTCAATCCTGGCGTTCCTGCTTGCGGCCCCGAGGGAGGGGCGGGGCAAGTCGGGCGACGTGGACGCCCAGGACGGCGACGTCGGCGGGGGTGATGCCGCTGACGCGGAGGGCCTGGCCCATCGACCGCGGGCGGAGACGGGCGAGCTTCTCCTTGGCCTCCTGGCGGAGGTGGGGCACGGCTGCGTAGTCCAGGCCCTCGGGCAGGAGGCGGGCGTCGAGCTGCTGCATCTGTTGGAGGCCCGACTGCTCGCGGGCGAGGTAGCCCTCGTAGCGGCCGTCGACGGCGACGGACTGGACGGCGGCGCCGTGCGTGTTGAGCAGCGAGGCGAGGTGGCAGCGTGCGTCGGGGGGCGCGAGCTGGAGCAGTTGATCCAGCGTGATGGCGGGGTTCTGGAGGAGATTCCAGAGGGTGCGACACGGACCGGGAAGAGGGGAGATGATCGCAGGGAACGCAGAGGGCGCAGAGGTTTCTTGATCGGAAACTTCCTCTCCGCGCTCTCCGCGTTCTCTGCGATTGGCTTCCTCTTCTTCGCAGGCGGGCACGCTTTTCGTTCGCGGGGAGCGTATCGATTGCAGGAGTTCCTTCGCCGTCTCGCCGGCTTGTTTCGCGGCCGAGAACCGCGCCCATCGCTCGTCGTCGGCCAGGCCGAGCTGGCGCCCGATGGGCGTCAGGCGGCGGTCGGCGTTGTCGCCTCGCAGGCTGAGGCGGTGTTCGGCGCGGCTGGTGAACATGCGGTAGGGTTCGGTGACGCCCTTGGTGACCAGGTCGTCGATCATCACGCCGATGTAGGCCTGGTCGCGTCCGAGGACGAGTTCGTCGCGGCCGCGGAGGCGGCAGGCGGCGTTGACGCCGGCGATGAGTCCTTGGGCGGCGGCCTCCTCGTAGCCGGTGGTGCCGTTGATCTGCCCGGCCAGGAACAGCCCGGCGACGGCCTTGGTCTCCAGCGTGGCCCGCAGTTGCGTGGGCGGGGCGTAGTCGTACTCGATGGCGTAGCCGTAGCGGACGATCTCGGCGCGTTCCAGGCCGGGGATGTGGTGGACGACGAACTCCTGCACGTCCAGCGGCAGCGAGGTGGAGATGCCGTTGCAGTAGATCCAGTTGGTGGCGCGCCCCTCGGGTTCGAGGAACACCTGGTGGCTGGTCTTGTCGGCGAAGCGGTCGATCTTGGTCTCCAGCGACGGGCAGTACCGCGGCCCGGAGGAGGTGATCTGCCCGGTGAACATGGGGGCGCGGTGGAGGTTGGCGCGGATGGCGTCGTGGACTTCAGGCGTGGTGGCGGTCAGCCAGCAGGGCTTCTGGGCGACGTCGAGGCGGTCGTTGAGGAAGGAGAAGGGCAGGGGCGGCTCGTCGCCGTCCTGACGGCGGCAGCGGGAGTAGTCGATGGTCTCGGCGGCCAGGCGCGGGCACGTGCCGGTTTTGAGGCGGAGCAGTTGGATGCCGAGTCGGCGAAGGGCGTCGCCGAGAGCGCCGGCGGCGGGTTCGTCGTAGCGTCCGCCGGGCCAGATTCGCTCGCCCTGGTGCATCACGCCGCCCAGGAACGTGCCGGGCGTGAGGATGACTTGCGAACAACGGAGGTCTTGGTTCGTAGTCCCGCCGTAAGGCGGAATCCCGGCACGCGTCGGGGGCGAAACAGCCCGCCTTACGGCGGAACTACAAGCGGGATCCTCCGGCAAGAGAGTCGCATTCGCGATCCGCGCGCCGATGACGCATCCGTTTTCGGTGAGAACGTCGGTGATCTCCCCCGCGACGATCGTCAGGTTCGGTAACCGCTTCAGTTCGTCCTGCACCCACGCGGCGTAGGCGTGGCGGTCGGACTGGCAGCGGGGGCCCCACACGGCCGGGCCCTTGGAGCGGTTGAGCATGCGGAACTGGATGCCGGTGGCGTCGGCGGCGAGGCCCATGAGGCCGCCGAGGGCGTCGATCTCGCGGACGATCTGCCCCTTGCCGATGCCGCCGATGGCGGGGTTGCACGACATCTGGGCGATGGTGTCGGGCAGCAGGCTGACCAGCGCGGTGCGGGCGCCGAGCCTTGCGGCGGCCCAGGCGGCCTCGACGCCGGCGTGCCCGCCGCCGACCACCACGATGTCGAAGTCCGGGGCCATGGAGGCATTGTAGCGGATGGGAAGTGCGTTGGGGCGCGGGCACTTGTCTTGGGCAACCGGCTCGAGACGAGCCGGCTCTGTTGGTCTCCCGCTGAGGTCACCCAACCCCCAGCTTGTCCCCCACCCATATCACGTACGCCCAGTTGGCCAGGATGAGCACGACGGCGACGGCCCAGGCGATGAGTCGGCCGCGGCGCGTCCAGGTGATCCGCACGGCCCGGGCGAATGCCAGGCGGGCCAGCAGCGACGATCCCCAGACCGCCAGGACGGTGAACATCAGCGGGTTGAACGCCCAGGCCCGCAGGGGGTGTCCCTGAAGGATGCTGAGCGTGCCGCGCGTGGTTCCGCAGGTGGGGCAGGGCAGGTGAGTGAAGCGTTTCACCATGCACAGATCGAGCCGCACGTCGTAGTGGCGCGTGAGCAACTCAATGCCGCCGATCATGCCCAGCCACCCGGCGACGATGGCGACGGCCCATAACGGCCAGGGCGGGCGCCGCGGCACGCGGGCCAGGCGGACCATCGGGGGCAGCATGGGCGGGGCCTTCACGGGTCGCTCAATGCAGGTTGCCGCCCGCGGCGGCAACGCCGAATATGCCGACCATGAAGATGATGTACAGGATGGCGATTCCGCAGCCGACGATGCCCAGGATGGTGCCGACCATGCCGCAGATGCGCCCCGCCTGGGTCATCCCCTCGCCGGTGGGGTCCATCACGCCGGCGCGCATGGCGGCCATGTCCTTGTTGCCCATCGACCAGGCGACGGCGCCGCAGATCCAGCAGGCGACGATGCCGACGATGCCCAGGGCGAGCACCACGCCGCCCCGGTGGGGCTGCGAGTAGGCGACGCTTGCCGTCGCGGCCTGGCCAGGGGGCGTCGGCGGCAGGGCGATGGCCGGGAACATGTGGCGCACGTTCTGCATCGGCTGCCACTCGGCCATGCCTTCGCACCAGACGAGATCGGCGGGCTTGAGCCGCCCCTGCTGAATCCATGCCGCCAGTTCCTGGTCGCTCACCGGGCCGAACCGCTGCCCGTTCACCGCACAGTACCATTGTCTGCTTTCGGCCATGTTCGTTCCTCTAGAGCTGCCGGCTGCCAGCGACCAGCTTCCAGCCAGGCAGCCGATCCGGACACCGTGACGGGTGTAATGATACCTCAGACGCGGGAAAGAGAAATGGGTTGCGGGAAAACTGAGGCGCTTCCCACTTCCCGCTTCCAGTGTGCGGCGCGAGTCGCTACAGTACGTTTCCATGGTAGACGACGCCATGGAACTGCTGCGGTCCGTCCGCGAGAAAACCGACGAGACGGAATTCTACACGCCCCTGCCCACCAACTACCGGATCGGCCAGTGCAAGTACGTGGCCGTGTACGGCACGGTCATCAGCGGCCTGGGGAAGGGCATCTTCTCTTCCTCGCTGGCCAAGCTGCTGAAGGACAAGGGCCTTCGCGTCTCGCCCATCAAGCTGGAGGGGTACCTGAACATCGATTCGGGCACGCTGAACCCCTTCCGGCATGGCGAGGTCTTCGTCCTGGACGACGGGATGGAGACCGACATGGACCTGGGCACCTACGAGCGGATGCTCGACCAGGACCTTGGGCGCGCGAACTTCGCCACCAGCGGGCAGATTTACCGCGAGGTGTTGGACAAGGAGCGGGCCGGCGTGTACCTCGGGCGCGACGTGCAGATGATCCCCCACGTGACCGGCGAGGTGAAGATGCGTCTGCGCGAGCTGGCGGCGAGCACCCAGGCCGACGTGGTCTTCATCGAGGTCGGCGGCACGGTGGGCGACATCGAGAACGCCTTCTACATCGAGGCCCTGCGCGAGATGGCCTACGAAGAGGGGCCCGGCTCGATGATCTCCGTCGCGCTGACGTACATCCTTCACCCCCTGGCGCTGGGCGAACAGAAGTCCAAGGCCGCCCAGCTCGGCCTCAAGCGGCTGATGGAGTTCGGCATCCACCCGGACATCGTGGCCTGCCGCGCCGAGGACGTGGTGAACGACAAGGTCCGCCAGAAGATCGCGGTGTACACCAACGTGCCCATCGGGCGCGTGTTCTCGATGCACGACCTGCCGAGCATCTACCTGCTGCCGTCGATCATGCGCGAGGCGCGTCTGGACAGCGAAGTCGTCCAGATGCTCAACCTGGGCAGCAAGGTGAACTCCGCCGCCGACGTGCGGGCGGCCATTCAGTGGGACCGCTTCGCCGCCCGCATCACCGCCCCGCCGCGGCAGGTGTCCATCGGCATCACGGGCAAGTACACGGCCTTGCGCGACAGCTACGCCAGCATCATCAAGGCGCTGGAGCACGCCGGGGCCGCCAACGACGCCCACGTCAACGTGCGGTGGATCGACACGACCGACCTGAGCGAGCGCAACGCCGCCGAGGCCGTCGCCGATTGCGACGGCATCATCGTTCCCGGCGGGTTCGGCGTTCGCGGCACGGGCGGGAAGATCGCCTGCATCCGCCACGCCCGCGAGAACAAGCTGCCGTATCTGGGCATCTGCCTGGGCTTCCAGATGGCGGTGATCGAGTACGCGCGGAACGTGTGCGGCCTGGCCGAGGCCGACAGCACCGAACTTCGCCCCGACACGCCGCAGCCGGTGATCGACATCCTGCCGGAGCAGAAGAAGATCGAGGGCCTGGGCGGGAACATGCGCCTGGGCGGGCAGGACGTGGACATCGCGCCCGGCAGCTTTGCCTGCGAGTTGTTCGGCGGGGCCAAGCGCGTTCGCGAGCGGTTCCGCCACCGCTACGAGGTCGACCCCCAATTCATCCCGACGCTGGAGAAGGCGGGGATGATCTTCTCCGGCCGGCACCCGGTGCACCCGATCATGCAGGTGCTGGAGTTGCCGCGGAAGGAACACCCGTACTTCCTGGCCGCCCAGTTCCACCCGGAACTGACGAGCCGCCCGCTGCGCCCCCAGCCGATGTTCGTGGGGCTGGTGAAGGCCGCGCTGGAGCGCAAGAAGTAAGGGGGTGGAAAGTGCATGTCAGTTACTGCATCGATCCACACACAGGACAGCCCCACGTGTACAATCACGATGTGGGCGAGGATGAGGTCGAGTGGGTTCTGGACCATCCAGGCGAAGACCGATTGGGTTCAGATGAATCGCCGGGGCGGGAATGTGCCTTCTGTGCGGATGGTTCTGGGTTCAGGCGCTTCTCTCGGGCGTCGTCATCCTCTCATTCGTCATTGCCGTTCGCGCGGCGACGGGACTAGTCCGAAGTTCCCGGCCCGATAATGAGGGAACCCCTTCTTTTGGAAGGGGTTCCGTTTGATTTCAGGTTGCACGTACTGACTACGTTCTCCGGCATCGGCCCGGACGCCGCCTACAGCTCGACTTTCAGCAGGGCCAGC
>CAYWTX010000501.1:0-18773 GCA_964461295.1 uncultured Planctomycetaceae bacterium | reverse complement strand
ATGGATCCCCCTTCAGTTCGTGTGCCAATTGTGCCGAAGCTGATGGTGGAACGCTTACCGTCAGGTTTGTAGATGTTCGCAACAAAACATCCATCCTTGGTGCGCAGCTTTGGTGGCTTTCGTTTGCCGGCCATCTCGGTCTCCTTGTTGACGGTCGAAGTCGCTTTCAGTGATACAAAGGCAGCCTTCGGCCTGCAAGAGATCGCCTCAGTATGCGTCCGAAACTCCGAGATTAGTCGCGGTTGGGCGAGATCAGACGAGAGCAACAGCAACGGCATCCATGAGCGTAACGACTTTGCTGATCGGTAATTACACGATTCAACTTTGCCTGCGCGGGCGTAATTCAGTGGTAGAATGCCAGCTTCCCAAGCTGGACGTCGAGGGTTCGAATCCCTTCGCCCGCTTATTGTAAGTTACGCTGGGTCCTGAAATTAGGACAACCCGCCGGCGTCGGCGGTGCAGCCTGAGGCGAAAGATGCGCGGTCTTAGACCGCGCAACAGCCGCAAGGAGCACCGCAGATGAAGCAGCAGAAGACACCCGCCTACCGAAGACGCGACGATAGAAGAGCCGCCATCGTCACGCTGACGGATTCGAGGACGAAGGTCCGACGGGACTACTACCTCGGTCCCTACGACAGTCCCGAAAGCAAGCAACTCTACCACCGGCTCCTGGCCGAGTGGGAGTCAGGCGATCGCAGGCTCCCGGAGTTCCCCGCCGGACATGCCGGGGATACGCGGCAGCAGTTGACTGTCTCCGAGCTTGCCCTGGCGTACTGGAAGCACTGCGACGCCTACTACCGCAGCCAGGAGTCGCAGTGCATCAAGGTGGTCCTTCGGTTGATGCGCCAGTTCTTCGGCCAGACACCCGCCGAGGAGTTTGGCCCCAAGAAACTTCGCTTCCTTCGCGAGCAGATGATCTGCGGCGACCAGAAGGCCGACCCGCCCCGGCTGCCGTGGTCGCGGAAGTACATCAACCACCAGGTTTCGCGGCTGTGCCGGATGTTCGGGTGGGCGGCCGGCCAGGAGATGCTGCCCGCTACGATCCATCAGCAACTGGCGACCATGGAGCCGTTGAAGCGTGGCCGGTGCGCAGCTCGGGAAACGGCGCCGGTCAAACCGGTATCGATGGAGATGGTCGATGCGGTCCGCCCCTACGTCAGCCGCCAGGTGGAGGCGATGATCGACTTGCAGCTTCTCACTGGCGCCCGCGGCGGAGAGCTGTTCAAGCTGCGGACCATGGACCTGCGTACGGATGAACTGCCGGACCTCTGGGTCTACCGGCCCGATGAGCATAAGACGGCCTACCTGGAGAGAAACCGGTTGATCATCTTCGGCCCCAGGGCAGAGGACATCATCAGGTCCTTCATGGACGGCAGGCCGCTGGACGCCTACCTGTTCAGCCCGGCCGAAGCGGAGGCCGAACGTCGGGCCCGACTCACAGCCGCCCGCAAGACGCCCTTGTCCTGCGGGAATACCGTGGGCTCCAAGCGGATGGCCCAGCCACAGAGGAAGCCGGGCGATCACTACACTCGGGGGAGCTACACTCGCGCAATCTACTATGCCTGCGATCGAGCCTTCCCTCTCCCTGACCACCTGCGGCCGGGCATTGGGCCCGACGGGAAGCGTGAGAGCAAGGCCGCGATGATGAAGCGGCTGACGAACGCGGGAAGGCCGTCCAGAAGGACATCGCCGCCGGAAAGACCACCGATCGGGCCGACTTCACCGTCAACGGCGTGGAACTCTACGCGCTCATCGGCCCCGGCGACGACGCCGAGCCTGTTTTGACAGTGATGTTGATCGGGGAGGATTGAGCCATGGAACTTGACCCCATTGTGCTGGAACTGGTGAACATCAAGGGCCGGTACTTCCTCGGCCTTCTCAAGGGCGAGCAGAGGATGGTCCTCACGCTCGCATGTGACAACCCCAAGGACGCGCGGGCCTCGACGGACTCCATCCGCGAAGTGCTCGACGCCCTGATCGAAAACCCCGTGCTTGAAGGAGATTGACCCCATGCCTCACAGCATACCCAACAACTCGGGCCCTGTAACCCAAGCAATCTCAGTCGGGGACCGTGTGCGTTCCTACGACTTCCCCGACCTGGAGAAGTGGAAGCTGGACCGGCCGGGCTGCTTTGCCGCACAATGCGCAGCACAGCCCGTCGGCCCCGGCGCAGTCTGCCACCGTCTGAAGGAGAACAAGCCGAAGCGTACCCGCCGCAAGCTGCCGCCTGGCGAGTCCAGCGGCCAGCGCGGCTTCGAGGAGTGCCTCCGCCACCTGGGCCTGCCGGCATTGCGGCAAGCGCATGACGACCTGCGAGAAGTAGCCCATGGCCGAGGAACTCGACATCCGGTCGCCATCCGTCGCCGAGGCGGTGAAGTTCCGGTCTGGGGCGATGGCGCACAAGACGGCCATCCTTGAGCGGCACGTCGATGTCGCCCGGTTGCTCGGGGCGTACACCTGGGACACGCTGCCGACGCGGTATCTGACGGCGTACACGCCGACGGACAAGCTCAAGAACATGGACGACGTGGCAAGGGGACGAGCGGAAAAGGTCTGGCCAAGCAATCGCGGCGATGCTGCATCGCGGGAGGGAGCAGCATGAACGGCCTACCGCAGGACCCCGCGAAGAACCGCTTCTCCGGCCCGATCGGCCGCCATCGACTCCAATTCCTGCACGAAGCTGTCAATCAGGGCGGGCTCTGTACGCATTTCCAACGAGAGGCGCCAGGTATCTTCCTCCTGAGGCTCGTCGAGAACCATACTTGCCAACTGAAGGTGGCATGTGACGTGCCCGGACTTGTCAATAATATAGAACCGAAGGCAAGCCCAACCATTGACGCCATTCACGCCGCCGATGTCCAGTGCGAACGGTTGGACCGGGCGCGATACCCATTCTCTCAGAGGCCGAGCGCTTTCAGCGGTCTGCTGGGCCGACGCATAGACTCTGGCGGCAGCAGTCCAGCCCTTCACGGAAGGGCAAATCTCGATCTCAATGAGATCATCGTCATCGTACACAACTCTCATCGAGATGAACGGCTGGGTCGGAGTCAATGTCCCATCTCTCTTCGATTAAGAGCATATCACGCCGGCGGAGCGGCGGCAAGTGGCCCACGGGGGAGCCGGTGAGCATGAGCGAGGAACTGGACATCCGGTCGCTGACGGTCGCGGCGGCGGCGAAGCTGCTGAAGGTGCAGCCCAAGGTCGTCCGGGCGCACATCCGCCGCGGGCTGCCGTTGCCCTACGTGGCGGTCGATGAAGCGAAGAAGGCCATCTTCGCCGGCAGTAACATCGGCGCCTTCCACTTCCTCGTCTACTCGACCGATGGGCCCAACCACCTGGCGCTGGTCACCCACGGCGTTCCCACGCCCAAGCAGGAAGCCATCTTGTCCGACTGGCAGAAGATCTTCGGCGGCGACTTCATCGGCATGTTCGTGAAGAGCTTCGCCGGCGGCAAGGGCCCCTGGGTCTTCCTGCGTCTGGGAACCAACGGACCCTGGGCGCCGTACCCGCCCGGGATCGAACCTGAATCCAACCCACAAGGAGACAAGCGATGAGCGACACGAAAGCGAAATGCGGCAACGGTGAGTGCGATTGGACCGGCGACATCAACGCCGTTACGGACATCCGGGACTTCTGGGACCGTGTGCAGCCGGGCGAGGAGATGCCGGCCGGCGAGTGCCCCAAGTGCGGCTGGCTGGCGTACGTGGTGAAGTCCACCGAAGAACTGCCCCGCGTCATCGTCATTGTCTCGGGCGGGCTGGTCACGTCGATCCGTTCGGACACGCCGCTGAATGTGGACGTGGCCGACTTCGACAACATCGGAACCGGCTACGGCGATGAGGACCCGGAAGAGGAGGCCCGGATTCTGGCCTTGGAAGCGGAGGCCGAGCGGCTTCCGCACGATTGCTTCTAACCCACCTGCACGAGAAAGGGAAAACCATGAGTCAGTTGACATGCACGGACAATGTTCTGGAGAGCATCAAGCAGCGCCGCACGAGCGGCGAAAGCCTGGCCAAGCTGGCCGGCGAGGTCGGCCTGACCTGGCAGAAGCTCTGGACGATGCTGTACCCGGCGCCGCCGACGGCGCGGCGTCCAGCCCTGAAGGCCACGGGCCACGGCCCGCTGACGGAGAAGTACCGGCCCCACAGCCTTCGGTGCTTGTGGGGCCAGGAGAAGATAGTGAAGTTGCTGCGGAAGTTTACGGGCAGCCCGTACCCCACGGCCATGCTCTTCGAGGGCGCCACGGGGACGGGCAAGACATCGGCCGCACTCGCATTGGCGGCGGAGCTTGGCTGCAACCTGAAGCAGAAGGAGTTCGGCGGTGTGCACGTGATCGCCTCCGGCGAACAGTCGGCGGAGTCCGTGCGAGAGACGACGCGGCTGATGTGGAACACGCCCTTCTACGGCAGCGGCTGGAAGGTCGTGGTCGTGAACGAAGCCGACCGGATGCACCTGGCGGCCGAGACGGTGTGGCTGGACAGGCTGGAAGCCCTGCCGGCCAGGACGGTGGTGGTCTTCACCACCAACTTCGCCGACAAGCTCAGCCCGCGCTTCCGCGATCGGTGCACGCGACTGAAATTCGAGTCGGATGCGAAGAAGCTGAGAGCCGACGCCGAAGCCTTCGCCGCGGCCGTGTGGAAGGCGGAGACGGGCCGCAAGGCCGATGCCGCCCTCACCCGCCGCATCGTCGATGCCGCCAGCGTCGAGGGCGATCTCAGCTTCCGCCGTGTGACGCAGGAACTGACCGTGGCCCTGGGAAGTGAAGGTGGAGCATGAACGACAGCGTGATCGAGCGCGTGCTCCTCTGGATGGTCAGCGGCCTGTCGGGCGCTGACCTGGAGAACGCCTGCATCGCCAAGCTGGACGTGGACCCCGCCCAGGTGCGGGCCGTAGTGGCTGAGGCACGCAAGAGGCTGACCCTGGCGGCCGAGTACAACCGTGACGAGCTTCTCGGCACGGCACTTACCCGCCTCAATGACCTCTACGGCCGGTGCATCCGCGCCGGCGGCGACGGCAACGGGCCGAACCTGGCCAAGGCCCTGGACGTGCAGAAGGAACTGAATCGTCTGACGGGCCTGTATCGGCCGACGGGCCTGCTGGCGCCGGAACACGGCGCCAGCGAGGCGGAAGAGGAACTGGAAGCCATCGGCGAGTACCTGCTGCCGTTGGCTTTGGCCGGCGAAGGCTACCCGCTCCGCGAACACGCCCGCCTGGCGGCGCAGCGGATCACCGAACTGGAAGCTTGTCACGGCGAAGCGGCGTCGGCCGCGAAGACCGGAGGTGCGCAATGACGATCTACACCCTGGGCTACAGCGGCTGGAAGATCGAGGACGTAGAGGCCGTCCTGGACCATCTTGACGCGATCCTGGTGGACGTTCGCATGGTCCCGCGCTCCCGTGTCGCCACGTGGAACGTCGGGGTCCTCAGCCGGCGCCTCGGCCAGCGCTACCTCTGGCTCCGCGAGTTCGGCAACCGCAACTACAAGGGCGGCCCCATCGACATCGTGGACTTCGCCGCCGGCCAGGCGAAGCTGGTCGAGATCACCGCTTGTCACGGCGAATCGCCGCGTAGCCGGACCTCCGGTAAGTCCGTCATCCTGCTCTGCGGCTGTGCCGACGTGAAGGTCTGTCACCGCAAGCTCCTGGCCGAGTGGCTGGCCAAAGCGTGGCAGTCCGAAGTGGAGCACTTGACGCAGCCGGACAATCAGGTTGGCGGGGGACAGAAGAAGCTCTTCTGACCGCCGCTTTGTCCGCCGAAGCCATCGGGCGAAGGCGGAACTCGCGCCGCCAGACTGATAGGAGATTTGATCTAGCGGGGCGGGACCGGGACTGATAGGGAATTTGGTCCAGCGAACCTTGGCTGGCAAACGCGTCGCTGATGGGGTTCCTGTGCGCAGGTCGCATGGGCCGGGACGATCACGCCGATGCACCATGTTGACCAGCGCCCTCGCTGACACGTCGCGGAGCTTGTGCGGCTGCAGTCGCATCGCTTGGAGCCGATCAGCGTCCCAAGACCACCGCAAGCACAGGATCACCTGGCGGGGAGCTTCCGTGGCTTCCCATCTCCGTCCAGCATCGTCTGCATCGATCCGGAGACCGGCGCACGAGCGGCCGGTCGCGCTGCCAGCAGTGCCGCCAGTCGTTTCACCGTATCGGCTTGGGCGGGATCGTTGGCAAGATTCCTCGTCTCCTCGGGATCGCTCGTGTAGTCGTAAAGCTCGACCCCGGCGAGCGCCTTCGCCTTGAAAGCACGCCACTCGACGTATCGATAGCGCGCGTCGCGGACGGCCCGGCCGAGTAACCCGACATGCGGCTCGGCCCCAGGCGGCACCGCGTCCGGGTCCAAGGCGTCGGCCTTCACCGTACGCGGATAGCAGTGGAACACTGCTTCATGCACCGGCTTGCCCGATGGATCGAACAGTGAGGTGATGCTCGCGCCATCAAGGCCCGCCGGCGCGCGGAAGCCGGCCAATTCACAGAGCGTCGGAAACAGGTCCACCACCTCCACCAGCGCGTCCGTAGAACGTCCCGTGGCCCGGCCGGGCGCCGAGATGATCAGCGGGCACTGCGCTGCCTGCTCGAAGTTGGTGTGTTTGGCCCACAGACCGTGGTCGCCAAGGTGCCATCCATGGTCGCCCCAGAACACCACGATGGTGTTGTCGCGAAGTTTCAGCCGGTCCAGTTCGTCAAGGACGATCCCGACCTGAGCATCCACAAAGGCGACTGATGCATGGTAGCCATGCACGAGATGCCGTGCCGTCTCGGGCGTAACCGGGCCAACGGCCGGGATATCGCTGTAGGAACGGAGTTCGCCCGAGTTATTCCCCGCGAAGGCCGTTGTGCCGACCGGCAGCGTGGCGTCCGCCGGATACACCGGCAACTTCGTCGGATTGAACAGGTCCCAGTACTTCTTGGGGGTGACAAACGGGAGGTGTGGGCGCATGAACCCCACGCCCAGGAAGAATGGCCGGTCTTTCAGGGCCTGCAGTCGGTTGACTGCCTCGCGAGCGGTCTGGCCGTCCGGGAATGCGTCGTCGGCCGCGTCCACGGCCAGCGCCGGTGGGCGAGCACCTTTCAGACTGCCGCCCGACGGCCCATACGGCCCGGCCTTCGGCATCCACAATGGTGTCGTCCAACTGGTTGGGTGGTCCTGCTTGTTGCCGTGGCCGACGTGGAAGATCTTGCCGACCGACTCCGCCTGATAGCCGGCGGCCTTGAAACGCTGCGGCAACGTCACAGCATCGGGAGCGCCCTCGCGGAAGAACGTGCCCAGGTCGTATACGCCCAGTGTTTCGGGGCGCAGGCCGGTCAGCATCGCGTTGCGCGATGGCGCACACACCGCCTGCTGCACGTAGGCACGACGAAACAGCGTTCCACCGGCCGCCAACCGATCGATATTGGGCGTGCGGATCGTCTTCGAGCCGTAGCAGCCCAGCAACGGCTTGAGGTCGTCCACGCAGATCAGCAGGACGTTGCGATGGCGAGGGGCGGTCTCAGCGGCCAGCCCCCATCGTCCCAGCGCCGCCAGCGATCCGGCCGCGCCCAGCATCCGCAGAAAGTCGCGTCGGTTTGTCATCATCAATCGCGATCCTGAGCCCTGATGAGGCCCGGTTGTTCATGCAACGGTAAGAGTACTCACTGGGCCGGTTTGCGTCAACGAAACGGGAGTATCCGGAAATGCTAATTTGTTCCGAGTCGATCGCAGTACGGGCCGGGCGGCGTGGCCCCATTTCCTGAGAGAAGTCCAAAGGGTCGGTCCGAGAAGCGACAACTCTCGACGGTCCGCCTGCGGCGCGGCTATCCTGTGTAAGTTAGTCACCGACCACCATCGACCAAACGCCAACCAGGAAGTCCCGGCCAAAGGAATCTCCGATAGCCTCGCGCCCCAACATCCTCGTCATCCTCACCGACGACCACGGCCAGTGGGCGTCGAGCCCCTACGGCAACTCCGAGATCCTCTCCCCCTCCCTCGACTATCTCGCCGCCCGCGGCGCGCGCTTCACCCACGCCTTCACCCCCTGTCCCGTTTGCTCGCCCGCACGCGCATCTCTGCTGATAGGAAATTTGGTCTAGCGGGCCGGGACCGGGCGGCCGGGAGGGGGTGGGGGTTACATCCGGATCGGCCGAGCTGGCGGCGCTCAGGGTCATTACATCGCCGGGCGCAACGGGCATCGCCGATACGTGCCGGGTGGCGTCGGTGTGGGGCATGGCCATCAGGGGGCGGAGGGGGCTATCCGCACGATGGCGCGGCGGTAGCGGACCAGGGGCGGCTGGCCGCGGTCTTTGACTTCGAGCACAACATGAACTTCCGCGGTGGGCGCGGGGGACGGAATCTGCAGTGAGATGGATTCGCCGTGATCTGTCGAGAGCGTCACCCCGGCTAATAGCACGCCGGGAACAGGATCGAGGAACCAGCGGCAATCAACCGTGGTGCCATCCGGATCGGTGGAACCCTTGGCCATGAGCGAAACGGTCTGCCCAGGCCGTGCGGCGATCGTGACGGGACGGCTGGAGGTATCGCCGTTCAGAACGGCGACGGGGGGGTGATTGGCGGACCTATAGTCGGCCGCAACACACCAGTCCATGCGGGCAGCGAACTCGTTCTGGAAGGCGGGACGCCAGCGGGAGACGCCGAATCGGGCGTCGGTCTGGCCATCCAGGTCTTCCTTGGCATCGCGGTAGAGGGAGCCGGACTTCAGTGCGTAGCGTCCGCCCCAGCCGCCGTACTCGGGGTGCGTGCTGTCGCCGAGGCCGACGGGAAGGAAGAAGAACCAGGATGGGGTATCGCCTTCCTTCATGGCGCCGTGGGGATTGGGGGCAGTCCAGGTCTTGGGGGGATAGAGTTCGCCCAGCGGGCCGTGGTCCTTCCTGACGTGTTCATCGATCCAGTCGCGGGAGGTGAGAGATTCATCACCTGTGAGATAGATGCCACGATATCCGCCCTGCCTGCGGTCTCCGCCGTCGGCGACTTGGGCGAGGATGTAGAAGAGGCTGGGAAACTCGGAGATGATCCAGTTGTGGATTTTGTCCTGGTCATTGGTATCAAAGATGCGCAGGCGGGAGAGGAAAGTCTTGAGTTCGGCGGGAGAGCGGTCTTTCCTGATACGCCACAGGGCTTGCGCGAGGTCGGTCTGGCCACCCCAGATGCAGAGGTTCAGCGGGCGGGGGCCGGGCTTATCCACGCAGGTGATGATCCAGCGTGAGCCTTCGGTATCGTGGCCTTCACCGATGAAGGCGCGGCCGCGATTGGGGTTGCCGGACTTGACGGCTTCCAGCAACCGCTTCGCCTCGGGAAAACCGGGGGCGTGGACTTTCAGGCGGGGCAGCACCTTGCCGTAAGCTTCGATCTCCTGTCGGATAAGATCAGGCCGTGTGTGCTTCTCCTTGAGTTCGCCGGGGGTGCCCGCAGCGCTGGCGATGAAGCCCGCGATGTCAAACTCATTGGCGTGTACGAGCAGGCGCACGAGGGATTGCTGATCGTCGGGGTCGCCGCCTATGTCCGTGAGGACGAGCAGACGCGGGCGCGAATCTGGGCGGTCGGATGCGGGAATGGGCAATTTTGCTGGGCTGGAGTTTATCGACATCTCCCCGGCGCCGCAGCAACCGATCAGGATGGTCATCACTGCTACCGCTCCAGAAACCGTCAACCACATACCCATGTAAGTTCTCCATCGTTTGATGTGAACAGCGAGCATTGGAATCTGTTATCCGGTGTCGGCGCGGAAGCGAGTTTGAGCAAGTCCGCGACATGACGCTGCTCCCGGCCGTGTTCGCTCAAAGTCCTCCGAGGGCGGTCCAGTTGTAGCCACAGGCGGTCAGTTTGCGGTTGGCGAGATACATCCGATGACCGTAGCGGGCAAGTGCCGCATCGGTGTCGTGGGCGTTTGCATCGGCCTCAAACGATACGGTTCCGTCGTCCTGGTAGATCAGCAGTTGCTCGCCCGGAAGGTCCAGGAACTTCATGGCCAGCGCGGCCGGTCCTCCGAGCGTGCCGTACTCGTTGCCGTCGGCGTCGAACACGCGGCCGTTGCCGCCGGGGGCGCCCATGACGAATTCGTGGTATCCGTCGCCGTCGATATCGACCGGCAGTGACTTATACAGGTCCACGGGCCACGAGAGTTTCTCGCCCGACACCAGGCTGTAGATGAACTGCTCGTAGCGCTCGTGGAATCGCCCGCCGGGCCCGCACGATTTGCCGGAGATGCGAACCCCCATGCATGCGATCAGGTCCTCGCGAACGTGGGCAGTCCAGCCCATATCCATGTGGCCGGCATCAACGTCGCCCCACAGGCGATTGCCCTTGGCGTCGTAGCAGCACAACCGCGGGGTTGCCTCGCCATGATTCTCGCGGCATGTCCACAGTCGCCACAGGCCGGTCTTGCGGTCCAAGGTGGGCTGCATGATGTCGGAGTGGCCGCAGTAAGTATCGCGGTCGGCGCAGAACAGCTCCTGGCCGTCACTGATGCGGATGCAGCGCTCGCCCCAGAGTATCTCGTCGATCCCGTCGCCATCGAGATCGACGACCGGGCACATGTGGCTTCCTCGCGCGCCGGCGTCGGCTTGCTCGATACGCTTGTTCCAGAGTCGCTCGAGCCCCGTTGGGCCGGCGACGTACGCCTGCAGGGCCATGGTGGCGTAGGTGCCCTGAGCCGCAACCAGCACGGGGCGGCCGGCGGCTGTTCCGCCGAGGACAAAATTACGGTACTTGGCGTACATGGGCACATCACCGAACGGGTCGTGCCACGGGGTCTGCGACAGAGTCTTGCCGTCGGTGGCGGACGCGCATTCGAGAACAAAGCCCTGGTAACTCAGCGGATGGTCGACGTGGGTCTGGTTGACGAAGTAGATGGCATCGGTTCCGCCACCATCGAGGTCGATCGCGTAGAACGGGCAAAACCACAGTCCCGGGATGAGACCTGGCCCTAGGTCACGCTGCCACAACAGTTCGCCGGTCAAACTGAGCATCGTCATCTTCAGCGTGCCGGACGGAAAGAAGAACATCCCCGGGGCTGGGTCCACATCAAAGTCGGGGCCGTGGATCAAAAGTATGCCGCGTTTCTGCGGCCCAAGGTCAACCGGAATCGCGCGCAACTGGCCGATGCGCTCGCCGAGACGCATCGACGCGACTTTGCATAGTTTGATGTTCATGCCCATACTGGATTAGACTGATAGGTACACTAACTGATAACTGATAGGTAATCTGGTCCAGCGGGTCGGGACCGGGCGGCCGGGAGGGTGTGGGAGGTCAGGACGCCCGGAGCCGTCCACCCCGCCACCGCGGAGTTTCCCGATGCCGCAAGAGGCTGTGCTTGTCGCGATTCCGCTCCTTTCCGACAGTTTCCGATGGCGGTTCCAGTCCCTTCATTCGACCCGAGGAGACAGGCCGCCGCTTCATACGCGGAACAGTACCACGGCCCCCACGGTTGCGCCAAGCGTAAGTCACGCGAATGCGGGTGTCTCAGAAGCCGAAAGCGAGATGTCGAGTTGCCGCCCAGATTCCGCCGCTTCGCGACGAACGTACTCCAGGAAGTTGGGGCCGGTCTCGTAGGACCTGGAAGCCGTCGCTTGACATCGCTGGACAATGAACAGCATGTTCATCGGCAGCATAAACCGGTACATGCGGGCGGTGGTGGAGACGGCGGCGCAGGGATGGCGCGACCTGCCCGTCTACGTCGCCTGTAGCGGGAACTTCACCGTCGAGCGGATCATTGCCCGGTGCGGGCTTGGCCCCAAGGGCGTCGGGCCGATCCACAGCAATGACGTGTCGATCTATTCCTGCGCTCTGGGCTGGCACCTCGCCGGTTCCTTCGACGGGGCTCAGGACAAGCAGCCCAAGCCGTACACCGTCAAGCAGCCCGAGTTCGCGTGGCTGGCGGACTTCCTGGCACCCGGCCTGCCGACCGTCGCCACGCTGCTGCTGGCGGGCGAGATGCTCAGGGCCGGCAAGGACAGCGCGTACGCCCAGCGGATGCAAGTGGAGTACCGGCGGCGCTGGCCGGAACTTCACGCCAAGACCGTCGAGCGGGTGACGAAGGCCCTGGCCGGGCTGGAGATCGCCTCGTTCCACGCCGGCGACTGCCGTGACTTCCTCGCCAACGCCGACCGTGACGGCGTGTGCATCAGCTTTCCGCCCACGTACAAGGGCGGCTACGAGAGCCTCTACAAGAAGCTCGACGCCCTCTTCGACTGGCCGAAGCCCAGCTACCAGGTCTTCAGCCCCGAGGACTTCGAGGAGTTCTCCCGCCAGGTCCGAAGCTTCCGCCACTGGATGATCTCCAGCGACACGGCCCAGCCGGCGCTCGCCAGCTTCCACGTGGCCACGGTGCAGACTTCCCTTCGCTCCAAGCCGGTCTACATGTACGCCGACTCGGCGCCCGCCCGCTACGCCGCCGCCCGGCAGAACATCGGCCGCAACTTCTGGGCGCCGCGGACGGACGAAGTGGTCGAGCCCGTCCAGGTGGTGCAGATCGACGCCAGGACGATGAACGCCATTCGAAGCATGTACCTGGCCCAGCACATCACTGTCTGCGACGCCCCGCGAAACTACGCCGTCCTGTCGGCCGGCAAGCTGGTCGGTGCGTTCGCCTTCGCGTACCCGCGCGGCGTCGGCGGGCTGGCCGGGAGGGTCCGGCCGGCGGTCGACCGGTTGGCGCCCAGCTGCGTCAACTGGTAGCGGGACTGTATCAACTACCGTCGGCAACAGCCGAGAGTAGATACTCCTTCCGCCCGAGTACGCAGCTCCCGCCGCGCGTAATTGCGCGCTTTTGCCGCAATGGGGTAACACGAACGCAATGAACGCGGCGTCTTTTCGGCACCTGCGGGGATTCCCCTTGGCTTTCACGCCGCGACTCTGCCCCTTGTGCTGCGATGGGTTACGGAATTTCGCCAGTCAGCCGCGTGCTTTGGTCGAACCTGCGACCTGCGCGTGCTCATAACGGAGGTCGTGGGGCTACGGGCTACCGGCTCTCCGGGTTCCTGGTTCCGGGCCACCGCCTACCGGCTACGGGCTCTGCGAGCGGAAGAGACCGCAACCCGCAACGACGGAGGATGTTCAACGGGAAACGGCCGGACTTGTATGTGCGACCCGCTGCCGTGAAGCCTCCGGCCTTTAGGAGTCGAACAACCAGGAAAGGTAGTAAACTATGCGTATCTCCGCCCTGGCCGTCCTCGCCTTTGCCGCCGCTCTCAGCGCCGCCGATGGCGTGCCACTCGGTCATCCGGACTTCTACCCGACACCAAATCGCCCACTTGGCTGGCGAGGTGATGGCACCGGCGCCTGGCCGGGCGCCAACTGCGTCGCCACCTGGAACGCCGAGACCGGAGAGAACATCGTCTGGAAGACGGAGACTCCGGGCGCCGGTCTGTGCCAACCCATCGTGGTCGGGGAAAAAGTCTTTGTCACCGCCGATCCCAATCTGCTGCTCTGCTACAGCGTCCACGACGGAAAGCTGCTCTGGCAGACGGCCATTGATCACACGCTCTGCATGAATGAGGCGGATCGGACAACGGCGCGAGAAGACCAAAAGTTCTTCGATGGCAAGTGGAAGGAATACTGTGAATGGAGAGAGGCGGGCAAGAAACTGGAAGATGGAATACTGAAAATCTCCGGGAGTGGTCCTCCACCCGACCGGAAGAAAGACAAGAATGCATTCGCACAATGGGAACAGTCGCGAAACGCGGCATTGAAGGACCTGTACCCCAATCCAGCGAATGACCGCCGCCTTGTGGAACCGAAAGATCCAGGATATGCGATCATCCAGAAACTCGTGAAGGATGATACTGAGGTGAAAAACCTTTTCGAACACGTCGTGGCCACTCAACAGACCAATTGTTGGAGATCATTTCAAGGTAGTGGAAACGGTTGGATGATCCATCTCGACAAAGGGCGCGGTGGAGAACCACCACCTGCCTATGCAAAACGGTATCAAGAGTCTCAAATGAAGTACGACACCTGGTACACCGCGGCCGCCCAGTGGATAGGGTACATGACTTACAGTTTTGCCACGCCGATTACCGACGGGAAATACATCTATGTGACCACCGCCAACAATGCCGTTGCCGCAGTTGATCTCAACGGCAGAATCGCGTGGATCATCTGGGAACATCGTCCTAATCGGGCGGGGAACTTAGGCACCCAATATGGCCATTCTCCAGCTGTACTAGACGGCAAACTCGTTGTGACCAACATGGGTCTCTTACGAGTGTATGATACGACCAACGGCAAGAAACTGTGGGAAGTGTGGGGACCGGCGGAGGTCGCCAAGACCGGCAAACCATGCAGGGCCAACTATTTTTGGCGAGGTTGTACCGCCGAAGTGGGGTCGCCGCTGGCCGGACATTTGCCTCTCCCTGATGGCGGACGTTTGGCGTTTACTTCTGATGGAGGACATCGGTTGTGGCGACTGGAAGATGGCAAACTGCTTTGCAGTGATATGGGTATTGCATACACGGCTTGCGGATGTAGCGACATTCTGAAGGGCGACCTGTATGCCTGGGTCACCGGCGGCGATGGAGCACAGTGTGAATGGAAAGGCGTATCGCGTTTGAAGGCAGAGAGCAAAGACAAAGTGACCGTTGAACCAGTTTGGAAGACAGCAAAAGGATGTCATTCAACAACACCGGTTTTGTGGGACGGAAAGTTCTATGCTCACGGTGAGTGTATCTCTGATGTGCTCACCGGCGAACAGGTTGGTTCTTTCAAAGGCATGCGCTTTTCCAGCAACAGTCCGATCATTGCCGGAGCACGCATTTACAGTTTTACCGGGTGCGAGAACAACAGAGAGTCTCGATCTTGTGTAGCCGCAGTTACCGGCGGGGCGGTTTCGCTGGTCTCTTCGGCTTATATTGACAACCGCAACAAGGAGGACAGTGAATTTGGGCTAATCAATCGCTATTCTGGAGGTGAATATATGCAGAATTCGAGTCCCAGCGCCCAGGCCAACCGGATGTTCTTCCGTTCGCGAGGCATGTTGTGGTGCATCGGTGATCCGAAGCAGCCATTTCCTGCACCTAAGGGCTGCCCGGCCGAAGCGAGGATCGGCAAATGAAATACATTGTTATCGTGTTACTTCTCTGTTCCTTTTCCGAGGTCCATGCCGCTGTAGTCGGCTGGAACAACGACGGGAGCGGCGACTATGGGCGGGAGTGCAAGCCGCCGTTGACATTCGATGGCGAGAAGGGCATCAACCTGCGCTGGAAGGCGGCGTTGCCGAACTGGTCGAACTCATCACCCATCGTGATTGAACCGGTTGACGGCAAGGGCGCAGCGCGGGTAGTTTGTCTGGCCGAACCGCTCGACTGCTCGCCGATCCTGCTTTGCTTCGATGCCGACACCGGCAAGGAACTGTGGCGTTGGGAGCTGGATGCGGTGGCCGCAATGCCGAAGGAACAGCAGGGCGAGGCGCGGGCGCTCGCGAAGAAATGTTGGGCCAGACAACGCGCTTTCAAGAAGTTATGTGTGGATGCGGGAGAGGTGTATGAGCGACGCCGGGCCGAATGGGAATCGCTGCCCATATTTGAGCGGAATGGAAACGGATACACGCCGGAGGAATGCAGGAAGTTGCCGTCTGAGCTGCAACCGTTTCTGAAGCGCGCGGAGGAGATCGGTTGCTGCTTCACGGGCTTGACACCCTCCTGGGCCGGGCGTTGGTGGTTGTTCAGTTTCCGCAAGAACGCCGCATACGATCGGGAATGTCAACGCCTGGCTCAATTGGGGCTTATGTGGAGCAAATGGGATTCCAGTGGGGCCTGGGATGGGGTAGCGTATCCGACGCCACTGTCGGATGGCAAGCACATCCTGACTGTCACCGCGCATAATCTGTATTCGTGCCACGATCTTGATGGCAAGATTCTGTGGCATGCTCGTTTTCCCCCGCCGAAGGAAAGTGATTTCACGCCGGAACAGATCAGTTATGTGGCCAAAATCGGCAAGAAGAGGCTAAGTCTGGGGTTGGATGGATGTCAGACTTCCCCTCTGCTGGTTGACGGTGTGTTGATCAGCAACATCGCGGGCATGATTCGGGCGATTGACATCAAGACGGGTCAATGCCGCTGGACGTGTCCTGTCGTCGGCAGACTGTCCCAGGGCATGGCAGTGCCGGCGGTGGCCACCGTCGGTTCTGAGCGATATATAATCGGGGTCAACGGGGATTATGGGTTTGGCAGCGATCCCATCGTCCGGCTGCGCGACGGCGTTCCGGCGGGTTCTTTGCCTGGAAGCGTCATGTTAAATGGGCCTGTCATGTTGCAGTCGGATCTGGTCTGAATTGGGGAGTGCTTCGCGACACGATCATGGCGCAACGGCTGGTGGCGGAAGACGGGCACATCTCCTGTCAGGAGGTCTGGCGACTGCCTCAGACCAAGTTCCGTTTGGAGCGGTGCGCCTGGCGCGATGGGAAAGTGTATAGTGGCGGTAGTGTTCTGGATGGTGCAACCGGCAAGGTGGTGTCCGCCACTCGTGCGTCCGTGGACCCTGGTTACTGCGGCGGGGGCGGGATATTGGCAGGTGGATATTATCTGTGTTGGAACTTCTACGGTCGTAAGAGCAAAGTGGAGAGTGAACCGGTAAACGCGGAGTTCATCTGGATGGATATCGCCACCGGGAAGAAGGCGGGCCAGGGCGTGTTACCCGTCAATCCATCGGATGGACTACCGGTAACGCTACGCCGCGAACAGGCTGTTCGGTCCAAAAGGTGGATGTGGCTGGGCGCGGCCACTCCATTTGCCTGGAGGGATCGGCTTTACATCCGCGCCAACGAGTTTGTCTGGTGCCTTGGATCCAAGTGAAAGGATGAGAGGAGTGCAGGGCTAACACTCACCTCACTGCACAAGAGAAGGAGTTCTACATGAATCTCATGCTTAAGATCGTCGCAATCCTCGTCTTGTGTGTTTCCAGTTGGTCGCCTGCCCAGGAAGGGGCGTCTTCAAGGCCGAGGCGCCTGCTCATGGTGTATGGCGACTATCAAAGTCCGCCCGACGGTTTGATCCAGACACTCATCAGGACCGCCCAGCCAGAAAGGGGAGAATTGGAGCCGCTGCATCTGGGCATTGGCGCGCATGGCGACACGGAAGCGATCTGGCGGGCACGTGTTGTCAATTGGATTACAGGCAACGGCAAGGTCGCCGATGCAAAGGCGCCGCTGGCGGCCGGGCAACGCTGGCCGGCGCAGATTCCATCCAAGGCAGCCGCATTTGAAGGCCGGAAGGCCGATCTGGTCCAAGTGCAACTCAATCTGGGATATGTTCTTTTCAATCGGGCGGAGCAACGCGCGATAACGGAAGAAGCCGTGGCTGGTTACGTCGCCGCCGCCAGGAAGGCCGGTGCCCCTTTTGTCTTTTACGTTGTGCCCGGCAACCAGCACACCACACACAAGACTGTTAAGGGAGGCGGAGAACCAGTCAAGAAGAGCGAGGCGGATTTCCAGCCGGAACTTCAGGCGATGGACGCGGAATGCCGACGGTTGACCAAGGCCTACGGCGCGGTGATGGCGCCAACGCATCTCGCTTTCGCCGCATTGCGCACAAGGCATCCCGAACTCAATCGTCCGATACACGCGACCGACACCCACTTGTGGCCGCACGACGCCGTACTCGCGGCGCTGGTCATCAGTCGGGCTTTTCTGGGCGAGGGCGAGCATCCTTTGCCCACACCTGAGGTCCTTCTCGCTTCAACCAACCAGGACATCACCAGGGACAACGTCAAGCGGAAGGCGAAAGGCGAGGCGGGGAAGCCACTCATAGCCCTGGATGCGGCGACATGGAAGGCGATGCTCGAGGCGACAACTGCGGCCTTCGCGACGCCAACAACGCGGAAGGGCAGTCCATGAAGGAAAGGGAGGGGAATGGGGCAGGAGGGGAAGAGGGGAAAGGGGGACAGGCTGCTCTTTCGTTGACGCGGGCGGGGCGTAGGAGGAAGATACTCGCATGCCACGAGCAGGCCCGCGTGAAGCCTATTTGGCGCGGCTGCACAGTTACTGATGGTGAGTAGAGCAGAGGCGCGCCTATGTTTAGGCCGACGGCTTACGTTGTGGCCGTCCTTTCGGATTTCGTGGCAAATGGTCGTCAGGCCGTGCATCACGTTTCCTCTGCCCTCTCTACAATTCCGTACGGCGGGTTTTCTCCAGTACGGCTACAAGCCGGAGTCCGGCCGCGACCTTCGCGGGCACCTGCCACGCTTATACGCGCCCTAGCTGCCCGGCCAACTGGGAGACGCAGTAACGCCTCTGTGTGCGATAGCGTCCGCCGGCCGTGCGGCGTGTCCGGCCCAGAGGCCCTTGGCTCGCCGGCGGGTCATGCTGTCCCGCCAGGTCATCGCTTACTATGGCCTCATCCGAGGCTCTGGGATCCTTCTCGCCCGCTGTCCTTGTCGGTCGCGGGCGAGTTGTCATCGCCGTTCTGAAAGTGCGCGAATTCAGCCGGTTTGAAAGTGCGTTCTTCTTCGCATGGGTCTTCTTCCCCAAGCGAGCACAACCCGGTCTTCTTCAGCCGTTTCTGGGTCTTCTTCGACCTGCTGGGCTGCGACATGCACTTTCGGGCCGGCCGGTTTGATGTACTTTCGGATCGGCTGGTTTCGGTACTTTTCGGGCCGGCGCTGACACGAGTCTTTGCCCGTCGGGCCAGGGCCAGAGCGTCCCGGCTTTCATCTGCGCGTCCTTCGTGCCGTGCCGCCTTCCATACCCCGGTGAACCGGACGAGCCTGACGGTTGGGCACGCTCGCCCGCGCTGGCCTTCGACCATTTCCTACGGCCTGGGCATTCACCACACCCACGCACAAGT